>NZ_JBQQCF010000054.1:0-35101 GCF_052245755.1 Mycobacterium sp. 4D054
AATACCCTAGCAAGCCAGCGGTCCGATCTAATCGGGTAGTTACGCCGTACCCGCGTCGTGTGGCTTACATGTGCGCGATGCATTCCCGCACGATCCGCGGCCCGGTTCCGTGAGTCCGATCAGTAAATGCGACGAAGCGCACCGGATGTCGGCGAACTACTACAGCGGGGAACTGGACACCACCCGCCGCTATCAACTCGGCCAACGCCTCGGCGAAATCACCCGCCATCTGCTGCTGATGACTGCCACCCCCCACGCGGGCAGCGAGTCCAGCTTCCAAGCCTTCCTGGCACTACTCGACCCGGACCGCTTCGAAGGCGAATACCGCTCCGGTGCCCACACCACTGATACCACAGGGCTGATGCGCCGCATGGTCAAAGAGGAGCTGCTGACCTTCGAAGGCAAACCGCTGTTCCCCGAACGCATCGCTGAAACCGTGCCCTATCAACTCTCCGACGGCGAGAAGCACCTCTACGACGAAGTCACCCGCTACGTCCGGGAAGAAATGAACCGCGCTGAACGGCTCGGCAGCGACAACCCCCGCGCCCGCACCGTCGGCTTCGCTCTGACCGTGCTGCAGCGCCGCTTGGCCTCCAGCACACACGCGATTCTGCGCTCCCTGCAACGCCGCCGCGAACGCCTGGAAGCCAAACGCCAGGAGATGCTCAACCCCCGCTTCTCCCCGATGGAAGACGCGATGGCCAACCTGCCGTGGACGCGGCTGGAGGATCCCGACGAACTCGACGCCGAGGAGACCGAGAATCTCGAAGAGGCGGTCGTCGACGCGGCCACGGCCGCCCAGACGGTGGCCGAGTTGGAGTTCGAAATCGCCCAACTCGACAAGCTGGTTGACCTGGCACGATCGGTCAGCGACAGCGGCGAGGACCGCAAATGGACCGAACTGCGGCGTTTGCTACTCGACGACAAACACGTGCTCGACAGCTACCACGGCCCCCGCAAGCTGATCATCTTCACCGAGCACCGTGACACCCTGAACTACCTGACCCAGCAGATCCGCAACGTCCTGGGCCGCGCTGATGCGGTCGTCACTATCCACGGCGGCACCCAGCGCGGCGATCGCCGCGTCATCCGCGAGGCCTTCACCCACGACCCCGACGTCCGGGTGTTGGTGGCCACCGACGCCGCCGGGGAAGGCCTCAACCTCCAGGCGGCGCATCTGATGATCAACTATGACCTGCCCTGGAACCCCAACCGCATCGAGCAGCGGTTCGGGCGCATCCACCGCATCGGCCAGAAACAGGTCTGTCGGTTGTGGAATCTGGTGGCGGACGAAACCCGCGAGGGCCAGGTGTTCGCACGGCTGCTGGAGAAGATGGAAGCCCAACGCGCCGCCTACGGCGGCCGGCTGTTCGACGTCCTCGGCGAAGCGTTCAAAGACCAGCCGCTGAGCAAGCTTCTGATGGAGGCGGTCCGCTACGGGGATGATCCGGCACGCCAAGCCGAACTAGAACGCGTCCTGGACGCCGAGGTGTCCAAGGGCACCGAAGACCTCTTGCGGGAACGCGCACTGGCCCGCGAGTCGCTGACCCCACACCAACTCAGCATGCTGCGCCGTCAGATGGACGAAGCCCGCGCCCGGCGCCTGCAGCCCTACTACATCGAGCTGTTCTTCCGCGACGCCTTCAAACGACTCGGCGGACGGATCAGCCGACGCGAGCAGGGCCGCTACGAGATCGCCAACGTGCCGGCCACCATCCGCTCCCGGCAACGCCCCGGTGCGGCTCTGCCGATCGCCACTCGCTACGAACGCGCCACCTTCGAACCCGGCTGCGTCGACGCCGATGATGCCCGCCGCGCCGAACTCCTCGCCCCCGGGCACCCGCTGATGGACACCGTTCTGGACGCCACCATCGAATCCCACCGCGGCGTCCTGGAAGCCGGGACACTGCTGTTCGATCCCACCGACCCTGGCACCGAACCGCGGCTCATCGTGGCGCTGAACGCCGAGATCGTCGACGGCACAGGCACAGTGGTGTCCAAACACTTCGAGTTCGTCACCCTCACCTCCACGGGCGAGGCTATGACGACCGGTCCGGCCCCCTACCTCGACCTACACCCACTGCCCGAACAGGCCCGCCCCGCAGCCCAATCAGCGCTCACCAGCGCCTGGCTGACCACCGGTGTGGAACAGCTGGCCACCTCATGGGCGGTGACCCACGCCCAACCACAACACCTCCAACAGGTTCGCGATCAACTCCTGCCGTTGATCGCGAAGACGAAATCCGCTGTGCGCCAGAGACTGGTGCAGCAGATCAACTACCTCGACGCTGAAGCCGCCCGGATCCGAGACGCCCAGAGCGCCGGCAAGGCCGGGCGGTCCCGCAAGAACCGGCAAAGCCCCGACCGACTGGAAGTCCGCGCCCGCGAACTCGAAGCCCGCCTCGAACGGCGCACCTCCCAACTCGATGCCGAAGCGCAACTCGCAGCACGGCCACCAAACGTGGTCGGTGCCGCACTCGTCATCCCCGCCGGCCTCATCCCCGGCCCGATCGCGATGTACGCCAAGGAGACGGCTGGAGTCGAGCGCCGTGCGGTCGACGCCGCACTGGCCGCCGAACGCGCACTGGGCCGAGAGCCAATCGAGATGCCGCACAACAACACCGGCTACGACATCCACTCCACCACCCCCGAAGGCGATTCGGTGTTCATCGAAGTCAAGGGGCGTATCGCCGGAGCCGAGGACTTCACCATCACCCTCAACGAAGTCCTGCTCGGCAAGAATGTTCCCGCTGCGCATCGTCTCGTGATGGTGGAAGTCAGCCCCGACGGACCTGAACACGACCAGCTCCGCTACGTCGCCGAGCACTTCCGAAGCATCAACCTCGGTGACCTCGCCGCTACCGACGTCCGACTCAACTGGGCCAAGACCTGGGACCGAGGAACACCACCATGCTGACCTTCGCCGCCCAGCCCGATCGACCAGCCAGAGGACAACACCGGTGACAGACACCCCGAAGCGCAAGCTGATTGAAGTCGGCATCCCGCTCAAGACGATTAACGAGGAGTCCGCTGGAGAGAAATACATACGACTCGGCCATCCCTCCACGCTGCACCTGTGGTGGGCGCGCCGCCCCCTGGCCGCTGCTCGGGCAGTTCTGTTCGCGCAACTCGTCGATGACCCCTCCTCCCATCCGGAGAAGTTCCCCACCGATGAAGACATCGCAGTGGAACGAAAGCGCCTCCACCAACTGATGGAAGAACTCGCCGCCTGGAGCAACGCGAACAACGCGGAGCTACTCGATCAAGCCCACAAAGAGATCTTGGCATCAACGGGCGGCAACCCTCCACCCATACTCGATCCCTTCGCCGGCGGCGGCACCATACCTCTCGAAGCGCAGCGTCTCGGCCTGGAAGCCCACGCATCTGATCTCAATCCAGTCGCTGTTCTGATCAACAAGGCACTTATCGAGATCCCTCCGAAATTCGCCGGGCGGCCGCCGGTTTCTCCCGAAGTTGGCCGAGATCAACTTGCCCATCCCTGGCCGCGCGCCACTGGGCTAGCCGAGGATGTCCGCCGCTACAGCAATTGGATTCGTGTCGAAGCCGAGAAACGCATCGGCCATCTCTACCCCAAAGCCATACTGCCCGATGGCTCGAAAGCGACTGTCATTGCTTGGATCTGGGCTCGGACCGTTAAGTGCCCTAACCCTGCTTGCGGCATCACGATGCCCCTGGCTCGATCATGGTGGCTTGGTAAGAAAAAGGGCAAGGAGGCCTACTCTGTCCCAGTCGTTGTCAACGGAAAGGTTGTCTTCAGCATTGGTCACGACGCGCGAACGGCACCAAGGGGCGAAGACGACGGCACCCTCAAGCGTGCGGGAGCCGTGTGTATAGGTTGTGGCGCCGCGGCTGATCGCGATTATCTGCGAGTCCAGGGCCAAGCGGGGCTCATCGGGCATCAGTTGATGGCCACTGTTGCCCAAGGAAACCGGTCTCGGATTTACCTCGATCCGACGCCGGAAGACGAAACGGTTGCGAAGGTGGCGCGCCCGAGCGGTATGCCAGATCAGGAGCTTGGCTACCACCCAAGGGACGTATCTGCCCCCCCTTATGGCATGACGATATTTTCGGACTTGTTCACTGCTAGGCAATTGACGGCATTCGACATCTTTACCGAGTTGATCGGTGAGGCCCGCAAACATGTGCTTGAGAGTGCGTTAGCCGCCGGCCTACCTGAAGGCGACTGCCTCGAAAACGGCGGCGGTGAGGCTGTCGCATATGCCGACAGCATTGCCTTGTATCTCGGACTAATCGTGTCGCGGCTGACCGACTACCACTCCTCACTCACAACCTGGGCGAGCAACCCGCAAATGGAGATTCTTCGAAACCTGTTTGCGCGTCAAGCAATCGCAATGGCTTGGGATTTCGCTGAAGGCAATCCATTTGGAGATTCATCAGGCACGTTTATTCGAATGGTCGAAGCCGTATCCAAGGTCATCGAGTATCTGCCGACCGGTCCTGTTGGCCATGTGAGCCAGCTTGATGCTAAGTCCGCATTCACAGGCGGCTACTTGGTGTCAACTGATCCGCCGTATTACGACAACATCGGTTATTCGGACCTGTCTGACTTTTTCTACGTTTGGCTTCGCCGGTCACTGGGTTCGGTTTTTCCAACTCTTCTCAGCACAGTTCTGGTTCCGAAAGCTGACGAGCTTGTGGCTAACCCGTACCGTCACGGGGGCAGCGACGGCGCCCGAGAGTTCTTTGAGGCTGGCTTCGGAGAAGTTTTCCGGCAAGCACGTAAATCAGCATTGCCGAACTTTCCCATCACCGTCTATTACGCCTTCAAGCAGTCCGAGACGACTGAAGGCGGGGAAGTCTCGACCGGTTGGGAAACCCTGCTTGAAGCCATGATCCAAGCCGGATGGACCGTCACTGCGACTTGGCCAATGCGAAGCGAGCGCGGAGGCCGGTTGATAAGCGTAGGGACAAACGCCCTCGCGTCGTCGATCGTGTTGGCTCTTCGCCCGCGTCCGGAGGATGCACCGCGGACTGATCGCCGCCGTTTCATCGCAACTCTGAAAGCGGAACTTCCATCGGCGTTGAGGGACTTGCAGCAGGGGGCAATTGCACCGGTAGATCTTCCGCAGGCCGCCATCGGGCCGGGCATGGCAGTGTTCTCGCGATATTCGGCGGTGCTGGAGGATGACGGATCAACGATGCCAGTGCGATCTGCGCTGGCCCGGATCAACGAAGTTCTCGATGAGGTCTTGGTCGAGCAAGAAGGTGACTTCGACTCCGACACTCGGTTTGCGATTGTGTGGTTTCGTCAGTACGGATTTGAGCCCGGGCCGTACGGAGACGCGGACAACATCGCTAGGGCACGAAACGCCTCGATCGACCACCTCGATCATGCAGGAATCCTGACCAGTCGGGCCAGTAAAGTCACACTCCTAGCCCCCGGCAATCTCGACCCCACTTACGACCCCGCGACTGACCCTTCAATCAGCGTCTGGGAGGTCGTCATGCACCTCACCCGACTTCTAGCAGCTGAGGGCATCCCCGCCGCCGCCGCGATGCTGGGACGTGTCCCAGCATCCATCGAGCCCGATCTGTGCAAAGAGTTGGCCTTTTTGTTGTTCTCGGTCTCGGAGCGGCGCAAGGAAACCAAGCTGGCCGTGGACTTCAACGCATTGGGCACAGCGTGGAACGAAATCGCCGCAGGAGCCGCAACAGCAGCGTCTCGACCCGTTCAATCAACGATCGACTTCGAGGGGGAATAGCTAGATGGCGACCAGTAACCGCGAACGCATCCGCCGGGCGTTGGAACTGCTCGGCGAATCGCTGGACACGTTCATCACCGGCGCTACCCGCGACAAGATCCCCGCCGACAAGAACTGGACGATGCTGCTCGCCGCCAAAGATGCCAGCAAGGGCGCCGGCGGCGACAAGAAGTACAACTCGGTCGACCCACAGAACGGGTTGCGGATGCTGACCGAGAACGTCACCGCTCGGGCGATTCCGGGCTGGTATCCGTTCGGGGACTTGCTGTCTCGCGCGGAGCAGAGCCTGGCCAGTGAGATGCGGGAAGTCCGCGACCGCGAGGCCCACCATGAGCCCTTCACTGCTGATGACGCTTACCGGGCCCTGGACACCGCAGAACGGCTGCTGCGGGCCATCGGTGCGCCTGAATCGGCTGACGAAGTCAAACGCTCGCGGATCGACCTGCGGCGGGTGTCCTCCGAGCAGGAAGACCGCCGCGTGGTCAGGATCGCCGGTGCTACGGAGGTCGGCTCGGTTGGACTTCCACCCTGGAGAGAAGTCCTACGGCCCCACGATGATGTGGCCAGGGGCAACTTCCGGGCCGCGGAGTTCGCCGCAGACCTGGCGATGGTCGCCCGCGGCGAAGGAGATCCCGAATACACCGACCCTGTCGAGTTCTTCCGCCGCACCTTCCTCACAGGGGGCCTGCGCGACCTGATCACCCGCGCGGTCAAACGGCTCTCCGGGGATATGAACGCCTCTCCAGTGATCAACCTGCAGACCAACTTCGGCGGCGGCAAGACCCATTCCATGCTGGCCCTGTGGCACTTGGCATCCGGCCGGCCGATCACCGAGTACCCACAGGAGATCGAGGACCTGCTAGGGGCAGCCAAGCTCGGCCGGCCCATCGGGCGGGTCGCACTGGTTGGTAACCATCTGGAACCGTCGGGCCTGAAACCCAAACCGGACGGCACCAAGATCAACACGCTGTGGGGCGAGCTGGCCTGGCAACTCGGCGGTCGTGAAGCCTACGAGATCGTCGCCGAAGCCGACCGCACCTCCACCAACCCCGGCGACAGCCTGCGCGAACTACTCACCAAATACGCTCCGGCGGTCATCCTGATCGATGAATGGGTGGCCTACGCCCGCCAGCTCTACGGCCGAGACGACCTCGCCGGCGGCAGCTTCGACACCCAGTTCACCTTCGCCCAAACCCTCACCGAGACAGCCAAAGCCGTCCCCGGGGCACTGGTGGTCATCTCAATCCCGGCCTCAGCCCGGGACACCGACGGCGACGACAACATCAGCGAGGAAGAAGTCGGCGGCGAGAACGGCCGCGAAGCACTGCGCCGGTTGCAGAACATCGTGCGACGGGTTGCCGACCAGTGGAAGGCCGCCAATCCCGAAGAGTCCTTCGAGATCGTCAAACGGCGGCTGTTCACCGCACCCGACGGGGAAGCTCTGGCACGGATCAACGCCACGGCCAACGCTGTCGTGAAGTTCTACCGCCAGCATCACTCCGAGTTCCCCAGCGAGGTCACCGAGAACGCCTACACCGACCGTATCCGCGCTACCTACCCGATTCACCCGGAACTGTTCGACCGGCTCTACCAGGAGTGGTCGACCCTGGAGCGGTTCCAACGCACCCGCGGCGTGCTGCGGTTGATGAACACCATCGTCGGCTCGCTCTGGCGCAGCAACGACACCGCGCCACTGATCATGCCCGGCTCCGTGCCTCTTCGGGACGCGGACGTGATGACCGAGATAAGCCAGTACCTCGAGGACCAGTGGAAGGTCATCATCGACACCGACGTCGATGGAACCAATGCAGCGCCAACGCAGGTCGATCGAGACAACCCAGATCTCCTCGGTAAGCGCTTTGTCACCCAGCGGCTGGCCCGCACCGTGTTCGTTGGGGCAACCCCCACCCTGAACAGCGCCCACAAGGGCATCCATAAGCAGCGGGCATTCCTGGGAACCGCACTCCCCGGCGACGTGCCCGGCAACTTCTACTCCGCCCTTAACCAACTCGCGGACAAAGCGACCTACTTCTACTCTTCGGGGGAACAGTACTGGTTCGATACCCAGGCCAACACCACCCGCACCGCCCGCGACTACGCCGAACGGCTTCACCCCGAGGATGTGTGGGTCGAAGTCATCCGGCGGCTGCAGGACCACCGCAGCCCATCTGCGGATGGGTTCGCCGCCGTCCACGTCGCACCGGAGAGCTCCGCTGATGTTCCCGACGGGCAGGAAGCCCGGCTGGTCATCGTGCCACCGGCTCACGTCCACGACCGCCGCCAGGGCGCCGACTCGCCAGCCTATCAGTGGGCAACTCAGGTGCTGGAGCGCCGCGGGTCCGGGGCGCGGACCCACCGCAACATGTTGGTGTTCCTGGGGGCCGACGCTGCTCGCTACGACGAACTGCAGTTCTCGATTCGCGAATACCTTGCCTGGAAGTACGTGCGGGACAACGCAGATGGCGCGCTCAACCTGACGGCCCAGCAGCGCCAGCAAGCCGTCGAGCGCCTCGAACGCGCCGACCGCACGGCGAAGGACAGGCTGCTCGGCGCCTATCACTGGGCCTTGGTCCCATCGCAACCTGATCCGGCCCGGCCAATGCAACTTGAGGCGATCAAGGCCGAAGGCAGCCCGGACAACCTGGCCAAGCGCACCGCCGCACGGCTGATCGAGAAGTCCGAACTCGTCCTTCGCCGGGCATCGGCCGCGATCCGCCTCGATCTGGACACGACCTTGGCCGCGGTCTTCGACCGCGACGGCCACATCAGCCTGGGAACCCTTTGGGCCTACTACACGACCTACCCGTACCTCGCCCGCCTGCGCAATCGCAAAGTCCTGGAAGACGGGGTCCTGTCCTCACTCGACACGCCCATCGACTGGCAGAACCAAGGATTCGCCCTAGCCGACGGCTGGGACGGACAGAAGTACACCGGACTGGTCCTGCCCACCGACCCTGCCGGCGAGGAGCGGGCCACGGTCGACAGCCTTCTTCTAGTGAAGCCGCGACGCGCGGAAGATCAACGCGCTCATGAGGTTCCGCCCGGAGCACCGGAGCCTCCGGGGCCGCCACCCGGTCCTGGGCCGCATCCGCCGGGGCCGTATCCCCCCGGGCCTGCGGCGCCACCGCCTGCGCCACCACGACCGGAGCAGACGCGGTATTTCGGCACAGTCAAGCTGAACCCCGACTTCTACGCACGGGACTTCGGCAAGATCACCAGCGAGGTGATCCAGCACCTGGCCGCCGTTGACGGTGTGCAGCTGGAGGTCAGGCTTGAGATCACGGCCGTCGCAAACAACGGGTTCGACGAAGCCAAGATTCGGACGATCAGGGAGAACGCCCAGACACTGAAGTTCGAGCAGTCCGGGTTCGAAGCAGAGTGAGGATCACGGCTTCGAACGCAACCGCTGACCGAGTGCCTCTGGCAATTGCGTCGTTTTTGTCCAGGCTTAACTCAACGGCCTTCGCTAGGAACGCCTCAAGGAGAACCGCATCGACACTGCCAGGAACGTTTTTCCTCCGGATCTCGGGCCGTCGCGCCAGTTTCGTTCTGAGTTCGTCGCGCGGATCGGTCGACCAGCGACAGCATCTGCTCGGTAGTAATCTCAAGCCGTTGCCCCTTGGCGAAACCCCAGTCCAAGAGCTTCACTTCGGTTGCTTCATCGGCTACCCCTTTTCCGATGACGGCCCATCACCGGGGTAGGCTATGTCTTTGCGATGTTCGACCCGATGATTTTGTGCAGGAGGGACCCGCCGGGCGACTTTAGGCTCGATGCATGACTCTGCACCAGCACGACGTAGCAGGACTGGAGTCTTCGGAAGCCGCCACCGAGACCGCCTCGGCCGTCGACGATTGCCGCCGCGCTGGCACCTTCTTTCTCGGCTGGTTGATCCTGGCGGCGGCGATGTCGCTTTCCGGCAATGTCGGTCATGCTCTGCTGATCGCGCCATCGGAAACCCGTTGGCTGGCCGCCCTCGCGGCTCTGGTGCCGCCGACGGTTCTTCTGGCAGCAACACATTCGGCGACCTGGCTCGTCCGCGCTCGATCGGTTGGCTGGGTGTACTGGGTGGCGCTGGCCCTTACCGCCGCGTTGGCTCTCGGATCATTCGCTCTGTCGTTCGACGCGCTGCGTTCCTTCGCGGTCATGCTGGGGATTCGAGAGTCCATGTCGTGGATCTGGCCTGCGGTCATCGATGTCGCGATCGCACACGCGACGCTGTGCTTGCTGTCGCTGACCAGGCCCAAGCGGGCCAAGACGTCGCACGCGGTCGAAGCGAAGCCGGAAGCAACACCTTCGTCGACTTCGGCGCACACCGGCGGCTATATCGCGCAGGGCGAGACCGAGCAGATGGTTGAGGATCGACCGCAATCTCTGCTGCCGAACCCGATGCGAAGCTCGGCGCGTGCGCGGACTAGCGAGACGCAAGCCGGGCCCATGCCCAAACGTGAGTCGAGCAGCACCTACGCATCCGCTTTCGCGCCGGCCGCTGTGCGCCACGGACACCCGCCAACCGACAGCGGCGCCGATGGGCAGCGCCCACTGGGACGGGCATTGAGGGCCGTACCTGCCCGCGCGGTCACATCAGCGCTGCCCGCGTCTGAGTTGTGCACTGAGACGGGCGTGGAGTCCACCGTTGAGAGTTGGCGCCCGATGGCGGAGTCGCTGGTGCGCGAGGGGATCACCACGAAAGAGCCAGATCTGATCGCCAAGATTCTCGCCGACAATGCCGCCGGTACCCCACCGAGCACGATCGGACGCCGCCACGAGGTTCATCACACCACCGTGAATCGAATTCTCTCCGCCGCCGAGCAGCTGGCCGAGACCAGCACCGCGGCCAGGTAGGCAAGACCGCTCGTCGGCGTGGGCGTTGGGGTTCGGCCTTACGACGCGGCGCGTTCGATGCCCAATGAGCGTTCGCGCAGAAGAAAGGGAAGGCTGACGCCTTGGGTCTGCGCCTCGCCGCGCAGTCGTTCCATTTGGTCAGCCGTGAAGCGTACGAACACACCCTCGGTGAGTTGTCGAGTCTCGGTCCCTTTGCCACTCATCGCCGTTCCCTTTCGCGGTGCACGAAGATGGTCCTAGTGTAGGACATCCATGTCGTTAATTAGCGACATTGCTCGTCAGGTGGCTTCCGCATGTCGCTACGAGTGTCCTTATCTAGGAGCATAATGTTCTAGACGGGACGACGAGAACCGAACAGCCGACGTAAGCAGGGATGAGCGAGCCTAAGACACCACCCGCCGGGGTCGAGACGGAACCACAGGGTCCAGTGGTGCCGTTGAAGGAGGCTGCGTCCCGGCTGGGTAAGGATCCGCGCACGCTGATCAAGGCGATCACGGCGGGCCGGCTTCGCGGTGGCGCTCTGCCGCGGCCGGAACGGCTGCGGTGGTACGTCTACGCCGACGAACTGCCTGCTGCCGCGGGGGCGGCGGTTGCGGTCTACTCCCCCGCGGATGCTCTGGTGGAGGATCTGCGTTCGCAGGTGGTGTCGCTTGCTGAGGCGAACCGGTTGTTGATCGCCGCTCAGCAGGATCTTCTTGATGCCGGCGATGCCGATCAGGGTTCGGCGGCGAAGTACCGCGCTGCGGCGCGGCGCTATCTGGATGCGTTAGGGCAGTTCATGACGCCGGGTCATCTGGGCGACCTGGTCGATCAGTAGGGCCGTTCAGCCGGCTGAGTTCACCGAGCAGTTTGAGCAGCTTGCTTATCCCGTCGGCGCCGAGGTAGGTGCGTAGGGCGTGGGCGAGCTGTTCGGGTTGGTTGTCGAAATCGGCCAGCGCCGAGGCGATGACGCGGGAGCGGCTCGGGGGGCGGCGTTTGCCGCTGTCCTGGTCTGGGTCGTTGTTGCGGTCGAGGGTGGCCTGCCACCGCGCGACCTGTTCGGCGAGCGGCACTTTGGCCAGTTGCCGCGCCTCGCGGATGGCCAGTTCGCCGCGCCGTAGCGCGCTTTGCAGTTCTGGCGCCAGCTTCAGTAGGGCGCGTCGCTGGGAGACCCACGCCGCGGTTCTATGTAGCCGTGCAGCGGCTTCGTCGGCGCGTCCGCACTCGGCGACGAGCGCCTCCACAGCGCGCGCTTCTTCGATGACGTCGAAGTCCTGGCGGTCGACGTTTTCGGCGATGCACGCTGAGATGAGGGTGATTCGGTCGCGGGCGATCTCGTCGTTGATGACGACGGCGAGGTCGCTGCGGCCGTACTTGTGGGCTGCGGCGAGTCGGCGGCACCCGTTGATCACGACGTAGCGTGCCGAGATCTGGTCCTCGGGAAACAGTTTGAGGTATGCGGCGCTGGTGACTGCCAGCGCGGGTTGGAGTTGGATGTCGGCGATCGATTCCAGATCCGCGAGGTCCCCGACGTCTTCGCGCGGATTGCGTGGATTGGCGGTGAGGTCGCTCAACACGATGGCGTGGCCCTGGATACCGTCTGGACCCTGTGCGCTGCGGTCCACCGGTGATTTGTGGCCCACGGATGCGGCGAGGTCGGCGAGGTTGGTGCGCTGTCCCCGTGCCATCAGCGCACCGCCGCGACGTTGAGTTCGAGGGCGAACTTGTAGAAGTCTTCTCGGGCTTGCAGCGCCACCCGGTTGAGCGGGTACTCGGTGACGACCTGACCGTCGGCGCTGGCTCTGGCGTGCAGCTTGTAGTGCCTGATCACGGTGTTGGCCAGCGGCCACCCGTTGGCCTTGACGAAATCCTTGGTCTGGTTGAGATCGTAGGTTCCGTCGCGCGGGTCCCAGTTGTTGATCACCACGATGTACCGAAGTCCGCGTGGCTCAATGACTTTGGTGATGGTCCGGGCGGTCGGATCGAAGCTGAGCGGCTCGGTCTCGATGGGGACGATGACTTGGTCGGCCATGTCCAGGACGGTGCGCAGCACATCTGCGGCGGGCCCGCGCCCGAGTGGATCTGATCCACTGCCGTCGCCGTCGAGGTCGATCCATCCTGGAGTGTCGACGTAGACATGCTGGATTCCTGGAAGTTCTTTGAGCGCGGCCAGTCCAGCCAGATCGTCGTGAGCTTGCGCGATGTGGAACGGCAGGTCGTTCATGCGCGAGGCCCACCATACTGCGGATCCTTGCGGATCGACTGACAGCGCCAGCACCGGAGAGGTGGCGTCGGGGTCGTCGTCGCGGTTGAGGACGTCGGCGGTGACGGCGGCCAGGTTGACCGAGATCGTGCTCTTGCCGACACCGCCCTTTTGATTGAGCACAACATGAATCGCCACGTGAGGGCCTCCCGTTTGCTTCCCCCGCAGTAGCGGGGTACTTCGGACCAGACGGACTTACCCTACGGTGCAAGGGGTTTGGCGGCGACCCGACACGCGGGGTCGTACATCGTTGTGACGGCTCGACTGAAGCTCAGGCGCGGGGACTGTGTTGCGCCCGGTGCGCGGGGCGCTCCTCCGTGCGCGGGGCGGCGTCGGCTGGCAACCGCTCCGGTCGCTCGCCAGGCCCGCGTGCGGTAGGGATCCCGCGCGTCGTGAATGGTCGCTTGGAAGGGCGGTGCCGTCATCGTGGCGCACCGGAGAGGAGTGTTTGCCGATTAACCGCGGTTGATTCGGTAGCCGCGATCACGGGCGGGGGCGGGCCCTTGGCGGGCGGCGGCGATGGGCTCTACGGGGTGGTTGGAGGTAATGTCCGGGCCTCGCCTCAGTGTCTGGGTTTGGTTGAGCTGAGGAGGTCCCCCCGGACACTCTCGGCCCCCCTCTCCTCCCCCGGCGCTGGCTGCCCCGGCTTGCGTCGGACGTCCGGGCGCAGACGCCGTTCGGCCGCAATTAACCGCGGTTAATTGGGTTCGCACTGGGCCCGGGGTCAGACGCCAGTCCGTGACTGCGCCGGAGGGTCGGCTGGGGTGCTCTTCGATGTTGCAGCGGGCCACCTCGCCATACGTCGGCCGATCCGTCACGTGACGCTGGGTGTGGGTCGGTGTCGGCGATGCATCCGGTGCCTCGGCGCGGTCGTGATCGGTGTGATGTCACCGTCGCGCCCGCGGCTACCGTTTTGCGGCCTGGGGCTGCGGTGGGTCTCAGCGGTGCGGTAGTAGGTCGAACTCGTAGCGGAGGGCTTGTTCTACGAGCGCACTGCGTGTCCCGGCCCCCCACGCCAGGACCAGGTTGTCGAGTCGCTGCCCGTTGGCGGCGGTGACGCCGGAGAGCACCACGGTGCGTGGCGCGGTGGCGTGCCTGCGGCGGCGCGGCACTGCGTTCGAGGAGGGTCGCTCGAAGAGCTGCCCCTCCCCTACCGCGTCCTGTTGGTTGGCCCAGGTGGTGGCCAGGCGCGTGGCGTGGGCTTCGATGGCGTCGAGAACGATGGCGCCCATGGTGCGCGCGAGACCGCGGCGAACTTTCTTTTCCGCGAGCTGAACTCGGTAGAGCTCGTCGTAGACCTCCGATGACAGCAGGACCTCCGGCGGGCGAATCCGCGCCTTGTTCGGCTGCTGTGCATCGCCGGTGTGGTTGGTGGGCTGCGCTGCTGGGGTTGTCAGCAGAACGGCGGTCTGCGGAACGGCGGTCGGCGAAGGGGTTGCGGGCGAGGCGGGTTGGGCAGGAGAAGTCGTCGTCGCCGGCGGGGGTGGCGTCGGAGTTCTGTGCGGGGTCGAAGGCGCCGCTGGTGCCGACGGTGGCGCGACCGGCTGCGGTGTCTGGTGTGTCTTCGGGGCCGGCCACAGGTCGTCGAGGTCTTGGTCGAGCGCGGAGGGATCGAAGACCGGTTTGGCTTTCTGGCGGGTCGGGGTCATCCGGCGCTCACCTCCATGGGTGTGGATTCGAAGCGGACGAGGCGGCCGATGATCTCGCGGACCAGTTCCTGGTAGTCGGCGGCGAGACCGCTGGGGTCGCTGGTCCACAGTCCTCGTTCGGGACTTTGTTTGTCGCGCAGCCGGGCCAGACGGCTCCGGCGGTCGTCGTGGGCCAGCGCGACCAGCTCGCCTGCGGTCCTGTGCAGGGTGCGCATGTCGACGGCGGCGGCTGGCGCCGAGCGGATGGTGATGTCGAAGGGCGTGGTCCCGCTTCCCTCGAGCATCTCGCGGACCTGGGCGAACACCTCCTGATTGCGTTTGACGGCGCGCGGGTTGACGTCGAAGAGCAGCACGCCGAGCAGCTGAATTGACGCGCCGTGTTTGCGGGCACGCCAGAACCGGCGGGCGAGGCGTTCGACGCCGCCCAGGCTTGCCTGATCGTCGCGGGTGGGTATGAGGAGGTAGTTGGCGACGGCCAGGTAGGTGTCCAGCAGTGGGACGTCTCCGGGTCCGGAGTCGATGACGACCAGGTCGTACCCCTCGGATTCGCACAGCGCTGACAGCGCGGTCTCCAGGTTGATCGCCATGTTGATGCCGTTCTCGGACATCAGATGCGCTGCGGCGCCGACGACGGCCAGTTGGGGTCCCCCGGCCACGACGTCGAGGTTGGGCCGTACGTTGCGCACTGGTACCAGTGGGGCCCCGTATTGCAGGGTTTGCGACAGTGACTGGCCGCGGTCGCCGGTGACGCCGAGATCCTCGACGGTGACATTGGCCTGCGGGTCCCCATCGACGACGAGCACCCGTCGTCCCCGCTTACCCGCCGCGGCAATCATTTCCGCCACCGCGGCAACCGTGGTGGATTTCCCGACGCCGCCCTTCTGATTGGCCACGAGGATTGTTCGGGCCGGTCCGCTCATCGTCATGGCGGCCAACCTAAGTCCCGACGCGCGGATTCCCGTGGCGCCGCACCACTGTGTGATCGAACCGTTACTGGAGTGGCTGTTGGGGCTAGTTGTCGTTTGTGTGATTGGGGTGCGGCACGGACGACTCGGCCGGCGGGTGGCGGTGGGGGTGGACGGCTGAACTACGGGCCGTGTAGGCGGCGGAGTGTTCGCTCCATCGTCCGGCCGTGTGTCCGCGACACCGTCAGTCTGGGTGCACTGCCCGGGGTTGCGCCCGAAATACGCCAGTACCGACGTCCGGTGCACCGGACGTCTCAGGCACGGCAGGTCAATCGGCGTTCGACGCGTCATCTGTACGAGGGTCAAGCGTCAGTACGTCCGGTCGTACGGACGTTTCACGCCCGGCGTAGTTCCGAGTGAGGTCCGTTTGGTTATACGGCCTCTATGCGTCTTCAGACGCGTCAATCATCCGGTGTTGTTCCGTCATTAGCCCGTATATTGCAGGTCAGCGCTGCATCGGCGACGCCGGTGCGGGTCACTGCCGGGCTCGGGGTGAGCCTTCATCCCATGCAATGCCGCAGCCGATGGTCCGGGGGCGCACCGGGAACCAGGTTTGGTCGGTCTCGCCCAGCGCGGCGGGGTCCTGGTGGGGAAGCGTCACCACAGGCGCCGTCGGTATTCAGGATGACCCAATGCTGTTGGCGCCAGAGAAAGGGCGCGTCGGGAGCTCGATCTCGGGAGCAGACACGGTAGCCGAGCCGGCGGGCCAGTTTTGGGTCAAGGCTCGCGATCGAATTGGCGCAGCGTACGCAAGCGGCGAACAGGGTCGACGCGGTGTCCTTGCCGGGGGGCTCGCCGAGACGAGACTCAAGAGAGTCCGCCGTCAAGCGGCAGTCTGGCGCCATGATCTCGCAGTGCCCGCTGGCCCGTGCCCACACCAGCGCGGCCGCGGGTGCCGGCGTGGAACAACGAACGCCGGCGGGGGGAGGGGACTCCGGCCGCACAGGGGAACGCACAAGCGGCCGGTGGCTCGCGGCGACGGCCCCGGTGGCGCGTGGGGGAGGAGTATCCGCGGCGATGGAGCTCAGTCGATGCGCCACGGGGGTGAAGCGGCCGTCGATCCACACACCCGCCCACATTCCCCACGAAGGCCGGCATGTCAGCGCGCGGCGCGCGCACCACCGGCGGCGCGGGCATCGCAGGCAGGCGGCCAACGACTGTGTCCGCGCGGCGGGATCGAACCACTGATCGGGGTCGGCGTGGCAGGGCAGCGGCACAGTCGCTGCCACGCAGTCCGGTTCGGCTGGATGGTTCATGGTGTCGCCGCGGCACCGCTGCCGCGCCCTTTCCGCCGCTGCGCGATCTCGTCGAGGATCGCCCGCGCGGCCCGGTGCCCTGGACCCTGCAGGGCAGCACGTCCGGCCTCGCGGGCCCGGCGCTGGGTTTCGCGGTTCTCGATCTGGGCGTCGATGCGTTGTCTGACGGCGAGCAGTTCGGCCTGCTCACGGGCTTCGTCTAGGGCTGCGGGCCGTTCGGCGGGGTTGCCGTGACTGGCGAGGATCTTGCCGAGCAGCCCGATCGGTTTGTACGGGCTTTCCGGGATCCAGTGGCCGGTGCCGACCCAATCGGTGATCAGCTGGTTGAGGTCCCGAGGTGTCCAGCCGTGTTGAGCGACTGTGGTCAACATCGCCGCCCACGGTCCGCCGGTGCGATACCGGCGGGCCCAGGCCGGAGTTTGCGGATCGGCTATCCAGTGATTTGCCAGCAGGAGCGCCCGGTTGTCCGGGCGAGGGCGACGCGAAGCGGCGCTGCGACCGGCGCTTTTGCGCCGGGTGGTGGTAGTGAGTGATTTATTACGGGAGTTGAAGGGGTTAAAAGAAGACCCTCCGGGATGGGGTGACAGCGATCGGAACCGACTGTCGTGCAGAGCCCACACTGAAGCCCATCCGCGTCCACGGTCGCCGACGCGCCAGCTGGCGAACCTCTCGTCACGGGTGCGCTGCCGGCCGCGCATTACTTCGGTCGCGACGCCGAGCAGCCGTAGTGCGGTCGAGGCCCGTTGTACAGTGCGGATCGAGAGGCCGGTGATTTCGGCGAGACGGTCGTTCGTTGGACGGCAATTACGGCCCGTGCGGTGATCTGCGAACGATGCCCGCGCCTCGGCCACTGCCATCACCGATTTCAGGCTCACGGGGTTACCGGGCATGGCAGGGCGGACATGACTGTCGTAGCGGTTGCGGTAGGCCGTAGGCACGGTCTCGTGCACCCACTTCCGAGCGCGACCGCTCCAGCAGGGGATAGCCGCCACCGGCTCGATTTCAAGGACGATGCGGGGGAGTCGGTCGAAGCACTCGCCCCCGGCCCGGCGGATCCATTCGGGTGTGGTGCGGGCGGTGCCGCGCCGGCGCAGCAGAGCGCTCGACCCGTGGTAGCGGTGCGTCAGTAGAGTTGCGGTGTCACGGTGCGCTGCAGGTAGACCGCCGGGCGGACATGCGCTACCGTGGGATGCGTCGTTCATGACGATTCCCTTCAGGGAGGGGACGCGCGAAGACACCAAGGTTCGAGCGGCAACTCGGACGTGACGACCCTCGGTCTCAGGACCGGGGGTTTGTCCGTTAGGCGCTTCGCTGTGAGGTTTTCACTTGTGCCGCCAGGGTTTACGCGCCGGCGGTGTGGTTGGTCGGATGCCTCCTTTCCGTCTCAGTGGCGCTCGGTGTGGCGCAACTAGCCTTCCCACGGCGCGGATATCCGCGCCGACCCGGGCGCGGATATCCGCGCCAGTCTGAGCATGCCCCACGGGCTCCGCAGCGGCGGGTAGGACACGCCGCACCATCTTTCGCACTGATCACTCTGGTTCTCCGACGCCTGGCCGCGGCCAGCGTCGCTAGCTGGCGTCGTCGCCAGGCGCGCCTTTACCGACAAGTCCGCCATGAGTGGCCAGCGATCGAAGCTGGCGTAGCGCGAAGTTGCGCCCCCGACCTTCTTTGGGGATGTGCACCCCCGACCACATGCCTTCGGCGCCAGGGGTGTCGAGTGCGTCCTTGGCGCACTGCCAGCGCCGAGGGCAGCCTCGGCAGAGCGCCTTGAGCTCCGGGTCCTCCCCGCCGGCGGCCCACCTGTCGGGGTCGGAAATGCATGGCTGGGTGCTGCTGCGCACCGATGGTTGTTGGAGTGTCACGGTCACCGTCGCTCCTCCCACTGAGCTATCGACTGACCCGAACTTTAGCACCAACATTTAGCACCGCACACACTTGCTGCTAAATCTAGTGCTAAATGTAGGTCCCGACGCGGGGTGCTGAGGGACTGCAAGAGTTAGCGCTTTTCATCGCTGGAGTCACCCCGTGACGCGCCCGCCGTTGTTCCGAAATCGTGATAACCGCTGGCTACACTGGCGCGGTGGAGGACGACGAGATCGACGACGGGATTGCCCGCGCGGGCGCCGCCGTCGCAGCTCGACGCCTCAAATTGGGCATATCGCAGCGCGAGTTGGCGCGCCAGAAGGTGATCACCGCCCCGTCGTTGATCCGCCTTGAGAAAGGCCGCTCGTGGCCCAGGGAGCGCAGCAGACACGCACTAGAGCAGTGTTTGCAGTGGCCGGCGGGAACCTTAGCGCGCATTCGTGACGGCGGCGATCCGCCCGCAGAAACGTTAGCGCCACCCACGCCCGGCGCGGCCGCCGACGAAACGCTCGCGCCACCCAGCGGGTCGGGCGGCGCTGTTCTAGTGGTCGAGGCGCTGAAACTGGCCCTGGATCGTTTCGACACCGCTATCGACGACCTCCCCGCGGCGACGTACCCGGACTTCCCTAGCCGGGCATCGACCATTCTGGCTGACCTGCGCAAGCTGGAGGCGTTGGCAATTCGCGCGGTGCGCCATAGCGAGGGCTCTCCAGCTGAGGTGGTCAAATCACTCGGTCATATTCGGGGCCGCTACGACGAACTCATGCTCAAGGCCGCGGCTCATCCGGACGCCACGCTGGGCCAGCGGTTGTACGCGGCGCGACGTGGGGCGAATCTGAGCGCGGGTGAAGCCGCCGCCGTGGGCGGACTTGCGGTGCAGCTGGTGGAGGAAGCCGAGGCGGGCGCGCCGCTTGGCGCCGAAGATGCCGCGAGGGTGCAAGCACTGATTGCCGAGCTGTCCGGTCCTTGAGGATCGTCTTCGAATTTGGTGCAGGAAGACATCGAAGCAGGCTCGAAAATGGATGCATGAGAATCTGTTTAGCGACAGCGCTGACGGTCGCCGCCACTGCTGCGGTCGCGATCCCGGCGACGGCGTGTGCGGCTCCGGTGGACGCCGCGCCGGCAACGGCGACGGTGCTGCGCGTGGTCGATGGTGACACTGTGGATGTTGTCGACGACGCTCGTGGACGCTTGCGGGTGCGTGTTCTCGGCATCGACACCCCCGAGACGAAAGGCACCGAGGAGTGCTGGGGCCGCCAGGCGACAGAGTTCGCGACGGCGACGCTGATGAACCGGCGCGTCGCGGTGCTTGGAGACGCCAGTCAGGATGCACGCGACCGCTACGGGCGGACTTATCTGCACTAGTCAATCCGTTCACCGGGGCCGGTCATCAGTCGGAGTCTTTGGAGCCTTCGAGGGCGCGGCTGAGCTGTTGATGTGGGACAGCTCTAGCTGGATGGTCGGTGAGTTCGCCTCGGGTTACGTGGGTTTGCGGGCGGTGAGGCGTTCGACGAGGCCGAGTTTGAAGCGTTCGACGCGTTCGATGTCGAGGTTGGGGTCGTTGCGGATGTGGTTGAGGGGGCGGCGCAGGAAGTGTTCGCCGCCGAGGGGAACGGTGAACAGTTCGAGGAAGCGTTGCACGGCTCGGGCGGGGGCGACGCTGCTGCGGATGTGATCGACCAGGATGAGTTGTCCGCCGGGGCGCAGGACGCGGGTCATTTCGTTGAGGGCTTTGGTGTGGTCGGGGATGGCGCAGAGCCCGAAGGTGCAGACGACGGTGTCGAAGGTGGCGTCGTCGAACGGTAGGTGGTGGGCGTCGGCTTGTTGCAGCGTGGCGGGGTGGCCGAGGTCGGCGGCACGTTGACGAGCCAGGTCGAGCATCTGTTCGCTCCAGTCGATCCCGGTCAGCGTGACGGTGTCGGGGTAGAACTCGAGGTTGAGGCCGGTGCCGACGGCGACTTCCAGGGTGGTGCCGGCCGCTTGGCTGCAGACCCATTGGCGGGAGTCGCCGAACAGGTGGCGGTCAAAGAATCCGATTTCGCGGTCGTAGGTACGGGATTTCTTGTCCCAGTATCGGTTCCATCGGGCGGTGCGATCACCGGTGGCCATGGTTCACCTCGATTCGAGTCGGCCAGTCAGACGATTCGGGTGCGTCCGATGTGGGGAACAAACCGGCCGACCGTCTCACAGTAGTCCCGGTAGGCCTGGCCGTGGATAGCGTTGAGATAGGGCTCTTCGACGACGCGGACCTGCAGCTCGATGGTGGCCAGCAGCACGACGAACGCGACCAGGGCGAGCGGGTTGGGGGTCATCAGGGTGATGCCGGCGGCGAAGATCAGCATCGCGGTGAAGATGGGGTTGCGCACCAGCCCGAACACACCACGGAGCACCAATGTGGTGGTCTCACTGGGGTCGACGCCAATCCGCCAGGACTCGCCCATGTCGCGCTGGGCGTAGAGGGTGGCCGCGATACCCGCCACCGCCAGCACCGTCCCGCCCACCTGAATCCACGGCGCCTGCAGGAGCGCGATCGGGGTGAGGATGCCGAGCAGTTGCAGCAGCGGTGCGGCCGCCCCGGCGAGGATGGCAGCGATGAATCCGGCGCCGGCGAACCATTCCAGCGAGCCAGGCCGGCCGTGGATGCCGCGAAACCCGGTCGAGCCGGTGCGGCGGTGCTGGGTCCAGCTGCGCCAGCCGAACCCTAAGACGGCAAAGACCAGGTAGAGAACGAGCGCGGTGGCGGGCATGGGTGAACCTCCTGGCCGGACTGAGATGAGTGTCGATGTGGAGAGGGGCGGTCAAGCCGATGGATGCGGCAGGCCGCGCCTAGTTCTCGGCGAGCGCTTGATCGAAGGCCTGGGCTAGGTCTTCATAGCTGTGTGGCTGGATGCGGGTGTCGTTGAGGAAGAAGGTCGGGGTGCCCTGCACGCCCAAGGCGCGGCCGTCGGCCATGTCGAGTTGGATGCGTTCGAGGGTGGCGGGATTGGCGTAGGCCGCGTCGAACTCGGCCATGTCCAGGCCGAGTTCTGTTGCGAATCCGCGGAATACGTCATCGGCTGGGGTTTGCTTTTCACCCCACTGGGCTTGGGTGTCATACATTTTGCGATACATCGCCTCCAGTTGGCCTTGCTGGGCGGCGGCTTCCACCGCGCGGGCGGCCCGCTCGGCGTTGACGTGGGCTTGCAGCGGGAAGTAGCGGATCACGAAATTCACCCGGTCGCCGTATTCGGCCCGCGCTTTTTCGATCTCTGGGTAGACCGCGCGGCAGCCCTCGCATTCGAAGTCGAGAAACTCCACGAACGTCACCGTGCTGTCGGGCACCGTGTTGAGTCGGTGGCTGTTCTCGCGCACCACCTGCCCGGCCTCGCCGGTATCGGGCTGTGCCGTGGTGGTCGAGTCGCGGTCGCGCACTGACAGGTAGACCAGCGCCCCGATCGCCATGGCGGCGATGACGAACGCGGTGAGCAGGATGCGGCTGGTGCGCGCCATTCAGATACCTCTTTTGTGGGCGTGGACGATCTGGAACGGGGCGGCCCAGCTGCGCGCGGGCAGATGGGTGGTGACGGCCAGTCCGTGTGCGGTGAATGCGTCGGCCAGGCCGGTGCCCAGGACGTCGCGGGCGTGGGGTCGTTCGGCGAGCCGCATGTAGGTCTCGAAGATGGTGCGGGCGGTGGGTGGTGGGTCGAGGTCGATGGCGATGACCTGGCCGGCGAGACGTAGAACGCGGATGGCTTCGTCGATGGCGCGGTGGCGGATGTCGGTGGGCAGTTCGTGCCAGCCGAACACGCTCATCACCACGTCGAAGGTGTCATTGCCGAACGGCAGTGCGGCGGCGTCACCTTCATGCAGCGCCACGGTACCGATCCCGGCGCGGGTGAGGTAGCGGCGGCCGACGGCCAGCATTTCCGGGGAGATGTCGAGGCAATCCACTCGTGTGCTCGGGGATTTGCGGGCGAGCAGGCGGGCGGCGTAGCCGGTGCCGCCGCACAGTTCGAGCACTCGTTTCGGTTTCTGGTCGGCGACGAGCTGGGCGAGCCGGTCATGGGGTCGGCCGGGGATGAACCGGTTGCCGGCTTCGAACAGCGGTCCGGCCAGGGCGAATTTGAGCCGGTTGCGGCCCCAGGGGCGGCTCATGTCGGCTGCCGTTCACTGGCGGTGACCGGGAGTGTCGATGTGTAAGTGCTTGGGGTGGTGGTGAATTGGTGGGCGCAGTCGGTCGAGCAGAACCACCAATCCCGGTCCTGGTAGCGGCGTCGCGCCCGGGCGGTTTCCGGGTTGATCCGCATGCCGCAGACCGGGTCGCGGGGGTAGCGGGCCTCGGTCAGGGCCAGCGTGTGTAGCGGAATCGGGGTGGTGATGCTGCGCAGCGGCGGAGCACCGATCGCTGGGGTGGACAGGCCTTGTCGGGTAGCGGCAGCCGCGATCGGGTCGGTGATCACGGCGTGGCCGGCCCCGGCGAGTGCGGTGATGCGGGCGGCGATGTTGACGGTGTGGCCGAACACGTCGCCGCCGCGGGCGATGACGGGTCCGTGATGGATTCCGGCGCGCAGCGCCAGGAACCCGTCCTCGCCGGCGACCTGCTCTGCCAGGTCGGTGAGGGTGGCCAGCATCTGGGTGGGTGTGTCGGCGGTCAACATGACCGCGTCCCCGATCGTCTTCACCAGCCTCACGCCCGGTTGTAGTGCAGCCTGTGCCAGGTCGGCAAGCCGCGCGGCGAGCTGGGCGGCTTCGTGGTCGCCGCAGATTTCGGTGAGGATGCTGTAGCCGGCCAGGTCGACAAACGCCGCCGTCGCCTCGACCGTGTCGAAGTCAGGTGTAGTGTCGGGCAGCATCATTGGTCTCATCTCTGGTGCGGCCGAGCCACGGTAGGAAGCGCCCCACTCGGGTGGTGTAGTCGCGGTAGGTGTGGCCGTGGACGCGGCGCAGGTAGGGCTCTTCCACTTCGCGCACCTGCAGCTGGATGCCGGCGATCGCGATCAGCAGGCCGGCGATCGCTATCGGGTTGGGCACCATCAGCGTCAGGCCGGTCAGGGTGAGCAGCAGTGTGGTGAAGATCGGGTTGCGCACAATCGCGAACGGGCCGCCGGTGACCAGCTCGGTGCGTTCGGTCTCATCAACCCCGATCCGCCACGAGGCCCCCAACCCCAGCTGGGCCTGCAAGGTCAGCCCGATGCCCACCACCGCAACCGCGATCCCAGTCGCATGAACCAGCAGATGGTCGGCGAAACGCAGTGGGGCGAGCCCGGCCAGGGCCGCCGCTGGGGCGCCGACGCCGACCAGCAGATAGCCCACGTCGGCGAGCGCGAGCGCCCACCATTCCAGGGTGCCGTCGGGCCGCCAACCCCGCCGGTTGCCGCTGTCGCCGATGCGGGCCAGCTGGATCCGGCGCCGACAGGCCCCGATCACCAGCATCAACATCGCGAACAGGCCCAGTGCAGTCAGTGCCATCGCCTGCTCCTTCCCGGTCGGCCCGTCCCCGCCCTGCGTCCTCATCCATCGGGTTGTATCGATGTTGGCGGGGTTGACCGATCAATAGTGTTGGACGCTATCATCGTCGTGTGGCGATGAAAAGTGGTTCGGTCGATCCCGCGATGTGCGGGAATGTGGATGCGGCGACGGCGTTGTTTCACAGCCTCTCGGATGGCACCCGGTTGGCGATCCTGCGCCGGCTGGCGGTCGGTGAGGCGCGGGTGGTGGATCTGACCGGCGAGTTGGGGTTGGCGCAGTCGACGGTGTCGGCGCATCTGGCGTGCCTGCGCGACTGCGGGCTGGTGGATTTCCGGCCGCAGGGCCGCGCCTCGGTGTATCGGCTGGCCCGCCCGGAACTACTGGACATGTTGCGGGCCGCCGAAGCTGTCTTGGAGGCCACCGGCAACGCGGTGGCGTTGTGCCCCAACTACGGCCACCCGACTGAGCGGAAGAAGGTTGCGCGATGAGTGAGGCGTGCGGCTGCGGCAGCGACGACCGCCCCGGCGAGGACGAGCAGGAACCCGAACGGCTTTGGGAGATCACCGAACTGCGCGCCGCCGCGGTGGCGGGCGTGGTGCTTTTGGCCGGCTATGTGGTCGGCTGGTCCGGCGGCCCCCATGCGGTCGAAATCGGCCTGTATGCGCTCGCCTTGGTGATCGGTGCCTACACGTTCGTGCCTTCGACGCTGCGCCGGCTGGCGCAGGGCAAGATCGGGGTCGGCACGCTGATGACGATCGCCGCGGTCGGCGCGGTGATCCTCGGCGAGGTCGGCGAGGCCGCCATGCTGGCGTTCCTGTTCTCCATCAGCGAGGGCCTCGAAGAATACTCCCTCGCCCGCACCCGCCGAGGTCTGCGGGCGTTGTTGTCGCTGGTGCCCGATGAGGCCACCGTGCTCCGCGACGGTACCGAAACCACCATCGCCCCAGCAGAGTTGGCGGTGGGTGACCGGATGCTGGTCAAGCCCGGCGAACGCGTCGCCACCGACGGCACGATCGTGTCGGGGCGCACGGCGCTGGATGTTTCGGCCATCACCGGCGAATCCGTGCCGGTAGAGGCCGGGCCCGGTGATGAGGTGTTCGCCGGGTCGATCAACGGCACCAGCGTGCTGGAGGTTGAGGTCACGTCCACTGCTGCTGACAACTCGTTGGCCCGCATCGTGGCGATCGTGGAGGCCGAGCAGTCCCGCAAGGGCGAAGCCCAGCGCCTGGCCGACCGCATCGCCAAACCCCTGGTCCCCGCGATCATGATCGCCGCGGTCCTCATCGCCGCCATCGGCAGCGTGTTGGGCGATCCGCTGGTGTGGATCGAACGTGCCCTGGTGGTGTTGGTGGCGGCCTCTCCTTGCGCGCTGGCGATCTCGGTGCCGGTCACGGTGGTCGCCGCGATCGGCGCGGCTAGCAAGCTCGGTGTCTTGGTCAAGGGCGGGGCGGCGCTGGAAGCCCTGGGCGCGGTCCGCACGATCGCGCTGGACAAGACAGGCACCCTGACCGCCAACGCACCCACCGTCATCGACGTCGCCACCACCAACGGCGCCACCCGCGAGCACGTGCTGGATGTGGCGGCGGCGTTGGAGGCCCGCAGCGAACACCCCCTCGCGGCAGCGATTCTCGCCGCCGCGCAGGGCCCCGTGCAACCGGCTGATGACGTGCAGGCGGTCACCGGTGCCGGGTTGACCGGCGCGCGGGATGGCCGTCGATTGCGGCTGGGCCGCCCCGGCTGGCTTGACCCCGGCCCGCTGGCCGGCCAGGTCGCGGCCATGCAGGCCGCCGGCGCCACCGCCGTGCTCATCGAAGACAACGACCAGATCATCGGGGCAGTCGCGGTGCGCGATGAGCTGCGGCCCGAAGCCGCCCACGTCGTCGCCCAGCTGCGCCGCGGCGGGTATCAGGTGGCCATGCTCACCGGTGACAACCAAGCGACCGCCCACGCATTGGCCAAGCAGGTGGGCATCGAGGTCGTGCATGCCGATCTGCGGCCCGAAGACAAAGCCGCGCTAATTGGTCAAATGCGCCAACGTTCCTCGACGGCCATGGTCGGTGACGGCGTCAACGACGCCCCGGCCCTGGCCACTGCCGATTTGGGTATCGCCATGGGCGCGATGGGCACCGACGTGGCCATCGAAACCGCCGACGTCGCGCTGATGGGTGAAGACCTGCGCCACCTCACCCAAGCACTGGCCCACGCGCGGCGCGCGAGGCGGATCATGCTGCAAAACGTCGGCCTCTCACTGGCATTGATTACGGTGCTCATTCCGCTCGCCCTCACCGGTGTCCTCGGGCTGGCCGCGGTCGTCGCGGTGCACGAACTCGCCGAAATCGTCGTCATCGCCAACGGCGTGCGCGCCGGACGCACCAAGCCCCTCGGGGGCACCATCATCGAAACCGGAACCGACTCCCACCGGCTGGCCCACACCCGCAACCAGAAGACCACGGCAGCCAGCTGAACTCGGGGCCGCAACATCGGGGTAAGACCCCGGATCGATCACGTCAACGGCGTCGCACTCCGAAGCGCCGCCAGCACGCGATCCCTGGTCGGAAGGTCCAATCGGCACGCATCAGCTGCCAGCTCAGTGCCCGGCTTCATGACATCCATACCATCAACGAGCACTGTTGGCGATGGATATCCACCGACCCTTTCCACCACCACATCTTCAGCGATATCAACCTCAGACAGACACTCGGCGAGCAAGCGCCGAGCCGCCGCTGCATTCGGACATCCCGGGCTCGTGAGAAGTTCCACACGCATACATCTAGCTTCGCTCAATACGCGCGTTGGATCGGGATGGCTGGCCGGTGGGTGGTGTGATCGCGGTGGAAAGGTTGGCGGCCAAGGCCTGGACGCGCGTGGTGATGTCGTCGCGGATGATTCGCATGCGGTCGATTCCGTCGATGCCGCGCAAGGAGGGTTCGTCGGTATCCCACCGCTGGATGGTGACGCCGGGACAGTACTCGTCGAGGTGGGCTTGGCTGCCGACGATGACGACCAGGTCGGCGTCGTCGAGCATCTGCGCGGTGAGTTGGGCGGGCTGATGGTCGCTGATGTCGACGCCGACTTCTGCCAAGGCTTGTACCGAGAGGTCGTTGACGGCGGTCTTGGCGCGGGTGCCCGCCGAGCTGACGTGGATGGTCGGTCCGGCGATCTGGCGCATGAGCCCGGCGGCCATGACCGATTTTCCGGCGTTACTGACGCAGACGAACAACACTGATGTGTCAGCCATATTCGGTGTGTTCCCTTGAGGTTTTCGCGGCTACCGGGTGACGGGCACGTTCAGGTCGGCCAACAAACGGTGGACGCGTTCTTCGATGTCGTCGCGGATCGGGCGGACGGCGTCGAGGCCCTGGCCGGCGGGGTCGGGCAGTTCCCAGTTCTCGTAGCGTTTCCCGGGGAAGATCGGGCAGGCGTCCCCGCAGCCCATGGTGATGACGACGTCGGCCGCCTGCACAATTTCGTCGGTCCAGGGTTTGGGGTATTCGCCAGTGATGTCGATACCGACTTCGTGCATGGCAGCGATCGCGGCGGGGTTGATCTCGTTGCCGGGTTCGGATCCACCGGACCAGGCGACGGCCCGGTCACCGGCCAGGTGGGTGAAGTAGCCCAGCGCCATCTGCGAGCGGCCGGCGTTGTGGGTGCACAGGAACAACACGGTCGGTTTGCCGTCGCTGATCTTTCCTTCCACTCTCGCCAGGGCGTGCAGGCGTTGGCGGGCGAACCGTTCGGCCAACAGCGGCAGGAAGTTCGGAATGGTGGCCCGGCCGGCGAACTGGTCGTAGGACGAATGCAAGAACCGTTCGATGGTTTCGGTACCGAAGGTGCCATCGAACTCACCGCCCAGCCGGGTCGCCGCGGTTTTCAGGGCGAGTTGCTGGTCGATGGACAGATCGTGGCGAAGCTCGTGGGTGACGGGGCTGTCAGTCATGGATTGGGTTCCGTTCTCGTCGTCGAGCCGTCGGCAGGAAGGTGTTGGGAGGTGTGGTGGTGGAACCGGTTGCGCAACGCCAAGGACACGTAGACCAACCCGACCAGGACCGGGACTTCGATCAACGGGCCGACGACGCCGGCCAGGGCTTGGCCGGAGGTGGCGCCGTAGGTGGCGATCGCGACGGCGATGGCGAGTTCGAAGTTGTTGCCCGCGGCGGTGAACGCCAGGGTGGTGGTGCGCTCATAACCGAGATCGAGCATGGTGCCGAGCAGGTAGCCTCCGCCCCACATGATCGCGAAGTACGCTAGTAGCGGCAGGGCGATGCGGGCGACGTCGAACGGTTGGTGGGTGATCTGGTCGCCTTGCAGCGCAAAGAGAATCACGATAGTGAACAGCAGCCCGTAGAGCGCCCACGGCCCGATCCGGGGCAGGAACTTGGCCTCGTACCAGTCACGGCCCTTGGTTTTCTCGCCGAGCCGGCGCGACAGGTAGCCGGCCAGCAGCGGGATGCCCAGAAATATGAGCACGGACTTGGCGATCTGCCACGGGGAGGTGTCGATGGTGGTCTGTTCCAGGCCGAGCCAGCCGGGCAGCACCGACAGATAGAACCAGCCCAGCAGGGCGAACATGATGACCTGGAAGATCGAGTTGAGCGCCACGAGGACGGCGGCGGCTTCCCGGTCGCCGCAGGCCAGGTCGTTCCAGATGATGACCATGGCGATGCAGCGGGCCAGGCCGACGATGATCAGGCCGGTCCGGTATTCGGGCAGGTCGGGCAGCAGCAGCCACGCGAGCGCGAACATCAGCGCGGGGCCGAGCACCCAGTTCAGGACCAGTGAGGACAGCAGCAGCTTGCGGTCGCCGGTGACGGTGTCGAGGCGGTCGTAGCGGACCTTGGCCAGCACCGGGTACATCATGATGAGCAGGCCAAGAGCGATGGGTAGTGAAATCCCGTCCAGCTGAACGCTTTCCAGCGCGGTGTTCAAGCCGGGAACCCAGCGGCCCAGCAGCAACCCGGCGACCATCGCCGCGCCGATCCACAGCGGCAGGAACCGATCCAGGGTGGAGAGCTTGCCCACGACCGCTGGGGCCGGGGTGGTGGTGTCGGTCATGCCGACACCCCGGCGGCTGCGTCAATGCCGAACAGGACGGCGAGGCTGGCCAGCGCGTCGGGCACCACGGCGTAGTACACCCAGGAGGCCCGGCGCTGTGAGGTCAGTAGCCCGGCGTCGCGCAGCACTTTGAGGTGGTGGCTGATGGTCGGTTGTGACACCTCGATGTCGGCGGAGATGTCGCAGACGCAGGCCTCACCACCGGCGTGGCTGGCGATCGCGGAGAACAGCTGCAGGCGTACCGGATCGGCCAGCGCTTTGAGTTTGACCGCCATGTCCGCCGCGTCCGCGGCGGTAAGGGGTTCGCGCAGCAGCGCCCCGGGTGGGCAGCACGCGTCCCCGTCGGTCAACGACTCCTGCGACTTCGACATACATCAATATTGACGGATATCGAAGTTGTTGGCAAATGAAACGTCAGGTGAAGGTGAGTTGGGCGGCGTGGAAGTCGAAGTGGCGCCCGGGGTAGCGGTAGACGTCTTCCAGCGTCATGTAGTCGGAGAAGAACGGATCCCATCCCGGCGGGAAATGCATGCCGCGCCGCAGGGTGTCGTCGGTCTCGCGGGCGAGCCGGTGTTGCAGTGAGTCGATGACCCGGTCGAGTTTGGCGCCCATCCTGCGCCGGTTGTAGACCATGGCGGCGGCGCATGATCCGTAGTAGTTGATTTGATGAAACGGCGTGGTCGCGGCGTTGAGCAACCGGGCGTATGCCCCGCTGACGCGGTCAGGTAGTCGGCCCATCACCCGCACCAGGGGCAGCAGCCGCTGCACGACCACGTAGCCGAACACCATGTGGAACAGCAATTGTTCGTTGGTCCACCGGGTTCCGCGCGTCGGCGCATCCCAGTCGTCGGGGCCGGCGGCCGCCAGTAGCTGGTGGAACGTGACACGCGCGCGCTCCAGATCGGCAGCGATGGCATCGCGGTCCATGCCCCGATCATGCGCCTGCCGCGGCCATGTGACCACGGCCGCGGCAGGTGCGATCGGCTAGCAACAGGACGCTGCGGCGGGGTCAGCCTCCTTGGAGGCTCCGCCGCAACACACCCCACCCTCGCCGTCGGCGGAATCGTCGAGGTGCTGTGGGCTGGTGCCGAAGGTGTCGGAGTCGGCCAGCACCGTGTAGACCTCCCATTTCTCTCCGGCCGGCCCGGTCACCCAGACCTTGTCCTGGGTGGCGAAGCAACACGTGGTGCCGATCTCCTCATCGGTGAACAGCCCCTCGCCGGTCAGGCGGGCGATCTCGGCGTGCACCTTGTCGCTGGATTGGACCTCGACGCCGAGGTGGTTGATGGTGCCGCCCTTACCGGGATTTTCCAGCAGCACCAGCTTCAGCGGCGGCTCGGCGACGGCGAAGTTGGCATAGCCGGGCTTGACCTTGGCGGGGTCGACGCCGAACAGTTTGGTGTAGAACGTGATCGCCTCGTCGAGGTCATCGACGTTGAGGGCGAGTTGCATACGGGACATGATGGACCTCCCACTAGGGATGAGACATATATCGAACTGGCGCGTCGACCTCAGGATGCCACCTTTTTGATATATGTCAAGACAGGTGGCAGGATGGGGTCATGCCCAAAGCGCTGCCCGTGATCGACATGTCCGCCCCGGTGTGCTGCGCCCCGGTCGCCGCGGGCCCGATCAGCGACGCCGATGCCCTGCAGGTCGCGATGCGGCTCAAGGCGCTCGCCGACCCGGTGCGGGTCAAGATGATGTCGCTGCTGTTCAGCTCACGCCCCGGCGAAGAGACCAGCGGCGATCTGGCCGCGGTGCTCGACCTGAGTGAATCCACCGTCAGCCACCACCTGGGCCAGCTCCGCAAAGCCGGGCTGGTGATCTCCGACCGGCGCGGCATGAACGTCTTTCACCGCGTCAAACCCGAAGCCCTGCAGGCACTCTGCGTCGTCCTCGACCCCAACTGCTGCACCTAGCTGTCAGAAGGACGGTCCCTTACTGCTCGCGTCAGGACGTGTGCGCGGCAAGGAGTACCGGGGCCGCCTCGGTGAGGGCTGCCAGCCTCGCCGCCTTGCGGTCGGCGTGCTCAATGGTGAGGCGTAATTGGTTAACGTCGCCCAGCCACCGGTTCTTTTGGGCCTCGACCACCTGGAGGCGAAGGTTGTCACGGATCTCATCGAGCCTTGCGGCCTGGGCCGGTTCAACCTCGCAGAAATCGCACCGGATGCAGGCATGTTCATGGGAACAGTCAGATCCATAGGGGCGGTGGCAATTGCCGAGCGCGATCCGGCGCTGGCCGAAGTGTTCGACGAACTCGTCCCATTCGGCTTGGGTGGGCTCACGGTATTCGGCCGATGGCCGTGCCTGTCTACGGTTGTCGATGAACCGGTTATATGCCTCGAAGACATCTTTCTGATACACCGCGGTGTAGCCGCGCGTGACTTCGATATTGTTGTGGCCCACCATCTTTGCGGCCAAATGGATCGGGAACCCGGCGTTGACGATGTCGGTGATGAAGATCCGGCGAAAGTCGTGTGGCGTGAAATGCAGCGAAGTACCGTCAGCGTCCTTCAAGGCCATGCTGTTGGCCAGCTCTGATAACCACTTTCGGACCGTGCACTGGTTGATTACCCGCGACCGTCCACCCTCTCGGATCTGGATCAGATGCGGCATCGGCGCCGACACCTGGCGTTCCTGTGTGTCGATTCGGCAGCACAGCGGAACGCGGCCATCGATGCTGACGAACTCGACCAGTCGCGCCAAGGTGGTGGTCAACTCCGGGCTGCAGGGAAATATCCGCTCCTGATCGGTCTTGCTCGGTGCGATCTGCAGGAGCGGTATCACGGTGCCATCGGGTTTGCGGTACTGCTTGATGCTCAGATGGGTCAGCTCCAGCATCTCTTCGATCCGGATACCGGTGTGGCGCAACACCTCGATGATCGTCCAGGTCATGAAGGCCCGTGTCACGGTGTAGTGGATGTCAACCCGCTTCTCCGATCCATCCTGCAGAACATGGATGCGCACTCGGTCGGCCCGCTTGCCCGGTGTGTGCTTGATGTAGGTGCTCCCGTGCACGGCGAACGGTTCACCGAACGGCGCTGTCGTCGCGACCGCTTGCAGCTCTGCTGCTTGCACGTACGCCCGCCGGGCTGCAGCGACGAGTGCATCGACGTGCGGGGTGAGGGTGCGGGTGCGGGCATGCATGCGGTGTGCCCGCTGGGCCCGGCGCTTCTGCTGGCCTCGGACGTCGCGGATGCTGACCGGGCATGAGACAGCCCAATGGGCCCACGTCGAGGGATCCTCGTGGGACCAGGCAGCCACGTCGAGGTAGAAGCTGCGGACCGCTCCCAGAATGCTCTCGGCGTGCCGGCGCGGAGTCCCATCCGGTTTGGTGCGCAACCACTCTTTCCAGGCGGATGCCTGGGCCTTCGTCAAACTGATTGTGTCGATGCCGGGGTTGGCGTCTTCGATCGGTTTCCAGAACAGCTTCACCAGGTTTCGGCTGGTTCCGTCCAGGCTGGCGTAGTCCTGACCGACGGCGATCTCGGCGAGGTAGGCGATCAACAGTCCTCGCACGCTGGGAGCTCGCACATTGAAGCGGTCGACCAGTTCGGTGGGACTGAGACGTTTGGCGATGAGGTAGTGCCGCAGGTCGTCGGCTTCACCGGCGAACAGTCCGCCGCGGCGTCCGTAGTGCCACATGGCGAGAAGATCCCCCGGCATCCTGCCGGTCGAGACGAGAAAGTCTCGGTAGGCCAACACATGCTGGCTGTGCAGCTCGGTGATTGGCAGCCCGTTGCAGATGCTGATACGTACCAGGTGGGTGGCGGTTCGCCATTTCTTCACTTCCGGTGCGCCCTCGTGCTCCGCGGCGGCGAAGTAGCGATCCCACGCCTTCGGTTCGTGCGTGGTCGTCCAGTCACGGTAGAACCGCGCCTGCTTGTTCTCGATCAACCAGTCATGGCCGGGACGAATGACCCCCAGCATTATGAGTGCGTTGATCGACAGCCTTGCCCCAAGCCGTGTATGCGATCCGGTTGATAAGGCTGGGCACCACGCCTTCGGCTGGCGATCGGAATCGCTGGCGATCCAACGGTCTTGATAACTGTCGCCGACAAAGCCATCCAGCCAGTCCAATAGGCGACTCAGCCAGAGCCGTGCACCGCTGCGGGCTACTGCCTCGCTGCGGTACTTCTCACTCATCCGTGCCATCACGAGCGGAAGTCCCGCAGTGATGATGCGTTCACGTTCGGCGCAGGTGACAGTGTTTCCGAACCACGGATGGTCCTCGGGCGTCGGGGACAGCGAAGGCAGTACTTCGACTGGATGGTTGGCAAACGCAGACGAACTCGCCAGCGACTGGGCACGCGTGAGCACCCGCGCCATCAGAATGCCCGACCGAAAAGAACTTGGAGATCTTCTGCCGCATAGCCTTTCGCCGGCGTGGGCTGCGGTGACGGGGGTCTATTCCAGTGCTGATCAAGTTTGTCGACGAGTTCGGCTACGGTGAGTCGCAGGTAGCGTGTGGTGCTGGCGATCGACGCGTGCCGCATCAGCTCCTGCATTTCCGCGATGGTCATGTTCTCGTCCTGGGCGAGACGCATGCAGAAGGTGTGCCGGAAGTCATGCATCGTGACGTTGGAGCCCAGCAGCGCGTTGCTGCGTTCAAGGATCTGTCGCATTGCCCAATAGCTCAGCGGCCGCGGTGTGCCGCGCAATGTCAGCCAGACTGGCTCTTCAGGCGGACCCACGGGGCGCTCAGCAAGGTACCGGGCGATCCAGAGATACGCAGTGGGACTGATACGGACCATGACACGACTTCCATTCCCGCCCTTGGGTATTACATCGGCGGTTTGGTCGGCGGCATGGAGCATCCCCCGCCGCATGCTGAGCAGTTCACTGGCGCGTAAACCAGAGGAGATCGCCGTAGCGACAATGGCACGGTCGCGGTTTGTTCTCAGCGATGCAAATACCTCCTCGTACAGGTCGTCGCTGAGCGCGCGCGGCGCACGTTCCACTAGCTTCTGCCGATAAGGCGCGCGCTTTTGGGGGCGCGGGTTATCGAAGTGCTGGCGGTGCACGTCGAGTCGAGTGAGATCGTCGCGCGATTTCGGTACCGGGTTGATGAGCGGCCCGAGATCCGACTCCAGGGCGAACTCGTAGAAGCCACTGAGCGACGACAGTCTGCGATTCATCGACGACCGCGCGTAGGAAGACTCCAGGTAGGCCTTGCCCGTCCGCTCGTTCACAGAACCTGGGGTCGGCCGATGAGTATCCGCACTCGATCCGCGGCGTCGTTGCGGGTTCGCGCGACACCGGTACCACCTCACCCAGTCCCGGACTTCGCCCCGCGTTGCCTGAGTCCACGAAACCTGCAGTGCGCCGAGGAAACGACTCCAGCTCAGTAGGTCGTACGCATAGGCGCGCAGCGTCGCAGGCGAGTTGTCGCACGCGAACAGGTCGGCCAACCACAGATTGACGTGGTTTACGCCGGCACCCGACTCGTCGACCAAACGCCACGGCAACGAGCCCGCATTGCCGCGAACGACCGCACCAAGCCTCGGGACATCGAGAACCTCCACAAGTCTCGGTTCGATCCCGTCATCCATCACAGCCCCTGGTCCGGAAGTTCAATCTGCGTGGAGACTAAACGCACCGGCCGACAAGTTGAGCCTGCACAGCCGCACCACGTGGATCATCCAACTGCAGTTAACCGCACCTTGGCCTACGTCGAGACCGACCAGGGCGACTACTCCGTTCTTGCCGCGGCCGCAGGGGCAGCACGAAGCTACGTTTTCGATGTATCCAGGCCGCCGCAGCGGGCAGGCGAGATCGCCGCGGCCGAAGCGTCAGCGCGCACTGCCGGCCGCGGATTGTGGGGCCCACCCTGCTTCGGGGAGACAGACGCTTAGGCGCAGTAGCGGTGCCGCCTGCTGCCGAATTTTGTGTCTGGGGGGTGGGTCTTAGTCGCTGATACTGGTTTCGTGTCGGTTGGCGCGGTGGTGGCTCAGGTCGGTGAGGTGCTGGGCCGCGCGCACTCACTGTTCGGCGACCCGCCGGCCTCCGGGCAAGGACCCGCCGCGGGCTCGGTGA
>NZ_JBQQCF010000055.1:0-34738 GCF_052245755.1 Mycobacterium sp. 4D054
GATGATCTGATCCGGAGTGTGCCGCCGGCGCTTGTTCGTTGCCATGTCGTCATTGATTCTTCCTGCCCGAGCACTCGGGCAACAGAGTCCCACAACGACTGGACCACTACAGGGGGCTCACCTCACCATCATCAACGCGACCAACAACACCATCGCGACCACGATACGAGGATCGGCCGATCCTCAGGCGCTCGGGATGGTCGACATTGTTGTCGGCGCGAGTGGCAGGTATATCTACACGACGTCATATACCGCCGGTGGTTATCTGATGTCGGTGATCGATGCCCGCAGTCACGCCATCGTCGATCGGGTCGATTTCGAGGGACGACCGTCCGAGATGACCCTCAGTCGCGACGGACGCTTCATCTACCTCGCCGACAGCAAGAGCAACGGCGCCGCCACCCTGTATGCCGTCAGCACGACCGTCGGCGATCCGAACTTCGAGGACACATGGCGGGGTCTCGCCACGGTGGGTGCGATCGTCCAGGTCCTCGACCGGATGGTCGAGAAGCTGAACAGCTTTCCGACGGTATGGCGGTTCGATGGCTTGCTGCGCTTCAAGGCGCTGAATGACGGCGTGACATCGATCATGGAAGGCGTCACAAGAGGGGATCTGCCACGGATCGTCACAGGTATCGCCGACGTCGTGACCGCAATCCTGCCGAAGCCGGCCGCCGCCGCGATCGAGATCGGCAAGGCCATCATCTCGATCGTCTTGCCTTTGAGTAACGAGGAATCCGAGAAATTCCTCAACTTCCGCGCACAGTGCATGTTCCACAAGAATGCCGACCAAATGAGCCCGTCGGAAGCGAAACGCTTCACCGACCGGTACGGCGGGGTGAGCGCAATCTGGAACATCCCGTTCGACTACGCCAGATACAACGTGGGCGGTTGGTTCGGCTCACCCTCCTGCTGACTCGAGGTCGGCCGAGGCCGACCGTCGGAGCCCCGGTCAGCTCGGGGACTCCTCGGTGCCGAGGGTGTCGAAAACCTCGTGGTAGAGCAATGAATGGACGTGCTCGACGCGCGGGATGTCCTGGAATTCCAGCGGGTCCTGGGCGGCGGATTCGATGATCAGCGTGCCGGTGCGGAAGATCCGGTCGACAAGGCCGTGCCGGAACTCGACGCTGTTGATCCGCGCCAGCGGGATGTCGATGCCCGAGCGGGTGATCAGCCCGTGCCGGTACATCACCCGGCGGTCGGTGATGACGAAGTGGGTGGTCCACCAGTTCAGGAACGGCCAGATCGACAGCCACCCGATGAGAATCAGCCAGATCGCCGCGATGACGGCGAACACGATGTTCTTCGCGTTCGGCTCCCAGTCAAGGGTGTTGACGTAGCCGGCCACGAACGCGGCGGCCGCCGACGCGACGATCAGGACGAGCGCGGGGATGGTCAACCGCCCCCAGTGCGGGTGGCGATGCAGGACGACGTGTTCGTCCTTGGCCAGCACGTTCTCCGGATAACCCACGGCAGCACTGTACTGGGGATCGGCCACGACGGCGGCACCTTCGGCCCCACTGCCGCAGGATCGGCGAACTCGGCGGCATTCCGTGTAGCTACCCCGGGATCAGTGGTGGACGGCGTAAATTCTCCCTCGTGGATTGCAGGTGCGGGCATGAGCGCTCCGCTCACGAGCACTTTCGCCCCGGCTCGGATTGCGGCATGTGCGAGTGCCTGCGATTTCGGCCCGACATCGCCCGTTGGCTCGCGTCGCTCTTCAAGCGCTAGTTCCAGCAAAAATCGTATCTTCGCAATCCCCGTGCTCTAGGCGATGATCGGCCTCCAAGCCTCCTTTCTGGTGAACTCGAAAACCAACCGGGTTCAGCTTGCTGTAGCGAGATCCACGGCATACGAGCGGCTTACGCGGCCGATGGCATACGGCTTTGCTGTATACAAGCAGCCAACCTGAGTAGGCTCGGCCCGCGCCGGGTTGGCGAATGGGGTATTAGCTGCCATAATCATGGCTCCATGACGCGAGCGAAAATTGATGGGGGGGTCGCCCGCGATGAACAACCGGGTTTGCCAAGCGTGTGGCGTGGTTATCGCTGCAGGCATCGGGCTGGCTATGAGCACCGGCCACGCGGCCGCCGGAGCCGAATCGTCGGCCGTTGATTCCTCGGTCGGCAGTACGGCCTCGACCGCGGCCGGCACATCGACAGTTCCTGAAGCATCTCCGGCCGACCACGGTGGGGCCGAAGACGATCCCGACGGCGAAGCCGAGGATGAACCCGATACCGACGTCGCGGATGACACCGGCATCGACGACGTCGACACGGATAACGGCGTCGATGACGAGTCAGATGCCGGCTGGGCCGACGGTGCGGATCCCGACATCACCGAGGGCGAGGCGAGCGATGCCGACCACGGCGCTGACGCGGACGGCGGCAAGTCCTCCCCCGTCGTCGACAGCAGCGCCTCGGACACGTTCCAGCCGCCCACCCATGCAGACGGCACTCACACCGGGGACGCCGGAACCGAACAGATCGCGGCGCCGGAAGCGAGCGACGTCGACGACCTCACTGCTGAGCTGCCGGAGGCTTCCGGCGTCGGTGGCGCCGTCTCCACTGCCGAGCCGACTGCACAACTCGATGACCACGTGCCGCACACCAACATCACTCAACTCACTGCTGAGGACGCTGCCGCCCCGATGAACAAGACCGTCGGGTTCATGACCAAACTGCTTGGCGCGCTGGGGATCACAGACGAACGTCGCCACGCCGACTCGCCCATCGCGTTGGCGCTGCTGGCGTGCGCCCGTCGGCTCGACGCAGCGGCCGCCTCGACGGGGTCCACGATGGTGTGGCAGACCACGTCCCAAACGGGCACCACGATCAACGTCAGAGATTTCGGCGCGGTCGGTGATGGCGTCACCGATGACTCGGCTGCCATCAAGGCCGCCGAGGCGGCCCTGACTTCCAATGCGCGCCTGTACTTTCCGGAGGGACAATACCGGTTCGCCCAGCAGCACCCGGCCGGCAACGCCGCGATCCTGCTCAAGGGACTGTCGAATGTCACCGTGGAGTTCGCCCCCGGCGCCAAGCTGCTCATGGACAATCTGGCAACCAACGGGCACGGCACCAGCCACGGCCTGCGTGTCGAAGGCGCGGCATCTCACGTGGCCATCCTCAACCCGACCATCGAGTGGGTCACCCGGCCGTCGGCGCGCAGCTTCGGAGACGGAATCTCCATACTCGGGTGGCCGTCCGATACCGCACCGCCGCCGGTATGGACCGGCTCCACCGGCAAGGTCGAGTACGTCTCCATCGTCAACGCACGCATCGTGAACACGCCGCAGTCCGGGGTCGTGGTGATGGGCGCCTCCGACGTGACGGTGACGAACATGACCGCCATCGGAACCCTCGCTGACGGACTGCATTTCAATGCGAGCCGGCGGGCGACGGTCAACGGCCTGGTCGCACAGAACACCGGCGACGACGGCCTCGCATTCGTCACCTACTACCACGAAAGCCAGCCGTGGACGTACGGCCCGACCGACGGCCCATTCAACCTCGGCGTCCTCGGCGAATGGAACAACGGCGGCTCGGTAGCAAGCGACATCACGGTCACCGGCGGTCGCGCCAACGGGTTCCGCGTGCAGGGCGGATACGACATCACCATCAGCGATGTCACCGTCACCGACAAGGAGTTCGGTTTCCACGTCAACTCGGCCAAGGCATCCCACGTTGGCGACTGGACGAGTCTGGCGTCGCGCGATATTCGGATCTCCGACGTCACGATCGTCGACGTCCAAACCGGCGTGGTCCTGGCGACGAACAACATCGACGGCACTGAAGACGCCAAATGGTGGAACTTCTCCGGCGTGGTCATCAGTGACGTGACGATCCACGGGGCAAAGAACTGGTCGTTGGCGGTGGAGACACCGGCCGCGATGACGAGCAAATTCGCCGGCGTCACGTTGCGAAACATCTACGCCGAGACCGCCGGCGACGACGATGGACCGAATCTCGGCGGCAACGGCGGAATCCTGCTGGCATCGCTGCAGAACGCGGTGATCGACGGCCTCCGCCTGGTCTCCGCTCATAAGGCCGACATCAACCTGTTGGGGGCGGCGCAGATGCGCAGCCACCTTAGCGCCGCCGACCTCCCCTCGTCGAATCTGACGATCGACGGTATGAGCCTCGAGGGACCTGGCCGGATTCTGATCCAGGACATCGCCGGGGTGCAGTTTGGCGACGTGTCGTCGTCGGGTGCCGACAGCGCGGCCGTCGAGCTCTTCCGCGTCAAAGACGCGTCCTTCACCACGATCACCGCGCACCTGCCCGCGCGGGGCGCCGGCGGAGGGTATGGGGTGCGACTGCTGCAGGTGTTCGACGTCGACATCACCGAGACCGTCGTCACAATGGACGATCACGTCGGAAGCACCTGGTGGGCAGTGGAACTCGGTGGCGGCAATCCGCAGGACGGCATCGCCGGCAGCAACGTCTACGTCGGCACCATCACCTATGTCAGCGATCGCGACGCCACCGACTCACACATCGTGGTTCAGGGCGGTCCTTACGGACCGCAGAACTGGTCCCTCCACGCCTCCTGGTGGCATGGGGGCGAAGCGCAGCCGCAGTGGCGCTCAGCGACCTACGGCGACGTGAGCCCGGCCTGACCCCCTCAGTTCCGTAGCAGACCGCTCTCGTGGTAGCCGATGTCGGTGTTGACCTGCCACGGGTCGACGTTCTCGCCGAAGCACTGGGCGACGCTGCGCAGCGCACTGAGCATGGCGTGGTCCTGATTGTCGTAATGGTGCATTCCGTTGCGCCCTATCGGATACAGCGACGGATGCTGCCGCCGCAGGTATTCGCGGATCCGCACGACGCTGCGGTCGCGGGCCGGGTCGTAGATCGGGTAGGCGAACTGCGAACGCACGATCATCACCTTCTCGATGCCGGCGTCCCCGACGCCGAGTGCGCGCAAATCCTTCTGGACCAGATCGGTCAGGTGCGCGTCGTCGGCGTTCCACAGCTCGCCGCCGGGGGCGATGAAGTATTCGAAGCCGAGGAAGGTACCGGCGAAGTCGGCCGGGGTCAGATCGGCCGACCAGCGGCCGTAGTTCTGGATGCGGCCGGCGTTGAAGTTCTTGCCGGGGGTGTACACCCAGTTGAACGGGATGTCGTGGGACTGCCTGAGCGCGACGGCGACGGTGATCAGCGACCGGTGCCGCAGCGCGGCGGCGACGGCGCGAATGTGCCTGGGCGGTGCGGGTTCCAGCGCATCGATGAGCAGCCGCAGCGGCATGCTGGAGAACACGGTGTCGCCGGTTGCGTTGTCCCCGTTGGCCAGTCGCACGGTCCAGCTGGCTCCGTCGTGGCGGAGCCCGGTGACCGGGGCGTTGAGCACCGGGGCGGCGCCGTTGGCGGTCAGTGCCGCCGCGGCTGCCTCCCAGAGCTGGCCGGGCCCGAGCCGGGGGTAGCGGAAGACGTCCTGCGAGGCGGGATCCGAGTCGTGGCCGCGCCGCCAGCCGATCGGCTTGATGCGCTGGTTGGCCCAGTCGCTGGTCAGCTCTTCGGGTTCGGTGAGCCAGGTCTTGCGGACGTAGCCGTCGAAAAACATCTCATACCAATGGCGACCGAATTCCCCAATGCCCCATTGTCGGAAGTTCTCCGACGGGCGGTCGTTGATGCGGAAGTTGCGCCGCAGCCTTGACCACAGCAAGCTGCTCAGGCCGCGGGCGCCGCGCCGATACCCCATCTGGGTCAACAGGTCTCGCCCGAGCAGTGGGTACCGGACGTAGTGCCCGCTGACCAACATCGCCGAGCGCCGGCCGACTGCGAGCCACTCATCGTGGGGCAGCAGCGATTTCCACAGATCGAGGATGTCCTCGTTGCGGGTGAAGAACCGGTGCCCGCCGGGGTCGATGCGCCAGTCGCCGTCGGTCGGGGTGCGCGCGAGCCCACCGAGGTGGGCCGACGCTTCGTAGAGCCGCGGGGTGACTCCCCTGTTGACCAATTCCAGCCCGGCGGTGAGCCCGGCAGGCCCGGCGCCGATGATGATCGGGTTCCTCGTGGTCATCGCTACGTTCCACGCCGTCGCGGGAACCGCCGGTACTCGTCGACGAGGTCGTCGATGTGCTGGGCGGTCAATTCGTTGAGCGGGGTGTCGAGGAACCGCAGCTGGGCATACTGGCTCTGCAGCGGCAGGAATCCGCTGAGCAGCGGCTCGGCGGTGGTGCGGATGACGAGATCGACCTCACCGATGGAGAACGCCTCGGTGATGTCACAGCCTTCGCGGACGGCGCGCTGATGGGCGGCACGTAGCTCCTCGGCGGCGTCGTAGGCGAGCAGGATGTTGATGCGGAAGGCGTCGCCGGTCATGGCGGTTTCGGCGGCGCGCGCCGCCGCGGCCAGTTCAGGTGGCAACAGGGTGAGGTCGCCGTGGATGCGGACGCCGACGACGGCGGGATCGAAGTGTTTCGGCAGCAGCGCGGCGAAGAAGAACGCCGACGCGGCGTACACGCCGTCCAGCTCATGCCCGGGCCGCCCCAAGTTGGCCCGGCTGAGGTTGTAGACGGTGACGGTCTGCACGAGGTTGCGTTGCAGTACGAGCAGGATTTCGACAACCTTCTGCGCGCCGAGCCGGTACGCGTCGGCCAGCGTCGCGCCGTTCGCGTCGGCCCACCGCCGCAGACCGTCCGGTATCAACCCCACGTGCGCGGGTTTCATGGCGACAAACTCCCCCAAACTCCTAACCACCCCGCAGCAAAGGTAACTGAACTTACATCCGTCCCGCGACGGTTTCGAGAACCAGGCCCGCCGCACGCCAACTCACGGTCAGCCACCAGCCCGAACGCGTGGCCGGCTAACCCGGACGCCATCTCGTTACCAAGCGCCTGGACGGGCTACCACAGCAAACAACAACCGCGACGCCGCGCTATCCGTATTGCGAAATACTTTGCGGCAAAAGCATGTTTCCGGCACAGGAACTGAAGTACCGCCGAGGTGAAGTTTGCCGAACCCGGGGGATCGTGCGGAACTCCGATCATCGCGGCCGCGTCGGTGCGCTCACTGTGGCGCAGGCGATCGAAACGGCGTTGTTGTCGATTCCTGTTGTCGCAGAATCAGATACCGGAACGTGGCAGAAGCCGTCAGCCGAACGTACGACCGGATGCGCCCGACGCGACGTCGAACGCCGCCACGGCCCACGACGTTGCGTAGAACACCGGGTGCGGTGACATCAGCGAAGAGCAGAACGCTGACGATGCATCCTGGGTGCGGTGGATGCGGAGGTCGACGATCAAGAGGCCGCGAAGACACCTGAAGACAGCGTCGACGTACTGACCGGGACGACGACACCACAGCAAACGATGTCCAAAAACCTGTGACAACCACCGCGCCGCAGTCAACAGACCGGGGCCGAGCACCGAGATCGCGGACGCAGACCGAGATTTCTCCGACGACGAACTCGTCGGAGCCGGAACCGGATCTGGCTGCCGCCGAGACCACCGACACCGCGGCCGGTGGCGCCGAGGAAGCGCCGGCCGCCGGTCACGGCGGGCCGGCTGACTCTCACCACGTCGGCCGCCTACGCCGGGTGGCACACAGAAAGCCGGCTCAGTCCTCGGTAGGACGCAACACGGCGAGCACGGTCAACAGCATGATTCTCAAATCCAGCCGCACCGACCAGTTCTCGATGTAGTAATTGTCGAACTCCGCGCGGTCGGCGATGGAGGTCTGGCCGCGCAGGCCGTGCACCTGCGCCCAGCCGGTGATGCCGGCCCTCACCCGATGCCGTTCGCCGTAGCGCCGGATCTGCATCTCGAACAATTCGACGAATTCCGGGCGTTCGGGGCGAGGGCCTACCAGACTCATGTCGCCGCGCAGCACGTTGACCAACTGCGGCAGTTCGTCCAGCGATGTCTTGCGCATGATCTTGCCGATCCAGGTGCGCCGGTCCTCACCTTCCACCCCACCCGGCGCGGCGCCGTCCCTCAGCGTGAACGCGGCGGCGGTGGGATCGGCCGGGCGCATGCTGCGGAACTTCAGGCACTGAAACACCTTGCCGTCGCGGCCTACTCGATCCTGGCCGAAGAAGATCGGGCCCGGAGAGCTAAGTTTGACCAGCATCGCGAGAGTCAGGAACAGCGGCGAGATGAGCAGCAGCCCGAAGGCGGCGACCACCCGGTCTGAGGCGTGTTTGACCGCGAAGTGCCACCCCTTGGGGTCGGTGTGGCTCAGGATCATCAACGGGATACCGCCGAGGTGTTCGATGAAGGAGCCGACGCTGACGGCATCCATCACCCGCGGCACCACGCGCACCTGCAGACCGAGTCCCTGCGCCGCTTTCACCGCGCGGGTCAACTCCTCCTCGGGCAGCGCGCTCGGTGCCACGATCAGCTCTTCGGCGCGGGTGGCGCGCGCCGCGATGTCGACGCTGTCAGGTGGGCCGAAATACGGCACGTCGAGCAGTTCGGCATCCGTCGGACGCTGCCCGTCGAGCACGCCGACCGGGCGCAGACCGTAATCGGCCACCTGCCGCATGCGGGTGATGAGCTGGTGGGCGATCGGCCCGGAACCGATGATCAGCGCCGGAGCCGCCGTGTGGTACTTGCGGCGGTAGTACCGCTGAACCATCGCCCGCACCAGGCGCAGCAACGGCACGAGAACGGCGGCGAACACCCATATCTTGACGAATAATTCGCTGGGGCGAACGTACGCACCCGCCGGCTCGTTCGCCGCCAACGGTGGCACCAACACGATCACGAGCGCCATCGCGGTCAACGTCGACACCGCGACCGACGTCTCGATCGGTTCGAAGTCGTCGAAGAAGCTCCTGTTGAGGTTCCGTCGATAGAGCGACCGCGACGCGAGCACGATGAGCAGCAGCGGAACGAACACCCACGAGTACAGCGCGATGTTGCGTGCGGTCACATCGCCGGCGACCGCCCACTGCCCCAGCAGCACCGCGCACGACGCAGCCAGGATGTCGAGCCCCACCGTGAGTACCGAGTACCACGGGTCTGTGCGCAGCCGCATCACCCACCCGGACAGCTCGGAGGGTTCGTGCCGTACGGCCTCTTCCGACACATCCGGCCGCGGAGCGGCAGCCCCGTCAGCGCGCTCACGACTCGCAGTCTTCACGCCTGGTTGCACGTGTTCAGTCCCCCGAAAAAGCGATCCGTTGAACCCCACTCTAAGTGTGCTGAGGAGTAGACGCAGTGAATTCGAACGCGTGGCATCCGACTTTGCCAATGTGGGAATCACAGCAATAGGATGAAACGTTGCTGTGACCCTGCGAATCAGCGGTGTCGGTCGGGTTCGGGAGCGAACGCCCGCTCGGCGACGATCTGCGCGAGGTCGGTCATGATCTGCACATGGCCAGTGCCCCACAGGCGTGGCCTGTTGTCGAACACGCACAGTGTGCCGATCGCGTGTCCGGCGCGGTCGGCCAGCGGAATCCCCAGGTAGGCGATCACGGCACCGGCTTGCACCACCGGATGGTGCTTGAACACAGGATCCGTCCTTGCATCCTCGAGGATCAGCGGCACGTTGTTTGCCACGGCGTACTGACACACCGAGTCTTCGAGCGGCGTCTGCCTTTCCTCGGCGGCCACGCCGCCCATCCCGACCGAGCTCTTGAAAAATTGCCGGTCCACGTCGATCAAAGACACCGCGGCGAACGGCGCGTCCAGCGCGTCGGCTGCAGCGCGAGTGATTCGGTCGTAGGTCGCCTCGGGCGGCGAGTCGAGCAGCCCGGTGTCATACAGCGCCCGCAGCCGCTCCGGGTCGTGCACGGCGGCCGAGACATCCGGCATCGCGTCCGACGCGAACACGCCTGCCTCGGAGAGGTGCACCAACAGATCCTTGGTCACCGGGTCCTCGGCGCGCGTCAGGTCAGCCACCATCTGCGCCCCCACGGCGCGGGCGACGTAGGCGTCGACGTCTTCCCCGGCTTCCCGCGCACACCGCTCGAGCATGCGATTGAGGGAATCGTCGAACCTGGAGAGAAACGTGCTCACACACCGACGGTAACGGACTGTGACGCCCTGCACATATCGACGGGCCCGTTAATCCTCCTTTCTGGGGCGGGCCCGTAACCTTGGTTGCACCGCTGAGGATCAGGAGGAGCCTGTGGTCGAAGCCCGAACCCAGGGCAAACACGGCGTGGACGTGTTGTTCGACGCCCGGCATGTCCGCCAGAGCGGCATCGGCACCTACATCCGCACGCAGCTTCCGACACTCGAAGAGGCCGCAGACCGGCACGGAGTCTCGTTGGCGGTTCTGGCAGATCCGGACACCGCGCCCGCTCTAGGGCCCGGCACCGAGCTGGTCCACGCGGAACCTGCGTCGGCGGCGATGTATTCGGCGGCGGAACAGAGGGTCTGGCGGCGGGCGTTCGCGGCGACGCGGCCTCGCGCGGTGTGGCTGCCCCACTATCCGTATCCGCTGGCGAGGATGCTGGCGGGCAACCGCCGGATGCTCACCTACGTGACCGTGCACGACATCATTCATCTGCTGCCCGAGGACATCAGCGGACAGAACCGCGCCCGCCGCGCGTACGCCCGCGCGATGCTGCGCGCCGATGCGCGCTCGTGCCGGCGCATCTTCACCCCGTCGGAAGCGACCGCCGTGACCCTGAGAGGGATCGAGAAGTCTGCTCGGACGCTCGTGACCCCTATTCCGGTGGACGAGATCTGGTTTCAACCGGCCGACCCGGCCCTGTCGCCTGTGACGGGCCCGTATGTGCTGTATGTCGGAAACACCAAGCGGCACAAGAATCTCCCGCTTGTGCTGGAGGCGTTCTCCACACTGGCCGACGTCCTGCCGCACAAGCTGGTGATCGCGGGGGGTGGCGCGTCGCTGCGCACCGCCGACGACCGGGTCCGCCGGCTGGCCGAGGACATGGGTGAGCGCGTGGTCGTGATGGGGCAACTGGACTTCGTGGTGCTGCGGGCGCTGGTGGCCTCGGCCCAGCTGCTGGTGATGCCGTCACTGTATGAAGGCGCCGGACTGCCGCCGCTGGAGGCGATGGCGTCCGGCACCGCCGTGGTGGCCTCGAACATTCCGGCCGTCCGCGAAACCTGCGGTGCCGGCGCCGAATTCTTCGACCCGCACGATGCCGGCGCGCTGGCCGCGCTGATCCACACCTACTGTTCTGACGACGCGGCCCGGGCTGATCTCGCCCAGCGCGGGTTGGCCTACGTCAAAGCACGCCAGCAGCTCCGCCCGACCGCGGCAGCCGATGCCATCTGTGCCGACCTCACCGCCGGCCCGCCGTGAGGATTTCCCGACGCACATTTCTGATCAGCGCCGCGGCGGCCGGCGCTGCCGGTGTGGCGCTGCCCGACCACCGGCAGCGGCACGCCGTCCTCGACGTGCGGGAGTTCGGCGCCAAGGGTGACGGCGTCACCGACGACTCCCGGGCCATCCAGGCTGCCGCCGCCGCCCTGCGGCCCCACAGCACGCTGCACTTCCCCCGCGGCACCTACCGATTCGCACAGCACCGGACTCGGCGCGACGCGGCGATCGTCGTCGCCGGCGTCTCTGACGTCGCGGTCGTGTTCGATCCCGGCGCCGAGCTTCTGATGGACAACCTGGACCCGACCGGGGCCGGTGCCGGTCACGCCGTGTTGGTGCACGGACCGGCTTCACGGATCCTGTTGCACCACGTCAGGATTCGATGGGCGCACGACGCGCGGCGGTCGCTCGGCGACGGTATCCGCGTAGTGGGCGGCCCCGTGGTCGAAGGATCGAGCTTCGCCACGGCGCCGCGCGGGTGGCCGGGTCCCGTCAACGGGATCACCCTGACCGACTGCGTGGTGCAGGGCAGCCCGCAAGCCGGGGTCATCATGATGGGAGCTGCTGCCATCGCCGTCACCGGGCTGCGGGTCACCGGCACCAGGGCCGACGGCCTGCATTTCAACGCGTGCCGACAGGCCAGGATCGAGGACTACCGCGCCGCGGACACCGGCGATGACGGGCTGGCGCTCGTCACGTACTACGCCGACGAACCGCTGTTCGACACCGACTCGTCGACGTTCGCGTTCCCGGCCCTGACGGATTGGTCCAATACCGATTTCACGATCGACGGCGCCCATGTCACCGGCGGCAGGGCCAACGGCGTCCGGATCGCCGGCGTCCACCGCGCCACGCTCACCGGGCTGGCTGTCCACGGGGCGCGCGCCGGCGCGGCCGTGATGGTCGACTCCGCCGAACCGGGCGCCGACGCCGGCTGGGATTACGTCGCCAGCCGTGGGGTGCGCCTGGCCGATATCACGGCGACCGACTGCAACATGGGGCTTCACCTGCTGGCCCGGCCGGGGCCTTCCGGTGATCCCCGCTTCACCGAGTTCGATGTGACCGTCGACGACGTGCGAATCGAGCGGTGTGAGAACTGGTCAGTGCGGGCCGAGTCACTGACCGACCGGAGGGTCAGCGGGCTACGCCTACGCAACTGTCGCATTTCTTCGGCGTCCACGACCGGCGGCAACGGCGGGGTCGGCATCGGCAACGCCCGCGACATTTCCCTGGCCGACGTCTCGATCCGGCACACCGAACCGGTGACGGCGTTCGACACCGTGAATGCCGGCGGCTTGACTGTCGACCGTCTCAGCGTGAAGCAGCCTTAGCGGCAGGCGGTCCCAGCCTCGACGCCACCACTGCGCCCGCAGCGGTGAGTAACAGCAGGAAGATCACGATGCCGTAGATCAGGATCTGCACGCGCCATACTTCCAGGAAGCAGTATCCGACCACCCCCGCGGACGCGGCGATCACGGGACTCAGGCTGAAGATCCGGGCGAACGCGTAGCCGGCGACGCCGTAGGCCAGGATCGTGTACAGCCAGCCCCAGGCGCCGTACTCGGCGTAGGTGTCGGCGAACACCGAATTGGTGAAGAAGTTCCCGGCGAAGGTCACCGAATAGCCGTACACCGACGCCTGTTTCCAGCTGTCGTCCTTGGCGATCTTGTTGAACTGCAGAAACGTGGGTTGCACGGCCGCCAGAGATTCCGCCGCGCCGCCAGGGTTCTCCCAGGCGCCCCGGCCCACCGCGTCGGCCATACCCAGTGAAACCTGCGCCGGTACAGCCAGATACGCCCCGGATTGGTACACGTTCATCTCGATCGGGTTCGAGATCCCGGCCTCGCGGTAGTAGTTGGCGTTGCGGACGTAGTTGAGTACCGTGAGCAGACCGAACCCGGTGGCCGCGATCAGTGCGACCGCGATCAGTGCCCGCACCGGTGATCCGGTGCCCGGTTCGCGGTGTACCCGTCCGCGCACCCACGCCGCCAGGTACACCGCACACGCCATCAACAGCGACAGCCGGGATGCGATCATCGCGTTGGCGAACAGCAGCAGCACCCCGGCCACCATGTAGGGCCAGCCGATCACCTTCTTGCGCCACAGGTACACCGCAAGCGGCGCGGCGAGAATCGTGGCGTAGCGCAGGGTTTGGGGACCCGCGAAACCGGACAGGGCATTGCTGAAGTCGTTGGCGGTCTGCTCGCTGAGCGACGCGATGATCGCCGGAACACCGCCGACCTTCCAGAACGAATACAGCACCCCGACCGCGCCGGCGGCCAGGATCAAGAAGAAGTAGCGTCGTTCGAAGCCCGCAGTGTTGGTGCGGTCGGCTCCGGTCAGCGGTCGGGACCGGTGGGTGCCCCACCAGTAGCCGACCATCGACACCATCACGATCGCGAAGTACCACAGCACCAGCAGCGCGATGCCGCGCCCGCTCACCGCGGCGGGGGCCGAGAATCCGGTCAGCGCCTCGGACGCGGTCTGGGCCGTCCCGAGTTTCTGCCGTGCGACCAGTCCGAACCATGCCAAGAACGACATGGCGACCGGGGCCAACAGCAAGGTCGCGGGGGTGAACCATGCCGGGGCGCGGGAGGACGTGTTGCCGTGTCGCACAAGGAAGGTGTCGGCGGGCGCGGTGAGGGTCATCAGCGGGACCGTTCCCCTTGCCGGCGCAGTCCGAAGGAGTCGGCATAGTCGGGTGCGCCCTTGACCGCGGCGAAGTGGTAGACGACGGCGGTGATCATCTCGGCCACGACGAACGCGGCGAAGATCGCCTCGGTGGATCGCCACAGCAGCAGGAAGCCGACGCTGATCACCAGGTAGACGACGGTGCTGGCGCCACGAATCCAGAACACCAGCACCGTTTTCCCGGCTTTGCGCAGCGCGGCGAACGGGACCGTGGAGACGAGCATGACGGCCTTCCACAGCGCGGCCAACAGCAGGGCCGCTACCCCAACGGCGTCCCATGCCGGGCCGAACACCAGGCTGCCGAAGCCGCCGAACGCCGCGGCCAGCACGGCAACCATACCGACGACGAAAACGACGACGAAGGGGCGGAGTTCGCCGCGATGCCCGTGGGCGAGTAACCGGTATCTGCCGTAGGCCAGGATCGGTTCGACCGCGCCGGCGACGGTGGAGATGACGCGGAAGGTCACCGACGCGGCAGGCCCGACCATCACGAGTAGCAGTGAGGTGATGGCCGGTTGGACGGCGCCGACAACCGCGGTCTCCGCGGTCACCCACCCGGACCTGCGGACGTCGGGCGGAAAGCCCATGTTCGGCATGCTTTTTCGCGGTTGATACCGCACCAGGACGGCGAGGAACGCGCCGACGGCGAGCACCTGCACCGCGTGCGGGTTGTGCTCGGTGGCCATCCACAGCGCGATCACGCTGGCCACGACCAGCAGCGTCGCGCCGAAACCCTCGCGCTTCCACTGGCCTGTCACCACGCCGATCGACCGCGACATCAACAGACCGGTCATCACCCCGATGGAACTGCCCATCAGTACCGCAGACGAGGCGACCGCGGGGCCGATCACCAGAGGCGCTGCGGCGCACAGCGCGAGCACCACCACCCACCCTGGCAGGCCGGGGTCGCCTTCGGCGTCGGGGGTGGCGAGCCGGCCCTCGACGACGAACGCGTTGACCAGTTGCGCGACGTAGACCCCGACGGCCAGCGACAGCGCGAGGAAACCCTGGGTTTCGATGGGCGCGATCCGGGCGTAGATGGCGATGAAGATCGCTGGGAAGACGTTCAGCGCAAGACCGGCGACCACCTGGACGGCGGTCTGCAGATGCTTGCTGTCAGCCATCGCGGCGGGCCGCCAGCGTCTCTGCCACCACCTCGGACATGTTGCGGCGGAACGTCTCCGGTGAGAACGTCTCGGCGTGCCGTCTGATCCGGACCGGGTCGTAGCCGCTGGTGTCGAATGTCGCGAAGGTCTCGGCGAAGCGCCCGACCACCTCGGCGTCGTCGGCACCGGTGACGAACGTTCCGGTGACGCCGTCAACGACGCTGTCGAGCGCGCCGCCGACGCCGAGCGCGATCACCGGTGTGCCGCAGGCCATCGCCTCGACCGGGGTGATGCCGAAGTCCTCCTCTCCCGGCATGACCATCGCCCTGGCACCGCGGTAGAGGTCGCGGAACTTCTCGCCGGAGACCCGGCCCAGGAAAACGACGTCTCCGCCTTCGGCGAGCTTCTGGCATTTGGCCGCGTCGCGGCCGGCGCCGGCGACCACCAGCTTCACCCCGGCCCGCACAGCCGCCCTGATCGCGACGTCGGGGCGCTTGTAGGACACCAACCGGCCGGGCAGCAGAAAGTAGTCACCGCGGGTCTGGCCGGGATCGGGCCGGTAGAAGTCGACGTCGACGGGCGGATGGACCACCTGCGACTCGCGGTTCCAGTGGTCTTTGATCCGTTGAGCCACCGCGGTGCTGTTGGCCACGATGGTGGTCATCTTCGGCGCGGCGGCCAGTTCGGTCCTGATCGCCAGCCCCGACAGCGCGTCCAGGGCAAGGCGGCCGGGCAGTGACGACGCCTCCTCGGCGCGCATCGCCTTGTCCCACGCCCAGCGCGCCGGCGAGTGGACGTACACGATCGTCGGCCTGGGCACGGCAGCATGCACCGCCGCGGCGGCAGCGAAGTGGTGGCTGATGATCACCGCGTCCGCCGAGCCGAAGTCCCGGCGCCGCAACCACGCCGGCACCAGCGGCAGCAGCGGCGCATAGCTGCGGTAGCGCGCCGCCCGGTAAGCCGAAGACAACGCGCCGGTCTGCACCTGGGCCGAGAATGACGCGTCGACGCGCCGGTCGACGATCGGGATGGTGACCGGCGCGTCGGGCCACTGCCGGGACAGTTCGGCGACGACGTTTTCCGAGCCGGCGATCTCGGTCAGCCGCTCATGGACGAGCGCGACTCTCACTGCGCGCTCCCCCCGCGTCGGCGCCTCAGCCAACGGGCCGACGGTCGCCGCACGGTGAACGCAGCGAACGTGGGTGCGGTGGCAGCAGCGATCGCCGAGCGCAGCATCAGCACCTGCGCTGTGGTGTCGCCTTCGATCTGAGCAACGGCGACGACGGTGGTGGCGCCGGCGATGACGTCAGGGGTCAGCGAAGGGTCGCCGACCGCGCCGCCGTGCACGATGCGGGTGGTGACCGGCTCCGTCGAGGACGGCGCGGCGTGCAGCCCTGAGATGCTCGCCGCGGCCGGCGTGCTCTCGGCGGCCGCGAACTCCAACAGCGTCGCCACCACCGATGACCCTGACGTCGGCGATGCGCCGAGCACGAGGATGACCTCATTTGATCCAGAGGCCCGGCACTGGGAGTACAGCGCGCGGGCAAGGCGGATCTGGTCGTCGGTCCAGGCCTCGCGTGGTGGCAGGTCGAGATCGACGGCCGGCAGCAGCACCCCGTCGACGCTTCCGGTCAGCGTTTTCACCACCGAGCCGCGCCCCGCACGGCGTCGCCGGGCGAGCAGTAGCGCGATCGCACATGAACCACCGACCAGCGCACCCAGGATGGCGCCGATCAGCCACTGCGCGGAACTGGGATGGTTCGGTGTCGGTGGCTGCACCACCAGCAACTCGCTCGCCGCGGCGGCCTGCAGTTCGACGCTCTCGCGCACGCGCTGGATCTCGAGCGCCCGTGTCGGGTCGGTGTCATTGCGCTGCCACTCCGACAACGTGGGCAAGATGGAGCGCAGCTGCGCGTCGACGCGCTGGTCGAGCTCTTGGCCGTACAGGTCGATGGCCGCCTGCACGGTCCTGATGGCGTCGTCGCGGGAGCTGCTGCTGTAGCTGACCGTGACCATGGCCGACTCACTGGCCTGCGCGACCATGAGTTCGGCGGGCTCGTCCATCGCCATCTTCCTGGCAACAGCCTGACTGAAGCCCTCCCCGGTCATGTAGGCGATCTCGCCGGAGACGAAAGTCGCTGTGTTGTCCTGGTTGTCGGGGGTGACCTGGCTGGCCCCGCCGGCGATCGCGGTCAGGTCGGCCGGGTTCTGCAGCCGCAGAAACGCCGTGGCGGTGGTGTCAGAGGTCAGGGCACCGAAGGCGAGCCCGCCGATGAGCGCCCCAGCGCACAGTCCGACGAGCGCACCGAGAGTCAGCTTGGTCATCATGACCCGGGTTTCCACTGCGGAGATCAGCGCGGCCGCGGACGCCGGCACTTTCGACACGTTGTCAGACAACTCTGTGGCGCTCCGTCCCTGAACCTGTTGCGGTCATCCATGGTAGATAGCCGTGGGCGATTTGCCGGCCGGAAGCCTCGATTCGCGGGCCGGCGCGGCTAAGATCGTTGCGGCTCAATACGTAGGGCTGTTCACACACTTGTCGCGGGACTGCGATTTCAGCAAAGGAATGATTGCCCGCCCCGGTAGAAGTTGGGTTTGATTGTATGGCACGCGGGTTTGCGGTTGAGTGGTTTGCGCGGGGCGCGTTCTGCACCGCAGTACCCGGTTTTGCCGGTATCGTCCGACGCCGGGGATGAGATTCTCGAAGCCCAACCACCGGAAACTGGAGCGGCAGTGTCTCTTGCGGTCGATCGCGCCATCACTACCGTCGGGGACGAGGCCGCGATGCAACCCGGATCAGGATCACCGAAGAGCCACAACATCATTGGTCGCGCGCTGGGCGCCCTGCTGTCGGCCCTGCTGGTGATGGCGTTCGCCGCCCCCGGCGTCGCCGGCGCCGAACCGCTCAACGCCGACCCGACCGGCAACGGCGAGGTGCTGCTGCCATGGACGGCGCTGGGGCTTCCCCCCGACGTCACACTGGTCGGCGCCAACGTCAACCAGGATTTCACGCTCCCGGTGCAGTCGGGTTTCACGCCGCGACGGCTGCGCGGGCTGATCCACGCGCCGGTGGATTTCGGTGCGGGATTCGTCGAGATCACCGATCGCAGAGGCACCGTTCTGGGGACAGTGGACCTTCCCGCGGTGACGCCGGCCCAGGCCGTGGTGCCGTTCGACGTCGACATCTCGGCGGCGCAGATCAGCGATTCGACGCTGGGGCTGTCGTTCACCGCACGGGAGGCCGCGCTTCCCCCCGAGCAACGGTGCGGGCTCGGCGAGCGGGTTGTCCTCAGCGATCTCAGCGCCCTGTTCGCCGGGGCCGAACCAGCGCCCACCACGATCGCGACATTCTTTCCGCCGGTGCTGCAGCGGCTCACCATCTACGCACCGATCGATGCCGACGACGCCGAACAGCAGGCGGTGCTGGCGCTGACCTCCGCTGTCGCCCGCATGTACCGGCCGCAGACACCGGCGATCACAGTCGTCAGCCAGCCCCGTGGCGCGACGCCCCCGGCGTCACCTCAGTTCACCCGCTCTGTGGTGGTCGAGAACGGCGACGCCGGACTCGAAGTGGTCAACCCCGACAGGACCGACGTGTTCCTCATGGTGACCGGCCGCGGCGAGGAACTCACCAACCAGGCCGCGCTGGTCGCCGACCGCTTGCAGTCGCTGGCGCAGGCCCCGTCCGCGCGCGTGGACCAGGTCGGCGCAGCCGAGAGCGCCGATCCGGACGAGATGACGTTCCGCCAGTTGGGCATCAGCGGCGAACGGGAGGTGCTGAGGACCGCCGATCTGACCGTCGGAGTGGACCGTTCGGCATTGGGAGACGGTCGCGTCGAAAGCCTGCAGGTACATCTGCTGGCCACCCACACCCCGGTCGCGGACATGGACTCGGCCAGCGCGATGGTCAGCGTGAACGGCCAAGCGGTACACAGCGTTGCGCTGGACCGCACCGGTCGGGTGGACACCGTCTTCGACGTTCCCGGCGAACTGCTCAGACAGCGCATCAATTTCGAGTTCGGTCTGACGTTCAGCCCGCGTCAGCTGTGCAGCCCGACCATCGCTCCGATGAGGTTCCAGCTCGACCCGGCGTCGACGCTGACGATGCGTCGCGGTGGCCCCGCCCCGGGTGGCTTCGGTGCGGTGCCGTCGGAGTTCAGCCCCGAGTTTCTGGTCGCCCTCGACGGCGGCAGCCCGAATCAGCTGAACTACGCGGCCCGGGTGGTGGCCGACATCGCCCAGCGGACCCGAACGGCGTTGACGCCGCGCGTCGTTGACGTGAAGGCCGCGGCCGACGCCGGTACCGGGGCGCTGATCGTGGCGAATTCGGCGGCGGTCCAGGCGACGTCGCTGCGCCCGCCGATCGGCGGCGAGGGCTCGACTGTGCAGGTGGATGTGAGCAGGGAGCTGCGCGCCGACATCGCCAACGGGTTGGCGTCGATCCAGGTGTTCGCCGACACGCCCCGGGACAGGACGGTCGTGCTGGTTACGACGACGGGTGCGTGGTCGCTGGTAGAGCCGCTGTTCGGCTACATCGACCGGCTGCCCGACGGCTGGTCGAGCCTGGATGGGGACGTGATCGCCGCCGGGGCCGCGGGCGAGGTTACGAACCTGGCCGGAACCTCTGATGTGGCACCATCTGTCGCTGAGAAGCAGACCACCGTCAGCGTCGCGTGGGCTGTCATCGGCGCCGGAATCGTGGTCGTCGCCCTCGGATTGAGCGCCGCCCTGTGGTGGCGGCGTCGCAGCACAGCCGCGCCGGCCGACCCGCAACCCTAGCGGTCAGCGTCACCGTAGGGCGGCCGGCCAACATCCGCTCGGTGGCAACCAGGCGAGGTCGCCGAGGATCTGCCGGTGGCCGACACCCCAAACCTTCGATTTGGGTCGTAGACCCCCAGCGCGCCAACGGTACCGCCGTCAGGGTCGCTGACGTACCGGATGGGCGGCGACAGAGCTGTCGATGCGCGTTTACCCGCCGTCCCACGCGCACCCGAGGCGTGGCTGTTCCATCAGTCGTCGAAGTGTGCGAAAGTAACGGTCGCCCTTTAGCGGTGATCAGAATTCGCCGGTAATACACCAATGCTGCACAAAGGCGAGGTAATTCGCGGTGCCGGCGGCGGGAGTGCGTGTGCCGCCGGCGAATCCGATCGTCAGTAGGCGCCCGAGTGGCTGAGCATCGCCCTGACCGTCTTGATGGCGATGAGCAGGTCGGAAATCATCGACCAGTTCTCGACGTAGAACAGGTCGAGGCGCACCGAGTCCTCCCAGGATAGGTCGGAGCGTCCGCTGACCTGCCACAGGCCGGTGATGCCGGGGCGGACCAGGAGGCGCTTCATGGCGTGCTCGTCGTAGGTCTTCACCTCACGCGCCAGCGGCGGGCGCGGGCCGACGACGCTCATGTCCCGTTTGAGGACGTTGATGAACTGCGGCAGCTCGTCGATGCTGTACTTGCGCAGCAGGCGCCCGACCGGCGTGACGCGGGGATCCTGGCGGATCTTGAACAGCACCCCGCCCTCGCTCTCGTTGAGCGCGGCGAGTTTGTCGACCATCTGGTCGGCGCCGTCGACCATGGTGCGGAACTTGATCATCTGGAACGGCTTGCCGTCCAGACCGATTCGCTCCTGGCGGTAGAAGACCGGGCCCCGGCTGGTCAGCTTCACCGCGGCGGCGACGACCAGCAGGATGGGCAGCCCGAGCAGCAGCACGGTGCCGGAGAACACGATGTCGAAGAAGCGCTTCTGAAAACGCTTGGCACCGTTGTATTGCGGCTTCTCGACGTGGATCAGCGGCAGGCCGGCGACGGGTCGCATCTGCAGCCGCGGGCCGGCGATGTCGACGACGCCGGGCGAGACGAGCAGATCGATGTCGAGTTTTTCGAGCTCCCAGGACAGATCTCGGATACCGCGGCCGTCGAGGCGCTCGGTGGCGGTGACGGCGACGGCGTGGCTGCCGGTGATGCGGACGGCGTCGACGACGTCGGATTCGTCACCGAAGGTGGGCACCGATCCAACGCCGGGAACGTCGACCTTGGGCCGGTGCATCGGACCGGGGATGCAGGCCCCGACCACCTGGTACTCCGAGCCCGGCTCGCGGGCAAGGGACTTGGTGAGGTCGCGGACGGCGGACGGGCTGCCGACCACCAGCACACGGGTGATGCAGCTGCCATTCTTCAGGCGAGCGCGGATGACGACGCGACGAGCGATCCAGCGGCCCAAAGCCAGGAACAGCAAGCCGGCGGGCAGTGCGATGATCAGATACCCGCGGGCGATTTCCAGCTTGAACAGCATGGAGATGATCGCGACGCCGCCGAATACCGAGAGGGTCGCCAGCCAGACGCGGCGGTACTCCTCTGCACCGGACCCGATGACCCGCGGTGAGCGCGAGCGATTGATCGACAGCGCGGCGATCCAGATGACCGCGATCCCGACCGAGACGACCGTGTAGTCCACACCGCCGTAGGCCGCTACTGCCTCCGTGGTTGCTCCGAAGCGCAACCAGTGCGCGAGCCCGACAGCCAATATGACGCCGATGAAGTCAATCGCCACGAGGCGCAGTGCATAGCCTTGTTGCCACGTCGGAATCTTGCCTGGTATCGGAACGATGTTTGCTGGAGCCACCAGCTGATCGTTTACCGCCGTCATCTATCCCCCCACATGATCTCCCCCTTGCGCTGGAACTTTATCCCATCGACCGCAAGTATCTCAAGACGATGACAGCGTTCGCTCGGCAATTTACAGGATAGTCATCCAAGACCTCGATCATTCATAATGAATGTGGATATTCCGCAATGATGACAAGGTTTGATGCACGAAGCTCATGGTGACAAAGCCGCTGCTGAGGCGAACAATCTCTCTTTGCGAGAGTTCGCGAGAAAAACGGTAGCTGCTCTCCTGTTGAGGGAATCAGAGGTTTTGGCCGGTGGGCCGCAGAGTCAAGCCAAGCACCGGCGGTAGCAGATCGGCGATGATCTGGCCTACCGAGATGAAAACCTGTGGGCCGTGACCGATCGGGTCCATGATGTCGAGGCGTTCATCCGCAGCCATCTCGCCCCGCAGCAGGGCAAGATCATCGACCGTCTCAGCTCCATGAGAGGTCGCGAGCCGCGAGGCCTCCGCAAGCGTAAAGGTTCGTTTCAATCTGTTAGGGGCAAGTTCCAGCACTCGGTCCCGGTGAGCCCGGGTCATCGTCAAGATGAGGTCAGACGAATTCGCGATCCTGGCGCTCAACTGCCGCGCCGAAAAGTCGGTGGCATTACCACCTAGTCCCTCAAGAACCCGGGCCGCCTCCTGATGTATGGGCTGCGAGATGACAGCGCGTGTCCCCGCACTGGAAGCCACGAAACCGGACAGGGCCATCTGTTCTGCGTAGGCGGCCGCCAAGCGCTCAGCTGTGGGTGAGCGGCAAATGTTCCCGGTGCAAACGAATAGGACGTGCAGAAGACGACCCCCTAGATCGAAGCGACTAAAGATACGCCGGGCACGACGACCAGCTTCAAACCTTAGTCGAACTCGCGCATTAGCCGAACTCCCGAGGCGGTCGACGGGCAGTCGCCTTAGGGCCTGAGGGACTACCGGCTGGTCGCCGTCAAGAATTGCTGTTCCAGCAGTGCGCAAGGTAAACCGCAGTCCTGGTCAAGTATCGGCTAGACGTCCAAAGTTGCTTAATTGACGCAGCAGGACCCCGATAAGGTGCTCAGTTGCTTCGCATTGCCGATCGGTGGCTGAGCCGATTCGACAGCCTTGCGTCGGGTAACGATGCGCTCCGAGAGCGATAAGGACGCAACCGATCTCATCAAGTGCCCGTAAGGTTCGGTGCAATTGCAGCGAGGGATGCATGGCGGGCTTACGGAGAAGTTCGGAGAGTCGACCGCTAGCATCACCTCCGGGGGACAACTGGGAGGGATCAATGAGTCGCCAAATCGCCGTATTCGGCACCGGCTATCTCGGCGCTACACATGCCGCCTGCATGGCCGAGTTGGGCCATGAGGTGCTCGGTGTGGACATCGACGAAGGCAAACTCGCCAAACTGGCCGTCGGCGAACTGCCGTTCTTTGAGCCGGGGCTATCAGAGGTGTTGCGCCGCAATATAGATGCGGGGCGTCTACGCTTCTCCGCCTCCTACGAAGAAGCTGCCGATTTTGCCGACACACATTTCATCGCGGTGGGCACTCCGCAGAAACATGGCGAGCTTGCCGCTGATCTGCGGTACGTCGATTCGGTAGTCGAGTCTTTAGGACCGTTCCTCAATAGTCCGGCGGTGATCTTCGGCAAGTCCACCGTTCCCGCCGGAACTGCGGCTCGGCTAAGGACTCGCGTACGCGAACTTGCCCCCGCGGGCGAACAAGTCGATCTCGCTTGGAATCCCGAGTTCCTGCGAGAGGGGTTTGCAGTAAAGGACACTCTGCATCCGGACAGGATTGTGTTGGGCGTGGAACCATCGACGTCGGGCAACGTAGAAGCAGTTGCGCGCGAAGTTTACGCCGCTCAACTGAACGAGAACATTCCATTCCTTGTCACCGATCTGGCGACAGCTGAACTCGTTAAGACTTCCGCGAATGCATTTCTCGCAACGAAGATTTCGTTCATCAATGCTATCGCCGAAGTTTGCGAGGCAACCGGAGCCGACGTCTCGGTGCTCGCCGATGCGATTGGGCATGACGCGCGCATTGGCCGCCGGTTCTTGAACGCGGGCATTGGCTTTGGCGGCGGATGCTTGCCAAAGGACATACGGGCGTTCATAGCGATGGCCGGCGAGCTCGGCGCAGGACAAGCTTTCGCCCTGCTACGCGAAGTCGACAGTATCAACATGCGCCGCCGAAACAAGATGGTGGAGCTAGCACGCGAGGCGGCGGGTGGTTCATTTATCGGAGCACGGGTAGCGGTACTCGGCGCCGCGTTCAAACCCGATTCAGACGATGTTCGAGACTCACCTGCCCTGAACATCGCTGGACAAATCCAGCTGCAGGGCGCAGCAGTCAGCGTCTACGACCCAGAAGCCATGCAGAACGCTCGTCAGCTATTTCCGACGTTAGAATATTCAGCAGATGTGCTTACTGCATGCGCAGGAGCCGATGTCGTAATGGTCCTTACCGAATGGAAACAGTTTGTGTCGTTGGCGCCTGAAGAGCTGGCTCAGGTTGCGCGGCAGCGGATAATTATCGACGGCCGAAACTGCCTGGATCCACATACCTGGCGTACCGCGGGCTGGACGTATAGAGGGATCGGAAAGCCATAGCACCAAGCCTAGAGTGCAGCGGCAATTCGTTTTCTTAGCCCAACGTTTTCATTGCGCAGCTGGTCTTCCGAGTATTTTGACGACGCCATTGGCGACTGTCTGGTACGCCCGGTACGGAACGATCACTTGCGCGGCTATTACGACGGCTCGGCGCCACGAAAAAGCTCCGTGCGCGACAGCTTGGGCGTACAAACGAATAGCAGCAGTACGGTTGGAGTAAGAAGCGATACGGGCACAGTGGCCACCGCGCCCAGCCCAGTACGCACGCTCGGAGACTTGTTTTCGCCGCATACTGTCCAGCCATTCAAGCAGCGGCTTGTAGTTAGAGTTCCTCGATATCCGTGAAGCACCAACCTTATCGTCAAAAACTACGAGCGGCTCCTGGATAAACTCGATCCGGACTCCGGCATTAGCGACTCTGATGGCAAAGTCGGTGTCCTGCAACGAAGGCAATGTTTCGTTGAATCGGACAGATCGGGCCACCGACACAGGTAAAGCAACGGTAGAGGTCCGTATCGTGCCTCCCGCGCATAGCAAATACTCATCCACCCGTTCTCCTTCGGCAGGCCCGCGGGAGGGACGTATCCACTTCTTTTCCAATCCACGCTCCACGATCATTTGCGAATAGACTAGAACGTCGCTCTCGAATCGATTCATGACCTCGGCGACCTTTTCTAGCTTTTCAGGAACAAACTGGTCGTCAGAATCAAGGAGCGCAACATACTTGCCACGCGCTAGATCAAATCCTCGATTTCGAGCGCTACTGGCCCCCGAGTTCTCTTGTCGAACGTACACGAAGCGATCATCATCCAACTTCGAAACAACCGCAGCAAGAGCGGTCGCATCTTGTGAACCGTCGTCTATTATGATGCACTCGAAATCTTGCAGTGTCTGCCCTTGAACAGACTGCAGAGTCTCGCGAATTTGGTCAGACCGGTTGTATGTCGGAATGACCACGGAAAAGAGCGGAGCGCTCGGCTGTGAATCCATCGTGCAGTCGCTAACCTTTCCTTTTCGGGACGATATGGTGGGTGGCTTGTATTCAGTCGTGCATTGGAAACTCGGACCCGACGCCCATTTCGACCGCGCAAAGCTTGAGGTATTCTTCTAGTCTGAAGTTTGGCGGAAGGTCAAGACCCCGCTGTTCCGCGGCGCATAAGGACAGAATCTTTCGGCGCACGTTCGGTATAGCGGTATAGCCGGTAGGCAGCATAAGGATTCGTAGTTGCGTAACGCCAGGCTAGACGCTTCGGGTCGTCCATTGTTCGATATAGCCACTCAAGGCCAGCAACCTGCACCCACTGAGGAGCACGCGGCGCGTCACCCGCCAGAAATGAATAGAGACCCCCGCATGTCTTCACCCACCCCACTCCGGCAAGCTTCTCGCGGTTCCTTACCGCCCAATACTCTTGACGCGGCTTTCCTAAGGCTACCCACAAGACGTCCGTGCCGCTATCACGAATGAGCTGACATATCTTTTCGTCTTCGCCCTGAGTGAAGTAACCATGGTGGCGTCCAGCGATCGTTACCCCAGGGTATTCACGTTGAACGGCGGCCACTGCTGCCTCATTCTGTTCTTCACAAGCGCCCAGAAAGAAGAACCGCAGATTCCGCAATTGGGCGATCCGTGCTGCGTCGTGGAAAAAGTCGGTAGTCGAAATGCGTTCCGGCAGCGGCTTCGCCGTCAACTTCGAAGCGAACACTACCGGCATACCGTCCGCGTGAATGATGTCGGCTTCGAGCATCGCCCGTTTGAACTCAGTATCGCGACCCGATAAAGCTAATCCCTGACCATTCGAGGAGAATACTAATTTTGGGAGCCAAGTGTCACTTTGCCGACGCGCCTCCTCGCAGTCAGCCGCCATCAATTCGGCGAGCTCCCGGCGCGTGACCACTGCCGTGGGCAAACCGCCTATTGTTACCAACTCGAGGGATGGACGCTGGTAATAATCATCCAACATTGTAGTACTCCCGATACCAATTCACGAATTGTCGGACACCCTGGTCGATACTTATTGCGGGTTGAAAGCCCGTAAGCGCTTTCAGCAGACGCGAGTCGGCAAAAGTCTCACGGACATCGCCCATCTGCATTGGTAGGAGTACCTTGTCCGCCGATACGCCAACATTCTGCTCAATCGTTTCTATGAAGTCCATCAGCTCGACAGGGTTGCCGCCCGCGATATTTACGGCACGCCAAGGCGCCACGGTAGACAAGGAATCCACGACACCATTCTCGTTGCCCTCGATAGGGTTTCCCATTTGAGGGGAACACCCGATTAGCAGGACGATACCCTCAATAAGATCATCGATATAAGTAAAGTCGCGGCGCATCCTGCCTTGCCCGTACACTTCAATCGGCCTGCCGGCCAAGATGCTTTCTACAAATTTGAATAGCGCCATGTCAGGCCTGCCCCACGGTCCGTACACGGTGAAAAACCGGAAACACGTCGTTGGGATATTAAAGAGGTGTGAGTATGAGTGCGTTAGCGCCTCGCATGATTTCTTCGTCGCAGCGTAAAGCGACACAGGAAAATCGGTGCGGTCAGCTTCGGCGAATGGCATCTGAACGTTCCCGCCGTACACAGAAGAAGTGGAGGCGAACAGGAAATGCTTGGGCGGCACCGCGCGCGCAGCCTGTAGCAAATTATAAGTTCCGACCAGGTTAGAACTCACGTACGCCTCAGGGTTCTCTAGGCTATACCGGACACCGGCTTGGGCCGCCAGATGTACGATAACGTCCGGCTCGAAGTCGCTGACCGCTTTCTCGAGCGCATCGGCGTCCTCAAGCATCGCTTCGATGTGCGAATAATTATTCAATTCTCGAAGAATCGCTAAGCGAGCACGCTTAAGGGCCACATCATAGTAGGGAGTAGCCCCGTCGTACCCTACTACTTGATGTCCATCACGCACCAAGCGCTCAGCAAGGTGAAATCCTACGAAACCTGCAGTACCAGTTACGAACGCACGCACCTCAAACCACCTATCGCTTCAGGGTCTAGCATCTGTCCTAGGGTTCCGATGTCGCCTCGTGAGCGAAATATCACGCGGTGCCTCCTCACGCGGGCCCGCAAACTCATGTACACAACGCCTCCGAAGAACTGTCCTGCAGAACCTGCACCCGTTCAATCGGGCCGACCGAGATTCACTGCCATAATACTGAAACTTCAGAGTGGGACGACGTGACCACGCGCTGGCGGGCACCGCATTATCGCATACTGTTTCGAACTGTAAGTTCCTTGGAGAAAAGCCTGTAGCGCTTACCGTTCGATTTCTGGCGAACGGAGAGCAGTAGAAATGTCATAAAGTTGCCTCAGGCAATTCAAGCAGGTTATCCGGAAGCCGTCATAGAAGGTCGGCATACATGACTCATGCGGAGCGCATGTCGGCCAGTGCGCGGCGGCCTATAGTCCACAGCACTACCATCCTCACAAGGCTCACAAGGGCAAAGCCTGCGGCTGCCCCCGTAGCACCGTCCGCAAGTGCACCGGCCGCGACAGCAGCGAGCAGAAGTAGCGTCGTCGCGAAACTGTTGATGGCTACGAGTTTGTCCCGGCCTTTCGCCAGGAGCGTGGCTCCCATTAATGGGGTTGCCAGCATTGGTCCGGCTCTCAGAAGCATCCAGAACAAGACCGCACCGCCTCCTGCGAACTTTGGGCCGAATACAAAGACCACGACAAATTCTGTGAAGGGGATGAGCAAGAGCGTCGCCGCTGAGAGGACCAACCCGACGCCAAGTAACCCGTCCATGGCGCGACGCACACGGGCAGATGATGCGACTGCTGCTCGCGGGACTAATACTGGCGCGATCGACAACACTAGAGTGTTGAACGGCGAGACGACGCGCGAAACCGCTGAGTAGACGCCCGCGGCCACAGATCCTGAAATGGCGATAACGATGACCGAGTCCAGTGTGCGGATCCCGCTCATGGCTGAGTTCGCCGCAAGTGGAGCCTGTTCGCGGAGAACTGTTGTTGCGCGCGGCAACTCGCTCGCTGCCGGTAGGCGGATGAGTAAGACTCCGAGAGATTGACTCGCGACGCCTGCTAGCACGCGTGCAATTGCGAAGGCGATGAGCGCCTCTACACCAATAGCGGTAGCGGTGAGACCGAGATACAGGGCGAGCGGCACCATCGAACGCACGACTAACGTGATCACCGCCGGTTTGATTCGCTTTTCCCCGTAAGCCAAGGCGAGACGATTCTCAGTAACTCGCTCGTTCCACACCGCGACGGCATTTCCAATCACCGCAAACATAAGGAGAGTTTGGCTTGCTAATAGAGCACAACTCGCCATTACGGGCACCATCGCCAACGCCATCAAGGCTGCATTGACACGAACTGATACGACGGCGTTGCCGATCTCTCCAAGCGCCATCTTTCGCGCGACATACGTCGGCGTATCCATACCCACGAACCAGAAGACCGACGTGTGCACCACCAGGAATGCCGCGATGACGCCGAACCCTTGGGGGCCGATGTCGCGAGCGAGCAGGATGAAGAGGACCGCTTGGGCCAATGCGTGCAGTCCGCGCGCGAATCCCATCCCGCCGAGATGCTTGATCATTCGAGTCTTTCTCCCGCACGCTAAAAACGAGTGCTGTCTCCGGCAACATCAATGCGGCGAGGATGGCCGGTTAAGACAACGCGACGCAGTCGTTCGTTGCCGAAGCACAAGGACGCCTTCAGCCGACGGTTTACGACGCGTCTGACGGATATACAACTCACAGCGGTCAGTATTGCCTCATCCGCTTTGGTCGTTGCCAAGTCGACCGCCACCATCGAAGGTCGAATGGTCTTCCCTTTCCCGGAATGAGAATTGGTGTCAGGAAACTGCAGGGATGTAGCCTAGGGCGCTCAAACGGAAGCCGTGTCGCCCCCCCTTATGGCACCCTACCAAGGCCGTTGGCAAACCGTGCAGGTCAGTCATCGACATCTGGTAACCGGGAGGCGTACACCGCTGGTGCGCTAATTCCGTTCACTAGGTGGTGATCTTGAGCTTCGGGGATGGCAAGTTGCTGAGCTTGTGCACACCTACGGTCGCCAACGGGAACCGGGCTCAACGAAGTAGACACCTGGGACTGCCCCGGTTGGTTGACTCCCGACCTGGGAAGATTCGTCCTTGCTGGAAGGATCAACCTCGTGCCGAAGCCGTCTCCCGCCGAGTTCCGCGCCGACGTCATCGCCGTGGCCCGCTATGGCGAGGCGCCACTGCACCATAGACTTCGGCATTTCGCAGGCCTGCCTGCACCGCCGGCTGAAGATCGCCGACCGCGAGGACGGGCCGCAGCCAGCCCGCGTCACCGGCCAACGCTGACGACATGGCCGCGCAGCTGCGCGAAGCCCACGAGCGGATCAAACTCCTCGAACAGGAAGCCGAGGTGATGCGCCGCGCGGTCGGATATCTGTCGCGGGACGCCAACCCAAAATGATGTACCCGCTGGTCGGTGGCCTTGCCGCTGACGGCGTGCCCGTCGCGGTGACCTGCCGGGTCCTGGGATTCTCCACCCAGGCGTTCTACAAATGGCGCAAAGCGCCCATCTCTCAGCGTGATTGGGACGCCGTACACGTGATCGACGCCGCACGCGACATCCATGCCGACGACCCGGCCTTCGGGTACCGGTTCATCGCCGACGAACTTCCCGGACGTGGGATTACCGCTGGCGAGAACCGTGTCGCACGGCTGTGCTAGCAGGAACGAATCTGGTCGATCTTCGCCAAGAAACGTGGACTGAACCGCCGATCCGGACCGCCAGTGCATGACGACCTCGTCCAGCGGCAGTTCAGCGCCGAGGCCCCCGACCACGTCTAGCTGACCCACATCACCGAGCCCCGCACCGACGAAGGCAAGCTCTACCTCTGCGCCATCAAATACGTCTTCTCCCACCGAATCGTGGGCTACTCGATCGGCTCCCCGATGAAGCCCTCACTGGCGGTAACCGCCCTGCATCACGCCGTGGCATTGGGGCTCACCCGTTGAGACGACCGTCCACTCCGACAGAGGCAGCCAATTTCGGTCACGCAGGTGCGTCCACGCTCTGTCACACAACGGATTACACGGATCAATGGGCCGTTTCGGCGCATGCGGTGACAACGCCGCCATGGAGTCGTTCTTCGCCCTGCCGCAACGCAACGTGCTCGACCGAAAGCGGTGGTCAACCCGCGCCGAACTGCGCCTGGCAATTGTGACCTGGATCGAGCGGACCTACCACCGACGTCGCCGGCAACGCGCACTCGGCAGGCTCACCCCGATAGAGTTCGAACTGCTCCACACACCAGTCGCAACCGCAGCCTGAAATTCACACCCCGCGAGTCAACTGAACCCGGGGCAGTCCCCGCGGACGCCGCACAATTAGCGATGCCACCATGGAGTGACTACCCTCCGGTCAGTGAGGTTAAGACGGCTCTCGCTCCTGACCGGCGCGGCCCTTATGGTCATCTTTGTTTACGCGAGCTGCGGAAACAGCAGTCTGGGTAGCACTGCGGCTGGTACCCCTGAATCGTCAGCGAGAGCGGTGGCGACACTAATCGAGGAAACAACTTCCGGCTTAGTTGAGCTTCCACCGGGGGAATATGATCTAAATGATTGGGAGACGCTAACGCATTCAAGCGGCGACTTAACTATCGTAGGAAACGGTCGGGTCAAGATGAATGGCGGCGGTGTCGATTTTATAAAGGCCACAGGCGGCTCTCTGACGATTCGCGGTATCGAGTTCGAAGGGTTCTCGAAACTGGTGGCATTCAATGACAACGACACGGACGAAATCGACAGCATCGTCATCGACCGAGTTACATTTACAGATTCACCATCGGGGGGCATGATAGCTTATTTTCCCACGACAGCTGGCGTGCTAGTCAATCGCCTGGAAGTTCGAGATTCGATCATATCCGATTCGCGGCAGGGTATCCATTTCCAGGGCCGCGCCTCACGGGCCACGGCAGTGCGTAACGAAATACGGAATACGCAGCACTATTCCATCCGGTTCGGAAAAGATTGGGACGCTGAGGATTGGCTCGGCGACTACGTAATCAGTGAGAACCACATTCACGATCAATATAATGCCGCCTTAGGGTCAGGCCACGAGGCGAACATGGTCGCCGTATTTGGTGACACTGCTGTGATTAGCGGCAACATTCTTGAGAACCTCACGAGTTCCTCAACTGAGGATTGCGAAGGCATTTACCTGAAGGTTCGCCAGTTCACTGTAAATAACAACACTCTGACGGACGTCGGCATGGACGAGGGTGCGATAGTGGTCAAAGGCCACCCGACGGAATCGGGCATCTATGCCAGTTCATCGTTGGGTGGCGCAGTCACTGGCAACACCGTTCGATTTCGAAGCAAGCGGGATCGGTCGATTGGTATCAACGTACTGCGCTCCGATGTCCTAGTTTCTGGCAATCAAATTGTCGGAGCCGGCGTCAACGCAGTCCGCATTTCATGGCGGGGGCCTTACGAAAACGTAACTGTCGAGAACAACTCCATCCTCAATATGGATTCCCAGGATGTCGAGGCAGGCGGACATCCTTTGGCCGCCATCCTGCTATTCGGATATGGCCGTGACATCATGGTCCGCAATAACACTGTGAACGGCGCATACCGTTATGGGATCCGTTTGGAAAACAACGATCCCGCGTCGACACGCTATGTCATAGACGGCCAAGCCCCGATAGGCGAAGGTATCACGATCGAAGCGAACACCCTCGTAGGCTCGAATGCGGAAGACTCTCAGGGCATCTCAGTTAGTGTCAGCGACTCCGGCCCGAAACTGAACGGTCTACGCATTGTAGGAAACAAAATTAGGAAGTTCGGCCAGCACGGAGTGGGTTTGACCGGGCAACCGGGATGCGAAGACTGGGTTTACGACGCTAATGAGCTTGCCGATGGGACGCTTTATATACACAAATGGCCTAAAACTGTTTACCTTGGGGGTATCGAGTGGGCTACTTCCGATACGGTGGGCCCCGAATCCACGAGCAAGACCGTCAAGCACACAATCCCCCTAACGGTATCGCCGAAATTGACCAGCCAGGACGTCACCATCACGCCGCGAGAGATGGGTGCGTCGAAAAAGATATGGTTGAGTGCGATCAATACTGAGTCTGTACAGGTGGCTGTCGATACCGCGCCCGAGGCGCCGTTGGAGTTCGGCATGCGGATCGCATTCAATCGGGTCGTGACCACCTCTTGACCAAGGCCTCCAAAAAAACACCTGAGTAGTTCAATTTCGGGCTTCATCAGCATTTCTCGACGCGGTAGTCGAGACCTAGCCTATACGAGAGCGGCACTGAGCCTATTGTGCTGGGGCCGCTTTCTTCGTCCAACGCGGTCCCCGCCGAATCCCCGTTCGAGCACGCAGCAGTGCCGCCTTGTGCTTATCCCCGGAGGGTCCGGCTACGGCGACGCCCACCCGTGACTGGAGTAGCTCCCTGCGTCGTGCTATCCGACCTTTCCAGCACAGCCCGCAGCCGCTTCCAACCCACGACCCGTCAACTATTGTCGTTCACATGAACCAGTCGATTCGTGGAGTCAGAGGGCGTGCATCAACACTCGCGAAAGCCAGCTTGTCGAAAGCTCTAGCGAAGGCAGGTTACAAACTCACCCGTACGGTGCCGTGGGCGAGCAATGCCGACGGGATTGGAACCGTGATCGACGTGGGCTGCGCGTGGGGCACAAAGGAGCTATTGGAAGCATTTCCTAGCACTCCATTCGTCCTGATCGACCCTCTGCGCGAGTATCGCGAAACGATGGAAGAGATCGTCTCTCAACGAGGCGGTCACGCGTTCACATGTGGCGTAGGTTCCAGCTGCGGGTCAATTGAGATGTCCGTTGGGAAGAACTTGCTCATGTCTGGCCTCGCGTCTCGGACTGGTTTAGCGCCGTACGATCAAACGGAAGCTCGTTCGATCCCGGTCGAGAAGCTCGACGATCTCCTCGCCGATCTCAAGCTGGACGAGCCCTATCTGCTGAAGGTGGACACTGAGGGCTGGGAGTTGGAAGTTCTGAGAGGAGCTTCGGAAACCCTGAAGCGGACGAAAGTACTGATTACCGAGACCTCCATTGCCCCGAGATTCGTGGACGGCTATCGGTGCCTTGATCTGATATCGGAGTTGGCCGCAATTGGCTTCGAACTTGATTCCGTATTAACTGCGGAGGGCGATCGCAACCGCGTCGTTCGCTTTGCCGACCTCAGATTTCGCAACACACGGCTTTGAGGTTCTCGGCGATACCCCGTTTCTGGGCCACCTGATCTGTACCCGTGTTGTTGGTCCACCGTTACGAGAGTCGAGGGCAGAGTGATCAGCAGGAGGTCACATGCCCCGTCAATACTCATCATCGGTATGCCGGCAAATCGTCTCCCGGCTACGGTCAGGCGAACCAGTTGCCGCTGTCGCCGAGGAGACCGGAATCTGCCGGGCCACATTGTTCCGCTGGAAACGTCAAGCGCACATCGACGCCGCGTCATCGAGGGCATCCCCAGCGTGGAGGCCGACGAACTAGCCGCCGCCCACAAGCCCATCGCCCAACTCGAGGCTGAGCTGGCGCTGACGCGCGACGCATGCGCCCTCTTTGACGAACAGGTGGTGGTGCCCCCAAAATGCCGACGCGCGATCACTGAGGGGCTGATCGCGCGAGGGCACTCCGATCGATCTGCTTGTCGGATAACAGGATTAGCCCGATCACTGCTGCAGTATCATCGCCGTAGGTCGGTCCCGGACCGCGAAGTGCGCCGTCTAATTGTTGCCGATACGATCACTGAGATCTACCAACGTTCGCGCTGCACCTACGGACGCAAACGGGTCCGCGCTGCGCTGCTGGCCGACTACGACATGAACGTCACCACAAACTCGTTCACTCAATAACGTCCGAGCAAGGCCTGAACGGACTACCGCGTCCTGGGCGGCGAAAGCCCAACCTGATCGGTGTCGATACCCCCGTCGACCTGGTCAATCGGCGGTTCACCGCCACCAGGCCCAACGAACTATGGTGCACGGACATCACCGAACACCCCGCGCGGGACGACAAAGTGTACTGTTGCGCGATCCTGGACTGCTTTTCGCGCATGATTGTGGCGCGCACCTTCTCAACCACCCCTGACACTGCGCTGGTCAACAATGCAGTCAACATGGCTGGATAGAAGTCGACTGGATGTCCCCCACGAGGCAAGAATACTCGTCGAGTGTGCGTTAGCGGGTACGCGTTCCAAAGGCGAATTTCGCTTCTCTCTCTTACGAGTGTTCTGTGGTACCGATGACTTCCCTTGACAACCGCCCCGGTATGGAATTGCGGGAATATCACGAGAACGTACGGGTGCACGCGAGGCGCGGCTTAGAATTTGTCGCTTGCCAGGGTGATGGGACCACCTGATTGCCAGGGGGATGGGACCACCGTGGCGCGTTATCGAGGATGCTCGTCGGGTCCCTCTGGGTCAAGCTGACCGGGTCGGGTGCGTTGGCGGTAGGA
>NZ_JBQQCF010000056.1:0-34511 GCF_052245755.1 Mycobacterium sp. 4D054
ATCTAGCCCTAGAAGTCGAAAAGCGCCTCAGGGCGTGCACAGTGCTCACCGGCCAGCGGCTCGGTGACCAGCGTCCCCTCAACAGATCGCTATCGGGTGAAGACTCGCTGGTCGACTCCCATTAGGGTGAGCCGCATGGCCGGAGCAGCCCCGATGGTCAGCGACCTGCGCGACGAGAGCGATGAGCTCGACGTGCTGGTGGCGTCACTGCCGCCGCAGCAGTGGTCGCTGGCCACCCCGGCGCAGGGATGGACGATCGCCCATCAGATCGGGCACCTGCTGTGGACCGACCGGGTGGCTCTGTTGTCGGTGATCGATGAGCCCGGCTTCGCGTCCGTCCTCACCGAGGCGTCGAAGAATCCGGCCGGCTTCGTCGACGCCGGTGCCGAAGAGCTCGCGGCGACCCCGCCGGCCGAGCTGCTCGCCGACTGGCGTGCGACCCGCACCGCCCTGCACGATGCGCTGCTGACGGTGCCCGACGGCCGCAAGCTGCCGTGGTTCGGACCGCCGATGAGCGCGGCGTCGATGGCCACCGCACGGCTCATGGAGACCTGGGCGCACGGCCTGGACGCCGCCGACGCGCTCGGCGTGACACGCCCCCCGACGGCGCGGCTGCGGTCGATCGCCCACATCGGGGTGCGGACCCGGGATTTCGCGTACACCGTGCACGGTCTGACCCCGCCGCCGGAACCGTTCCACGTGAAACTATCCGCACCGCCCGGAGCCGACGAGCCCGAGTGGACGTGGGGACCCGAGGACGCCGCCCAACAGGTGACGGGCTCGGCGGAGCATTTCTGCATGCTCGTCACCCAGCGGCGGCCCCGGTCGGCGCTCGACATCGTCGCGGTCGGACCGGACGCGCAGAAGTGGTTGACGATCGCGCAGGCCTTCGCCGGACCGCCGGGAGCCGGTCGGGGCTGACGCCATGCGCGGTGCGGGTCACAGGTACTCGGCGGAGTCGGCGCCGCCGTCGCCGTCCGCATCGGTGAGCCGCACGTCCCATCTGCCGTCACCGTCGGTGTCCACCCACGCGTGCCGGGCGCCGATTGCCCGGTCGGCCATCCCGTCGCCGTCGGCGTCGGCCAGCCGCTCCGGCGTGCTGTCACCGTCGAGATCCACCGTCGTCGCGGTCGCGGGATGCTCGGCGCCGTCCAGGCCGAACCACCGCAGCGCCGCACCGCCGCGGTCGGCGGCCACCGTCCACGTGCCCATGCCGTCGTCGGTGAAGTAGGCCTCCGGAACGCCGTCGCCGTCCAGATCGAGCACGGCGTGATCGGCGGTGCCGTCCCGGTCGAGGTCGGCCAACACGTCGTCGGTCAGACCGTCGTGGTCGAGGTCGAGTGCGACCGAATCGAGCAGACCGTCACCGTCGAGATCGCCGTCGGGGTCGGCCGTCCACATGGCGGCCGAGCCGTCGGCGTCACCCAGGCAGTACTCCATACCTGATCAGACGCCGGTGCCGCCCTTCTCGTTCCACCACTTCAGTAGTTCGGCGACGGCCTCGTCATGGTCGAGCGGACCGCGATCCAGTCTGAGCTCCTTGAGGTGGTTCCATGCCTGCCCCACCTCCGGGCCCGGCGGGATGCCGAGGATCTGCATGATCTCGTTGCCGTCGATGTCCGGACGCACCCGCGCCAGGTCCTCCTTGGCGGCCAGCTCGGCGATCCGCTGCTCCAGGTCGTCGTAGTTGGCCTGCAGCCGCGCCGCGCGGCGCTTGTTGCGGGTGGTGCAGTCGGCGCGCACCAGCTTGTGCAGCCGGCTCAGCAACGGTCCGGCGTCGGTGACGTAGCGGCGCACCGCCGAATCGGTCCAACGCCCGTCGCCGTATCCGTGGAACCGCAGATGCAGATAGACCAGCTGGGACACGTCGGCGATCATCTGCTTGGAGTACTTCAGCGCCCGCATCCGCTTGCGGGTCATCTTGGCCCCGACCACCTCGTGGTGGTGGAAGCTGACGCCGCCGTCGGGTTCGTGCCTGCGGGTCGCCGGCTTGCCGATGTCGTGCAGTAGCGCCGCCCAGCGCAGCACCAGGTCCGGACCGTCGGGCCCTTCCAAGTCGATCGCCTGCTTCAGCACGGTCAGCGAATGCTGGTAGACGTCCTTGTGCTGATGATGCTCGTCGATCGCCATCCGCATCGCGCCGACCTCGGGCAGCACCACCTCGCCGAGACCGGTCTGCACCATCAGGTCCACGCCGGCGACCGGGTCGGCGCCGAGCAGCAGCTTGTCCAGTTCGGCCGCCACGCGTTCGGCGGTGATGCGCCCCAGCGCAGGAGCCATCTCCTCGAGGGCCTGCCGCACCCTGGGCGCCACCTCGAAGCCGAGCTGCGACACGAACCGGGCCGCGCGCAGCATGCGTAACGGGTCGTCGCCGAACGACACCTCCGGTTCGGCGGGGGTGTCGAGCACCGCGCGGCGCAACGCGGCCAGCCCGTCGAGCGGATCCAGGAACTCGGCCGGACCGTCGGGGGTGATGCGGACCGCCATCGCGTTGACGGTGAAGTCGCGGCGCACCAGGTCGTCGGCGAGGTTGTCGCCGTAGCGCACCTCGGGATGGCGGGTCACCTGGTCATACGTGTCGGCCCGGAACGTGGTGATCTCGAGCCGGTCGCCGCGCTTGCCCACGCCGAGGGTGCCGAAGTCGATGCCGGTGTCCCACAGCGCGTCACCCCAGCCGCGCAGGAAGGGCAGCATCTGGTCGGGCCGGGCGTCGGTGGTGAAGTCCAGATCGGAGCCGAGCCGGCCGAGCAGCGCGTCCCGCACGCTGCCCCCAACCAGATAGAGCTCGTGGCCGTGCTCGGCGAACAGCCGGCCCACCTCACGCAGCACCGCGGCGTGGGCGTTCAGCGCAACCTGCGCTGCCGCCAGCAGTTCAGCATCTGAGGTGGGGTCGGGCACGTCCGCTGAGCCTACTGGTCACGGCGATGTCACCGACCGGCGAGTGCGGCGAGAACCGCCGTTCATGCCAGCTACTATCGCTTGGGTGTCGGACGGCGAGCAGGCCAAACCACGACGGCGCCGCGGGCGCCGCCGGGGCCGACGCGCGGCAGGTCCTCCCGAAGCCGCAACCGAACAGAACCCCAATCGCCGCCAGCAGGGCTCCCCGGCCGCCGGGGCCGCCCAGTCCGGGCAGTCGCCCAAACCGCAGAAGACCAAGGTCCGACGCCCTCCGGAACGCCTGCGCACCGTGCACGAGACCTCGGCGGGGGGCCTGGTCATCGACGGCATCGACGGCCCCAAGGACCGGCAGGTGGCCGCGCTGATCGGCCGGACCGACCGGCGCGGCCGGATGTTGTGGTCCCTGCCCAAGGGCCACATCGAGATGGGCGAGACGGCCGAGCAGACCGCGATCCGCGAGGTCGCCGAGGAGACCGGCATCCAGGGCAGCGTGCTGGCCGCCCTCGGCAGCATCGACTACTGGTTCGTCACCGAGGGCCGCCGCGTACACAAAACCGTGCACCACTATCTGATGCGGTTCTCCGGCGGCGAGCTCTCCGACGAGGACGTCGAGGTCACCGAGGTGGCCTGGGTGCCGGTCAAGGACCTGCCGTCCCGGCTGGCCTACGCCGACGAGCGCCGGCTGGCCGAGGTCGCCGACGAACTGATCGACACACTGCACAACCACGGGCCGGGCGCGCTGCCGCCGCTGCCGCGCACCACGCCGCGCCGCCGCGGACAGACGCACTCCCATACCCGACGACAACGACCTGACCCCACCGCTCAACCCCAGCCCGGCCGGCGGACGAACGGCTGCGGTCAAGGGCCGTGACTCTGCGACGCCTGCTCGTCGCGCTCGTCGCGCTGCTCCTGGCCGTCGCGCCGGCCGCGGTCCTTCCCGTCGCGGCCGCCCAGCCCGCCTCGGCGCAGTTCCTGCGGGTGCAGATCGACTCTGTCTCCCCCGACGTCGTGACCACCACCAGTGACCCGATGGTGACCGTCACCGGCACCATCAGCAACATCGGGGACCGCGCCGTACGCGATGTTGTGGTCCGGCTGGAACGGGCGCCGGCGGCCGCGGCGTCCAGCACGCTGCGCACCGACCTGGCCGGAAACGTCGATCAGTACCAGCCGGTGGCCGACTTCGTCACTGCCGCACCGGAATTGACGCGCGGTGATCAGGTCCCGTTCCGGCTCAGCTATCCGCTGCGCGCCACCGAGCAGCCGTCGCTGCGGGTCGAGCGCCCGGGCGTGTACCCGCTCATGGTCAACGTCAACGGCACCCCCGACTACGGGGCTCCGGCCCGGCTGGACGACTCGCGCTTCCTGTTGCCGGTGCTGGGCGTGCCGCCGGAGAGCGGTGGGGACTCCGCGGGTGACGCGGTGGACTCCGCGGTGCCGCCCGACACCACCCGGCCCGTTGGCCTCACCATGTTCTGGCCGTTGGCGGACCGGCCCCGGTTGGCGGCCGGAGCGCCCGGGGGCACCACCCCGGTGCGGCTGATCGACGACGAGCTCGCGGTGTCGCTGGCCCCCGGCGGACGCCTGGACACGCTGCTCGGCTCCATCGATTTCGCGACCAACCCCGAGGTCGATCCCGGCGGCAACGTCACGCGCGCCGTGTGCCTGGCCGTCGACCCGGACCTGCTGGTCACCGTCAACGCGATGACCGCCGGCTATGTCGTCAACGACGGGGCCGACGCCGGGCCGGGCACCCCCACCCACCCGGGCACCGGGCAACAGGCCGCGGTGGACTGGCTCAACCGGCTCAAAGCGCTCGCACAGCGGATGTGCATCACCTCGACCGTCTACGCGCAGGCGGACCTCGACGCGCTGCAGCGGGTCGCGGACCCCGGCCTGGCGTCGATCGCCACCACAGGCGCCGCCGCGATCGTCGACCAGATCCTCGGCGTCGTCTCGGCGCGCGGGGTCAGTCTCGTGGGTGACGGCGCGCTGACCGGCCCGGCGATCCAGCTGCTGTCGGAGAGGGGCCCGACCGTCGCGGTCGCCGCCGCCGACCTGATCGGTCCCGGCGAGACGAGCAGCACCGCCGAGACCGCGGCCACCGAACCCGTGCGCTACACCCCCAACGTGGTGGCCGCCCCGTTCGACCCCGCGGTGGGCGCCGCGCTCGCCGCGATGGGCCCGGCCCCGGAATCCCCGTCGTACCTGGATCCGTCGCTGGACGTGGCCGTCAAGCAGGACTCGGAGGTCGCGCGTCGCCAGGACGCGCTCGGAGCCCTGCTGTGGCGCGTTCTGCGCCCTGACGTCACCCCCCGCGCCGAGGTGGTGATGCCGCCGCTGATGTGGAACGTGTCCCCCGCCGACGCGGAGGCCGTGCTGTCGACGGTGGCCACCGGCATCCGCGCCGGGCTGGCGGTGCCGCGCCCGCTGCCCGCGCTGGTCAACGACGCGAACGCGGCCGCCCGGGACGCGACGCCGCCGGCGGGCCCGCTGGGGAATCCGCGGGGACGATTCGACGACGGCGTGGTATCGGGGATTTCGGCCGCGGCCGGACGGCTGTGGGGGTTCACCGCGGCGCTGAGTACCGACGAACGCACCGGGCTGACCGGCAACCAGTACACCGCGCCGCTGCGGGAGGATCTGCTGCGCGCGCTGAGCCTGTCGGTGCCGCCCGACGCACGCAGCGGGTTGGCCCAGCAGCGGCTGACCCGGGTCGGGCGCACGGTCGAGGATCTGTTCAAGGCGGTCACGATCGTCAATCCGGGCGGGTCGTACACGCTCGCCACCGAACGCAGCCCGATACCGCTGGCGCTGCGCAACAACCTGCCGGTGCCCATCCGGGTCCGGCTGGACATCGACGCCCCACCCGGCATGACGGTGACCGACCTGGGCGAGATCGTGCTGCCGCCGGGATTTCTGCCGCTGAAGGTGCCGATCGAGGTGCACTTCACCCAGCGGGTCGCCGTCGACGTCGCGTTGCGCACCGCCGACGGCCTGCCGCTGGGCGAACCGGTCCGGCTGTCGGTGCACTCCAATGCGTACGGCAAGGTGCTGTTCATCATCACGATGACCGGTGGCGCGGTGCTGGTATTACTCGTCGGACGGCGGCTGTGGCACCGGTTCCGCGGTCAACCCGACCGGGCCGACCTGGAGGCCGACCCCACCCGACCCGACCCGGTGGACGTGGCGCTGGCCTACGGCGACGAGGAACCCGCCGACGTGCGCACCGGCAGGCGCCGGGCCCGGACCTCGTCCGGCGGTGGCGATGCGTGACGCGCGGCCGCACCGCCCGCCCCCGCCGAGCCGCCCCGCCGACCGTCCGGAGCTGTCCGATGCGGCCGTGGTGTCGCGATCGTGGGGCATGGCGCTGGCCACGTTGGTCAGCCGGCTCACCGGGTTCGCGCGCATCGTGCTGCTCGCCGCGATCCTGGGCGCCGCGCTGTCGAGCGCGTTCACCGTCGCCAACCAGCTGCCCAACCTGATCGCGGCGCTGGTGCTGGAGGCGACGTTCACCGCGATCTTCGTTCCGGTGCTGGCTCGCGCCGAACGCGATGACCCCGACGGCGGAACCGCATTCGTCCGACGGCTCCTCACGCTCGCGACGACACTGCTGTTGGTCGTCACGATCGTCTCCACGCTGGCGGCGCCGCTGCTGGTCGATCTGATGCTGGGCTCGGATCCGCTGGTGAACCGTCCCCTGACGACGGCGTTCGCGTTCCTGCTGCTGCCCCAGATCATCTTCTACGGCCTGTCCTCGGTGTTCATGGCGATCCTGAACACCCGCAACATCTTCGGACCGCCGGCCTGGGCGCCGGTGGTCAACAACGTCGTTGCGATCGTCACGCTCGGCCTGTATGTCCTTGTCCCCGGCGAACTCTCGATCGACCCGGTCCAGATGGGCAACGCCAAGCTGCTGGTGCTCGGGATCGGCACCACCCTCGGTGTGGTCGCGCAGGCCGCCGTGCTGTTCGTGGCGCTGCGCCGGGAGCGGATCAGCCTGCGGCCGCTGTGGGGCATCGATGACCGGCTCAAGAAGTTCGGGATGATGGCGCTGGCGATGGTGCTGTATGTGCTCATCAGCCAGATCGGGTTGATCGTCGGCAACCAGGTGGCCAGCGGCGCCGCTGCGTCCGGACCGGCCATCTACAACTACACGTGGCTTGTGCTGCAGCTTCCGTTCGGCATCATCGGCGTCACGGTGCTGACCGTCGTGATGCCGCGACTGTCCCGCAACGCGGCCGCCGACGACGGCTCGGCCGTGCTCGCCGACCTGTCTCTGGCGACCCGGCTGACGATGCTCACGCTGATCCCGATCGTGGCGATGATGACCGTCGGCGGGCCCGCCATCGGCAGTGCGCTGTTCGCCTACGGCAACTTCGGCGCGGTCGATGCCGGCTACCTCGGCATGGCGATCACGCTCTCGGCGTTCACGTTGATCCCGTATGCGCTGGTGCTCCTGCAGCTGCGGGTCTTCTACGCCCGACAGGAACCGTGGACACCGATCGCCCTCATCCTCGTCATCACCGTCGTCAAGATCGCCGCATCGCTGGCCGCGCCGCACCTGACCGACGATCCCGAGCTCGTCGCCGGCTACCTGGGCCTGGCCAACGGGCTGGGGTTTCTGGCCGGCGCGACCGTCGGGCACGTGCTGCTGCGCGCGCGTCTCGATCCGCCGGGTGGGCGACTGATCAACACCGAGGTCATCCGCACCATCCTGGTCACCATCACCGCCTCCCTGGCGGCGGGCCTGATCGCCCACATCGCGGACCGGCTGCTCGGTCTGGAGGACCTGACCGCGCACTGGGGTGCGGCCGGCTCGCTGCTGCGGCTGCTGGGCCTCGGCATGGTGATGGTGCCGATCATCGTCGGGGTGATGCTCGCCGCCCGCGTCCCGGAGGCCCAGGCCGCGCTCGCAGTGGTGCGCCGCCGGTTCGGACTGGGCGGAACGGGTAAGCCCACCATGACCGCCGAGGCGCTCACGTACCCTTATCCCAGAAATCAGCCCCCGTTACGCCGGCGTCAGCTTCCCAGGTCGGCCGCGCGGGGAACAGTGGCCGAGGCAGCCGACGACGGGAGGCGGAAAGGATTCGCGGTGAGCGACAAACCCACCGGCGGTTCCCCGACGGAGCACGATTCCCTGCCCGACTCCATGCACGACTCTTTGGCCACCACACGGATCAACCGGCCCTCCGCTGACGACTTCAAGCCCGACGTGCCGGAGTCGGTCGGCAGCGCCGCCGAGACCGTCGTCGAGCCGTCCCCCGGCGACGACGTCCACCTCATCCCCGGTGCAACGGTCGTCGACGGCCGCTACCGGCTGCTCGTGTTCCACGGTGGCCCGGCCACCCTGCAGTTCTGGCAGGCTCTGGACACCGCGCTGGACCGGCAGGTCGCGCTCACCTTCGTCGACCCCGACGGCACCCTGCCCCCACGGCAGGTGCAGGAGATCCTGGACCGCACCCAGCGGCTGAGCCGCATCGACATGCCCGGCGTCGCGCGCGTGCTGGACGTCGTCCACAACGGCGCCGGCGCACTGGTGGTCTCGGAGTGGATTCGCGGCGGCTCACTGGCCGAGGTCGCCGACACCAATCCCTCCCCGATCGGCGGCGCCCGCGCCGTCCAGTCGCTGGCCGCCGCGGCCGAGGTTGCCCACCGCAACGGCGTGGCGCTGTCCATCGACCACCCCAGCCGGATCCGGGTCAGCATCGACGGCGACGTGGCACTCGCGTTTCCCGGGACCCTGCCCGACGCCTCCCCGGACGACGACATCCGCGGTATCGGCGCGTCGCTGTACGCGCTGCTGGTCGCCCGGTGGCCGTTGCCCGAGACCGGAGAGCCCAGCGGTCTGCAACCGGCCGACCTCGACGCCGCGGGCCATCCGGTCGAGCCCAAGACCGTCGACCGCGACATCCCGTTCCAGATCTCGGCGGCCGCCGCGCGGGCGGTCGAGAAGGACGGCGGTATCCGCAGCGCGCCCACGCTGCTGAACCTGCTCCAGCAGGCCACCGCGATCGCCGACCGCACCGACCACATCGCCCCGGTCGACGAGCCCACGCCCGAGGCCGGCGCCGGCGACTACGCCGCCGAACTCGACCCCGAGGCCGCGGCCCGGCGCCGCAAGGGCTTGATCGTGGGGCTCTCCATCGCCGGTGCCATCGCCGTCATCGCGGTGATCCTGCTCGGCACCGCCCTCAGCCGCATTTTCGGTGACGTCGGCAGCGGACTCGGCGGTGACGAACTCGGGCTCAACGCACCGTCGGCGTCCAGCGATGACTCCTCCCCACCGACCCAGACCGGTCCGGTGGTCAAACCCACTGCGGTGACGGTGTTCTCGCCTGAAGGTGAGGCCGACGCCCCCGATCTGGCCGACCTGGCGATCGACGGGAACCCGGCGACGGTGTGGCCGATCGACACCTACTCCGACGCGGTGCCGTTCCCGAACTTCAAGAACGGTGTCGGGCTGATGCTGCAGCTTCCGGAGCCGACGAAGCTCGGCTCGGTCACCGTGAACCTGAACAGCACCGGAACCTCCGTACAGATCCGGTCCTCGTCGACGCCCACGCCGTCGTCGCTGGAGGCCACCACGGCGCTGACCGATCCGACCCCGCTCAAGCCGGGCTCGAACACCATCGAGATCTCCGACGCCGAGCCGACCTCCAACGTGCTGGTCTGGGTGTCGACCCTCGGGCAGGTCAACGGACAGAGCCGCTCAGACATCGCCGAGATCACGCTCAACGCCGCATCCTGACCTGGCCGGTACCGGCGAGCCCGCGTCCGTGGCGGCCGCCGAAACTGGTGTCCGGGCCCTCCCCCGGCGCCGATTACTGTTCGGCTGTGGGGATTTTCGGGGGGACGCCGGAGCCGACGAGGCGGCAGACCCGCTCGTCGCGCACCGACGCCGAACTGCTGACCGCCCATGTCGACGGTGACCGCTACGCGTTCGAGGAACTCTTCTACCGGCACCATCGGCAGCTCTACCGGCTGGCGCAGCTGACCAGCAGGGACCCCGATGACGCGGCCGACGCGCTGCAGGACGCGATGCTCGCCGCGCACCGCACCGCCCGCGCTTTCCGGCACGACTCGGCGGTCACCAGCTGGCTGTACCGCATCGTCGTCAACGCCTGTCTGGACCGGCTGCGGCGCAACAAGACTCGCGCCTGTGAGGAACTCGACGACCAGCTCTGCGGGAGCGTCGACCCGACCGGCGACGTCGACACCGCGATCGTCGTCGAGCGGGCGTTGATGCGGCTGCCGGTCGAGCAGCGGGCCGCCGTGGTCGCGGTGGACATGCAGGGTTACAGCGTCGCCGAGACCGCGCGCATGCTCGGGGTCGCCGAGGGCACCGTCAAGTCGCGTTGTTCGCGGGCGCGCTCCAAACTCGCCGGCTCGCTGTACTACTTCGCCGCCGCCGCGGAGTGAGGCCGGTCCGATAACCTCGAACGATCTGTCAGGCGAGGATTGACGGGGGCGGGATGGACGGCGGCGCTGGCCAGGATCCCGACGCCGCGCTGCGCCGGGCCCTGCAGCGGCTCGGCGACGACGCCGCCAGCGCTCCGGAGGTTCCCGCCGACGTGACCGCCCGCATCGGTGCGGCGCTGCGGGACGCCTCCCGCGCCGGCGCGCACACCGTGACCCGTCCGAAGCTGACCGGATGGCAGCGCGCGGCTCTGATCACCGGTGTGACGGCGCTGGCAGCCGGCGTCGTGCTGGGCGCGGTGATGATCGGCCGCGACTCCGAGCCGGCGTTTCCGGCCGGGCCGACCGCATCGCCGATCACCGTCGCCGGGCTCGCGGACCGTTTCCCGCTGCCGGAGGCCGACCTGCTGCCCCTGCTTGGCTCCGCGCCGGAGCTCGGCCCGCTGACCGACCCTGTGCGCCGCGGCTCATGTCTGGCCGGACTCGGGTACTCCCCCACCCTCGATGTGCTCGGCGGACGGCAGCTGGAGGTGTCCGGCCTGCCGGCCGTCGTGCTGCTGCTGCCCGGCCCGGACCCGGCGCAGATGGCGGCGGTAGCCGTGCGGTTGACCTGCAGCGGCGCGCACACCGGGCTGCTCGCCGAGACGGTGGTCGCCCGCCCGTGAGCGCCGTCGGGAACACCCGGGCCTACCCTGTTGTTGAGGGAACGCGGTTGTTTACGCGGCTGCGGTTCCGGCCGCAGGCAGAAAGGCACGCATGAACTCCTCAGAGACCGTCCACGACGTCATCGTCATCGGGTCCGGCCCAGCCGGCTACACCGCGGCCGTTTACGCCGCCCGCGCCCAGCTGAATCCGCTGGTGTTCGAGGGCAGCCAGTTCGGCGGTGCGTTGATGACCACCACGGAGGTAGAGAACTACCCCGGCTTCCGGGACGGCATCACCGGACCGGAATTGATGGACCAGATGCGCGAGCAGGCCCTGCGCTTCGGCGCCGATCTGCACATGGAGGACGTCGAGGCCGTAGACCTGAGCGGCCCGGTGAAGTCGGTCACCGTCGGTGACGAGACGTATCGCGCCCGCGCGGTGATCCTGGCGATGGGCGCCGCGGCCCGCCACCTCGGGGTGCCGGGCGAGGAGGAGCTGATCGGCATGGGGGTGAGCACCTGCGCCACCTGCGACGGCTTCTTCTTTCGCGACCAGGACATCGCCGTGGTCGGTGGTGGGGACTCCGCGATGGAGGAGGCCATCTTCCTGACCCGGTTCGCCCGCAGCGTGACTCTCATCCACCGCCGTGACGAGTTCCGCGCGTCCAAGATCATGCTCGAGCGTGCACAGGCCAACGAGAAGATCACCATCTTGACCAACACCCAGGTCACCGCGATCGAGGGCAACCCGAAGGTGAGCGGTATCCGGTTGCGCAACACCGTGACCGGTGAGGAGTCCACGCTGCCCGTGACCGGTGTCTTCGTGGCGGTCGGACACGACCCGCGTTCCGAGCTGGTGCGCGGTCAGGTCGAGCTCGACGACGGCGGTTACGTCAAAGTGCAGGGGCGCACCACCTACACGTCGGTCGAAGGTGTCTTCGCCGCAGGCGATCTCGTCGATCACACCTACCGCCAGGCGATCACGGCCGCCGGAAGTGGTTGTGCCGCTTCGATCGACGCAGAGCGTTGGCTGGCCGAGCACGCCCATCCGGGCGAAAGGACCTCCACCACAACCGATGACAGCGATCTGATAGGAGCCAAGCAGTGAGCGATTCCAACACGGTCACAGTGACTGACGATTCGTTCTCCGACGACGTACTGTCGAGCGGAACGCCGGTGCTGGTTGACTTCTGGGCCACCTGGTGCGGGCCGTGCAAGATGGTCGCGCCGGTGCTCGAGGAGATCGCTTCGGAGAAGGCCGGCGCCCTGACGGTCGCCAAGATCGATGTTGACGAAAATCCGGCCACGGCGCGGGATTTCCAGGTGGTGTCGATTCCGACGATGATCCTGTTCAAAGACGGCCAGCCGGTGAAGCGGATCGTCGGCGCCAAAGGCAAGGCGGCCCTGCTCCGCGAACTGGCTGAGCTCGACTAACTACCTTGGCGCACCGCGAATCGCGTTGCCGCGACTCGCCTGGGGTTTTCTCGAATCCCCAGTCGGTCTGAGACAATCTGGCTATGTCGAGTCTGCGTCGCGGTGACCGCGGGGGGGCGGTCGCCGAGATCCGGGCCGCTCTGGCCGCGCTCGGCATGGTCGCGAACAGCGACGACGAGGACCTCACCACCGGCAAGCACGTGGTCGCCGATATGTTCGACGACGACCTCGACCATGCCGTGCGCGCGTTCCAACAGCACCGCGGCCTGCTGGTCGACGGCATCGTCGGAGAGGCGACCTACCGCGCCCTCAAGGAAGCCTCTTACCGGCTCGGCGCCCGCACCCTCAATCACCAGTTCGGCGCCCCGATGTACGGCGACGACGTCGCCACCCTGCAGGCCCGCCTGCAGGATCTCGGGTTCTACACCGGCCTGGTCGACGGCCATTTCGGGCTGCAGACCCACAACGCGCTGTCGTCCTACCAGCGTGAGTACGGGCTCTACCCCGACGGCATCTGTGGCCCGGAAACGTTGCGCTCCTTGTACTTTCTGGGATCCCGCGTCACCGGCGGATCACCGCACGCGATCCGCGAGGAGGAGCTGGTGCGCCGCTCTGGCCCGCGGCTGTCGGGTAAGCGCATCATCGTCGACCCGGGCCGCGGTGGCGCCGACCACGGTCTGATCATGAACGGGCCCGCCGGTCCGATCAGCGAGGCGGACATCCTGTGGGACTTGGCCTCTCGCCTTGAGGGTCGCATGACGGCGATCGGCATCGAGACGTTCTTGTCCCGGCCGGCCAACGCTTCCCCGTCTGACGCCGAACGTGCCGCCACCGCCAACACCGTCGGCGCCGACATGATGATCAGCCTGCGGTGTGCGACGCAGCCCAGCCCCGCGGCCAACGGCGTCGCCTCGTTCCACTTCGGCAACTCGCATGGTTCGGTGTCCACGATCGGACGCAACCTCGCCGACTTCATTCAGCGGGAAGTGGTCGCGCGCACCGGATTACGTGACTGCCGGGTGCACGGGCGCACCTGGGACCTGCTGCGGCTGACCCGGATGCCCACCGTTCAGGTCGACGTCGGATACATCACCAATCCCGACGATCGCGCGAAGCTGGTGTCGCCGGCCTCGCGTGACGCACTGGCCGAGGGCATCCTTGCCGCGGTCAAACGGCTCTATCTGTTGGGCAAGAACGACCGTCCCACCGGCACTTTCACGTTCGCCGAGCTGCTGGCGCACGAACTCGCTGTCGAACAGTCCCGCCGCGCCTGACCCCGTCGGCTATCCATAAAGGCCCGCACCCGCACCCACCGGTTGTTCGAGCTGCGCGCTTTCCAGCAGTCGCTCCAGCGCGGCTTCCACACCGGCCTTCCAGCCCAGGCCCTGCTCCAGCTCGAGCCGCAGCCGTGGGAAATAGGTATGTGGTGAGACCACGACGAACCCGGCGTCCAGCAGCAGATCCGCGCTGAGCACACACTGGTCTACCGAGCAGTCTCCGAGCGCCTCCGTTACCGGACAGACATCGGGCGTCACGGTCTCCATCTCGGCCAGCTCGCCGACCTGGCTCGTCCGGCCGAACGCTTCGAGCGCGCGTACGCCGCGGCGAACGAGATCATTGACCACTGCCATCAACAGAGTGTGCGACAACTCAGCGGCGTCTTGGCCGGCCTCCACACCCAGCGTCGTCAGTAGCACCGCGTCCGCGCTGACCGGTCCGGTCGGGAATCGCGTCGCCCGAGGCACCGACCGGGGCGGCGCGTAGAACACGTAGCCGAGGCATGGATCGTCGTTCGGATCGTCGGCAACAGCCTCCCCCGCGTGCGCGGTCCGGTACTCAACGGCGAGCTGGCCGCACGACCCCCACTCGAGCATGACCATTGACAGCCACGCTTCCTTCTCGAACTCGGGGTCGGACAGCTGGTCGCCGCGTCCGACGATGCCGGGATCGACCTCCCAGTACACGCAGCGCCGCGCGTGCTTCGGCAACTGCTCGAACGCTTCGAGCCGAAGGGGCGTGATACGTGCGGCCACTAGACTCCCCGGTCTCTTCGCCGTCCCGATGCGTACGGCTGCCCCTCCAGAATAGAAGGCCGCCCGCGCAGCGGCTCCTTCTGGCCGTGCTCCCCGCGGCCCATCCGGGCGCTCAGCGAATCCTGCTGCGCGACATGGCGTTTGCCCGGACCCGCAGGCGTACCGGCGAACATCGCGCCACCTGTGTCACAGTGACGTAATTCGTCGGTGTGGTGGGTCATTGCGCGGACGCGTTCATCAACTCCACAATGCGCTGCAAATCGTCCACCGAACCGAACTCGACGACGATTTTGCCCTTGCGCTTGCCCAGGCTGACGGTGACGCGGGTGTCGAACGCCGTCGACAGCTGCTCGGCGACATCCTGCAGCCCCGGCATCTGGATCGGCTTACGCCGCGGCGCGGCCGGTGGGGTCTCCCCGTTGCGGTTGGCCAGGGTGACCGCCTCTTCGGTGGCGCGCACCGACAGCCCCTCCGCCACGATGCGCGCGGCGAGCTCCTCCTGAGCCTCCGGACCCGCTTCGAGGGACAGCAGGGCGCGGGCATGACCGGCCGACAGTACCCCGGCGGCGACCCGGCGCTGTACCGGAATCGGTAGGCGCAACAGTCGGATCATGTTGGTGATCAGCGGACGTGACCGGCCGATCCGCGAGGCGAGTTCATCGTGGGTGACACCGAATTCCTCGAGCAGCTGCTGGTACGCCGCCGCCTCTTCGAGGGGATTGAGCTGTACCCGGTGGATGTTCTCCAACAGCGCGTCACGCAGCATGCTGTCGTCCGCCGTCTCGCGCACGATGGCGGGGATCGTCGCGACCTCGGCCAGTTGGGCGGCACGCCACCGGCGCTCCCCCATGACCAGTTGATAGCGCGGCGCGGCCTGTCCGTCCTCCGCGGGCACCGCCCGCACCACGATCGGCTGCATCAAGCCGAATTCGCGGATCGAGTGCACCAGCTCGGCCAGCGCTTCCTCGTCGAACACCTGACGCGGCTGGCGGGGGTTCGGATCGATCTGCGACGGGGGGATCTCGCGGTACACCGCACCCACCGGATTCGCGTCCTGCGCGGGGGGCGCGGCCTGTGGTGCACCGCCGAGCACGACGTCGGCAGCGGCGGCGCCCATCTTCGGCCCAAGTGTGGCCGGCTCGCCGTTCTCGGCCGGGCCGGTCGGGATCAGGGACGCCAGTCCGCGCCCCAGACCACTGCGCTTGCGTGCCGGATTGTTCATCGGTCCCCTCTTCGGTCATCGCCACCGCGGACTGCCAGCTCGCGGCTGGCATCGAGATAGCTCATCGCCCCGCGCGAGCCGGGGTCGTAGTCGATGATCGTCATCCCGTAGCCCGGCGCCTCGGACACCTTCACACTGCGGGGGATCACCGTTCGTAACACCTTCTCACCGAAGTGGGCACGAACATCCGAGGCCACCTGGTCGGCGAGCTTGGTGCGCCCGTCGTACATCGTGAGGACCACGGTGGTGACATTGAGTTCGGGGTTCAGGTGCGCCTTCACCATCTCGATGTTGCGCAGCAGCTGGCCCACACCCTCCAGTGCGTAGTACTCGCATTGAATCGGGATCAACACCTCTGGTGCGGCAACCAGAGCGTTGATCGTCAACAGCCCGAGCGATGGCGGGCAGTCGATGAACACGTAGTCGAAGTCGTAGTGCTTCAGCTCGCCGAGCGCGGTGCGCAGTCGGCCCTCGCGGGCGACCATGCTGACCAGTTCGATCTCGGCGCCGGCCAGATCGATGGTTGCCGGGATGCAGAACAGCCGCTCGCTGTGCGGACTGCGCTGCAATGCCGTCTCCACCGAGATGTCACCGATGAGCACCTCGTAGGACGAGGGCGTGCCCGGGCGGTGTTCGATACCGAGCGCGGTGCTCGCATTGCCCTGCGGATCGAGATCGATCACCAGTGTCTTCAATCCCTGCAGCGCCAGCGCCGCAGCGATGTTGACCGCGGTCGTCGTCTTGCCGACACCGCCCTTCTGGTTGGCGACGGTGAACACCCGCTGCCGCTCGGGCTTCGGCAGCTGTCCCCCGACCGCCGCCTGCATGAGCCGGACCGCCCGGGCCGCTTCGGCGCCGATCGGGGTATCGGCGTCCTGTGCGGTCCATGTTTCACGTGAAACATCGGCAGGCGGGATGGTCTTGGGCGCTTGGGCATCACGGGGTGCTGACATCACTTCGGCCTTCTTCCGGGGCGCGGGTGCTGATGATTTCTCGCCGTCTCTTGAACCCCCACGACCACCGTCGCGGGCGGCTGCACGTAATGCGCGCCACATCTCTCCACTTTCACCTTCGACATTCCAAGTGCTGCCATCGCGCGCCGATGCTCCTCGACCTCCGCATCGGCGCGCTCCCCTTTGATGGCTAGCATCCGTCCGCCGGCCCGCAGTAGCGGCGAACTCCACTTGGTCAGCTTGTCGAGCGAGGCGACGGCTCGAGAAACCACGACGTCCGTCGCCCCCACCTCCTCGCGCACCGCTCGGTCCTCGGCGCGGCCGCGCACCACCGTGCAGTTGATACCCAGCTCCTCGATCGCCTCGCGGAGAAACTCGCTGCGTCGCAGGAGGGGCTCGATGAGCACCACATGGACGTCCGGCCGAACCAGAGCCAACGGTATCCCGGGTAGGCCCGCGCCACTACCGATGTCGGCGATCCGCTCGCCCGGATGAAGCAGCTCGCCGATCACGGCACAGTTCAAAAGATGGCGGTCCCACAGCCGGTCCACCTCGCGGGGACCGAGCAGACCGCGTTCCACGCCGGCACCGGCCAGGATCTCGGCATAGCGCCTCGCACCGGGGAGCGCCGCTCCGAACAGTTCCGCAGCGGCGTGGGGCGGCGGTGGCACCTCCGCATGTTTCACGTGAAACATCCTCCGACTGTGCGCGGCGTGACCACGACCGACTCCCCTGGGCTACGACGAACTACATGGGTGTAACTCTGCGCTGGGTCAGTCGACCAGAACGACAACTCGGCGCGACGGCTCCACGCCCTCGCTCTCGCTGTGCACGCCCTGCACTCCGGCGACCGCGTCGTGGACGATCTTGCGCTCGAACGGGGTCATCGGGGCGAGCTCTTCTCGCTCCCCGGTTTCCAGCACGCGGTGGGCCACCTTCTCCCCCAGCGCGGCGAGTTCGTCACGGCGGCGGCGGCGCCACTGGGCGATGTCGAGCATCAGCCGGCTCCGCTCGCCGGTCTTCTGGTGCACGGCCAGCCGGGTCAGCTCTTGCAGCGCGTCGAGCACCTCGCCCTTGCGCCCGACCAACTTGTTCAGGTCCGTGCCGCCGTCAATGCTGACGACCGCCCGGTCGCCCTCGACATCCAGGTCGATGTCGCCGTCGAAGTCCAACAGGTCGAGCAACTCTTCCAAATAGTCGCCGGCGATCTCGCCCTCGGCTACCAACCGCTCTTCCAGGTCGTCGCCCGAGTCGGCCGCATCGTTGTCGACGCGCTCCTCCGTCACCTCCGACACGGTCTCGGTCGTCGTGCTGGTTGCGTCGTTCTCTGTGTCAGTCATTGCCACACCTCTCTTTCGGTCGCGGTCGCCCGCGCGTCAACGTTTCCGCTTCTTGGGCCGCGCGCCGGGTTTCGGGGTCCGGTTACCGGCCCCGTTCGGCGCTGCGGAAGGCGCTGTGCTCTGCTCGGTGGCGGACGGCTCGCCGGCAGTCGGCGCATCGCCGGGTTCCTCGGAATCCGCAGTGTCGGTCGCCGTCTTCTTCTTGCGGCTCGGCTTGGCACCCGGGGCCGGGGCGTTCTGGGCTCGCCGTTCGAGGGCTTCGAGCTTCTTCTGTTCCTCTTCTTTCTCGATCTTCCCGAACACGTAGTGCTGCTGACCGAAGGTCCAGATGTTGTTGGACAACCAGTACAGGATGATCGCGAGCGGGAGGAACGGGCCGCCGACGACGACGCCCAGCGGGAAGACGTAGAGCGCCAACTTGTTCATCATCGCGGTCTGCGGGTTGGCCGCCGCTTCGGGACTCTGCCGCGCCACAGAGGCCCGACTGTTCAGGTAGGTCGCGATACCGGCCAAGATCATGATCGGCACACCGACCAGGATTACCGCCAGGCGGTTGAATTCGGTGAACGCATCCAACCCGTGCTGCTGGATCATCGTCGCGCCCAGCGGAGCCCCGAACAGGTTGGCGTCCAGGAAGTGGCCGACGTCGGTGGCGCTGAAGACGTAGTTCGGCAGGCTGCGGTTCTCCTCCACCGACAGCCCGAGCCGTCCAATCCCGGTCTGGGTCCGGTTGAAGGACATCAGCACGTGGTAGAGGCCGAGGAACACCGGGATCTGCGCGAGCATCGGGAGGCAACCGAGAATCGGATTGAACCCGTGCTCCTTCTGGAGCTTCTGCATCTCCAGCGCCATCCGCTGGCGGTCCTTGCCGTACTTCTTCTGCAGCGCCTTGATCTGGGGCTGCAGTTCCTGCATCTGCCGGGTGGTCCTGATCTGCCGAACGAACGGCTTGTACAGGATCGCGCGCAGGGTGAACACCAGGAACATCACCGACAGCGCCCACGCGAAGAAGTTGGACGGTCCGTCGACGCCGGGAATGAGTCCGATCAGGAACGCGAACGCCTTGTACCAAACCCACATGATCGCCGACACCGGGTAGTAGATGATGTCCAGGCTGAACCAATTAAACGACACTCGTTTGACTCTTCCCTTGCTGTACCGGATCGGGCCGGTGATCGGCTACGTCACAGCTGTGTTCACCCGTTGCGTCACTGTGACTTTCGCGCTCGGGTATCGGGTCCCATCCTCCGTTATGCCATGGCCCGCATTTGAGGAGACGGATCAGGGCCAGCCAGCTACCGCGGAAGAAGCCGTATTCGGTCAGCGCGTCGACCGCATACTGACTGCAGGTGGGCGTGAACCGGCATGTGGGCAGCCGCAACGGAGAGATGGTGTGGCGGTAGAGCTGGATGAGGTAGACCGCGCCGCGGACGGCTCGTGAGCGCGCGTTCACGGTCTCGTTCCGTTCCGGTCCTTGATCCGCTGTAAAGCGGTCCGCAGTTCCTGCTCCAGCCGGGGCGAGTGCGCATCCCGGCTTCGCGGGAGTGCGCGGATCACGACCCGATCGGACGGATCCAGATCATCGAGGACCGCCCGGGCGGCGTGGCGGAGCCGGCGCGACACCCGGTGACGCTGGACGGCGTTGCCGACTGCTTTGGAAACGATCAGGCCGACCCTCGGTCCGGGGTCACCTGTCTGGTCAGAACGCAGCGTGTACACCACAAGATCGGGCTGGGCCGCCCGCGTCCCGCGACTCACTGTGGCACCGAACTCGGTCGACCGCGTCATCCGGTTCTGGGCCGGAAGCACCGCGACAGACCTGGCCGGGTCACGCAGTCAGTGAACGACGGCCCTTAGCGCGCCGGGCCGTGACGATCGCACGACCCGCGCGGGTGCGCATCCGCAACCGGAATCCGTGCACCTTGGCGCGGCGACGGTTGTTCGGCTGGAAGGTCCGCTTGCCCTTGGCCACGGCAGTCACTCCTTGTTCTGGCCCTCCACGCCTGCCCGACATGCCTGTGCATGACGGGCGTGACGCAGTCGGCCGTTGGTAAGCTCGATCGGTCTCGCAAAGCTAGCCGGCGCGGTCCCCGGCCGGGGCCGGTCGCAGCCGTATCGCCACGTGCGGGCGACTGTTCGAGGGTACTGACGAGAAATCGCTGGGTCAAACCTGCTAGATCACCGTCATGTGGCATTGCCGGCACGGTTGTGGCCCCGTCGGTTTCATCACATCAACCACAGCCGTCACGTTGGTCAGGAACTATTGGGCCGGACCATGATTGCGCGTCCCGCAATGTTGCAGAACTGTTGGCACCCGGAGAGAAAACTGTTAGCTTCTGGCAGTGCCGATTCCACGCCGGATCGGCGCAAGACAACCAAGCGAGGACGCCAACCCTCCGTCGCGAGCCCACTGACCGCACCGTGATGAGCTCCGGCACCCAGGTGTCCTGGCCGCGAGACAACAAGACGGCGACGAGCTTCCTCTTTCCACAACCTGTGGATAACTTTGTGGACAGTTTGTCGCCGTCCTATGGCACGTCCCCGCAGGGACCACAAAGGGGGTGAGCGTCGGTGAGCACTGACCCCGACCCCCCCTTCGTCTCGATCTGGGACAACGTCGTCACCGAACTCAACGGCGCCGACGGCGTCGGGAACGGGTCGCTGACCCCGCAGCAGCGGGCCTGGCTGAAGTTGGTCAAACCGCTGGTGATCACCGAGGGCTTCGCGTTGTTGTCGGTACCGACACCGTTCGTCCAGAACGAGATCGAACGTCACCTGCGCGAGCCGATCGTCGCGGCGTTGAGCCGCCAGCTCGGACAGCGGGTGGAACTCGGTGTCCGCATCGCCGACCCGGTCCCCGACGACATTGACGACGACGGGTTCGCCGCAACCACGGCTCCGGTCTCTGCGCCCGACCCCGACGAGGACGTCGTCGACGACGATCTCGCGGCCCGGGCCAGCGCCGAGGAAAGTTGGCCGACGTACTTCTCCAACCGCGCCAACCGGGCCGCCGAGGACGACAGCACCTCGGTGAACCTGAACCGTCGCTACACGTTCGACACCTTCGTCATCGGCGCATCCAACCGTTTCGCGCACGCGGCCACCCTGGCGATCGCCGAGGCGCCGGCCCGTGCCTACAACCCGCTGTTCATCTGGGGTGAGTCCGGACTGGGCAAGACCCACCTGCTGCACGCCGCGGGTAACTACGCGCAGCGGCTGTTCCCCGGCATGCGGGTCAAGTACGTCTCCACCGAGGAATTCACCAACGACTTCATCAACTCCCTCCGCGATGACCGCCGCGCATCGTTCAAGCGCACCTACCGCGACATTGACGTGCTGCTGGTCGACGACATCCAGTTCATCGAAGGCAAGGACGGCATCCAGGAGGAGTTCTTCCACACCTTCAACACGCTGCACAACGCCAACAAGCAGATCGTGATCTCGTCCGATCGGCCGCCCAAACAGCTAGCCACGCTGGAGGACAGACTCCGCACCCGGTTCGAGTGGGGCCTGATCACCGACGTGCAACCACCCGAGCTTGAGACGCGAATTGCGATCTTGCGCAAGAAAGCTCAGATGGATCGGCTCGACGTGCCCGGCGACGTGCTGGAACTCATCGCCAGCCGGATCGAGCGCAACATCCGCGAACTGGAGGGTGCGCTGATCCGCGTCACCGCGTTCGCCTCGCTGAACAAGACACCGATCGACAAATCGTTGGCCGAGATCGTGCTGCGGGACCTGATCTCCGATCCCACCACGATGCAGATCAACACCGCCGCGATCATGGCCGCCACCGCCGAGTACTTCGAAACCAGCGTCGAGGAACTGCGCGGTCCCGGCAAGACCCGCGCGCTGGCTCAGTCCCGGCAGATCGCGATGTACCTGTGCCGCGAGCTCACCGACCTCTCGCTGCCCAAGATCGGCCAGGCGTTCGGCCGCGACCACACCACGGTGATGTACGCGGAGAAGAAGATTCGCGCCGAGATGGCCGAACGTCGCGAGGTCTTCGACCACGTCAAAGAACTCACCACCCGCATCCGGCAACGCGCGAAGCGCTGACGGGTTCTCTGCGCTCTTCTCTCGCCGTCTACTTCGTGGTCTGGGGCGGTGTGTTCCGCGGCCGACGGCGAGATCTCGCGCGGCGTTCCCAACGCTCATTCCTGCGTGTCGCGTCCCGCGTGTCGCACGGCCGGGGCCGGCCCAGCCGAAAATCTTCTGTCCCCGCGGCCCCAACAATCACAACGCCGGCTGTGCACCGGGCTGTGCACAACTTGAGGTCAACCCCTGACAACTGCCCGGGATTCTCCCCAGCATCGGCCCCATCCCCAGACCGTCCCGGACGGTTCGGCAGAACTCCCCAGGCTGCTCACACCGTCACCACGCCGCTGGCCTGCGCCGAACCGACGTTATCCCCAATGTGCACAGCACCTATTACTGATACTCGTATATATCCCTAGATTTCTTTTAAAAGAAGGCCTCTGGGGAAAGTTGTGATCCACCGGCCCGGCACGCCCTCCCGGGCCTGCGTGTCAGCCCGATCGTTTAGCTTTCAAGTTGGAGCTGAAAGCTCTACGGTGGTTCATCGACAGCCGTTCCGGTCGTCGCCGCGTGCCCGGCAGGCATGTCGTGCGCCTGCGCCGAAACCGCTGGTTATAGCTTTGTCGGGGTGTGCATCGAAGGGACGCTATGAACGTGGCGACAACGGCTGGTCTGACGGATCTGAAATTCCGGCTGACTCGCGAGGACTTCGCCGACGCAGTTGCGTGGGTCGCGCGTAACCTGCCCTCCCGACCGACGGTGCCTGTGCTGGCGGGCGTGCTGCTCACCGGCTCCGACGAGGGTCTCACGGTCTCCGGATTTGACTACGAGGTTTCCGCCGAGGTGCAGATTCCGGCCGAAATCGCTTCTCCGGGAAGCGTTCTTGTGTCCGGTCGGCTGCTGTCCGACATCGTCCGGGCCCTGCCGGCCAAGCCGGTCGACGTCAGCGTCGAGGGCACCCGGGTGTCGCTGACCTGCGGTAGCGCCCGGTTCTCGCTGCCCACGATGGCAGTCGAGGATTACCCGACCCTGCCGACGCTGCCCGACGAGACCGGCGTGGTGTCGTCGGACCTGTTCGCCGAGGCCATCGGCCAGGTCGCCGTGGCGGCGGGCCGTGACGACACCCTGCCCATGCTCACCGGCATCCGCGTGGAGATCTCGGGTGAAAAGGTGGTGCTGGCTGCCACCGACCGCTTCCGCCTGGCGGTGCGCGAGCTGACCTGGTCCACCAGCGCAGCGGGGATCGAGGCTGCGGTCCTGGTGCCGGCGAAGACACTGGCCGAGGCGGCCAAGGCCGGCACCGACGGTGCGGAGGTGCACCTGTCCCTGGGCTCGGGTCCGAGCGTAGGCAAGGAAGGTCTGCTCGGTATTCGCAGCAAGGGCAAGCGCAGCACCACCCGCCTGCTCGATGCCGAGTTCCCGAAGTTCCGTCAGTTGCTCCCCACCGAGCACACTGCCGTGGCCACCATCGGTGTCGCCGAGCTCACCGAGGCGATCAAGCGTGTGGCTCTGGTGGCCGACCGGGGCGCCCAGGTTCGCATGGAATTCGCCGACGACGTGCTGCGTCTGTCAGCCGGCGCCGATGACGTCGGCCGCGCCGAAGAGGATCTTGCGGTGCAGTTCTCCGGTGATCCGCTGACCATCGCGTTCAACCCGACCTATCTGACCGATGGGCTCAGCTCTCTGCACGCCGACCGGGTCACGTTCGGATTCACCACCCCGAGCCGTCCCGCGGTGCTGCGGCCGGCGGGTGAGGACGACGCGGCCGCCGGCAGCGGTCCGTTCCCGGCGGCGCAGACCGACTACGTGTACCTGTTGATGCCGGTCCGCCTTCCCGGCTGATCCGGCACACCCTCACGACAAAGGCGGTGTCATGCAGCTGGGTCTGATCGGTCTCGGCAAGATGGGCTTCAACATGCGTGCCCGTCTACGCGACGGCGGCCACGACGTGGTCGGTTACGATCCGAGACCCGCAGTGTCCGATGTGGCCTCCCTGGAGGAACTCGCCGATCGACTGGAATCGCCGCGGGTGGTCTGGGTGATGGTGCCGTCAGGCACGGTGACCGACAGCACCATCACCGCCCTCGCCGGAGTTCTCGGCGAGGGCGATCTGGTGATCGACGGCGGAAACTCTCGGTACACCGAGGACGCACCGCACGCGGAATTGTTGGCGCAGAATGGAATTGCGTTCATCGACGCGGGAGTCTCCGGTGGCATCTGGGGATTGACCGAAGGCTACGGGCTGATGGTCGGCGGCAGCGATGCCGACGTCGAGCGGGCGATGCCGATCTTCGAGACGCTGCGCCCGCCCGGACCGCGGGAGGACGGTTTCGTCCACGCCGGCCCCGTCGGCGCCGGCCATTTCGCCAAGATGGTGCACAACGGCATCGAGTACGCGCTGATGACCGCCTACGCCGAAGGTTACGAACTGCTGGCCGCCGAGGACCTCGTGAAGGACCCTCAGGCGGTGTACCAAGCCTGGACGAACGGCACGGTGGTGCGGTCCTGGCTACAGCAGCTGTTGGCCAAGGCGCTCAAAGAGGATCCCGGCCTCGCCGGGATCAGCGGTTACACCGAGGATTCCGGTGAGGGCCGGTGGACTGTCGAGGAGGCCATCCGGTTGCGGGTGCCCGTGCCGGGCATCGCGGCGTCTCTGTTCGCCCGCTTCCTGTCCCGCCAGGACGAGTCTCCGACGATGAAAGCTGTTGCGGCACTGCGGAATCAGTTCGGCGGCCACGCCGTCCAACGCGTCAGTGAGTCAGGTTGACCGAGGTGTACCGGTGTACGTACGTCACCTGGCGCTGACCGACTTCCGGTCGTGGGCCCGGGTGGAGCTCGAGCTGACTCCCGGGCGAACGGTCTTCGTCGGACCCAACGGTTTCGGTAAGACGAATCTTGTTGAGGCGCTCTGGTATTCGTCCACTCTCGGGTCACACAGGGTGGCTTCCGACGCACCGTTGATCCGGGCCGGAGCCGACCGCGCCGTCGTCTCCACGATCGTTGTCAATGAAGGCCGGGAACTGGCCGTCGACCTCGACATCACCTCCGGCCGGGCGAACAAGGCCAGGTTGAACCGCTCCCCCGTTCGGTCAGCCCGCGAGATCCTCGGGGTTCTGCGCGCGGTGCTGTTCGCACCGGAGGACCTTGCGTTGGTGCGCGGCGATCCCAGTGAGCGCCGGCGCTACCTCGACGAGTTGGCCACCACGCGGCGTCCCCGGGTCGCGGGGGTGCGGGCCGATTACGACAAGGTGGTCCGTCAACGCACCGCGCTGCTCAAGACCGCGTCCGGCGCACGGTTGCGCGCAGACCGCGGCGCACTCGAGACACTCGACGTGTGGGACGGCCACCTGGCTCATCACGGTGCCCAATTGATCACGGCCCGAGTGCAATTGGTGAACGAACTGGCCGCCGAGGTGGAGAAGGCCTACCAGTTGCTGGCCCCGGCGTCGCGGCCCGCGGCGATCCGGTACCGCAGTGGGGTCGAGGTGGTCGAGGCTGAGGCCGCGGCAGGCAACAGTGATGTGGAGGTGTTCGAGGCGGCGTTGCTGGACGCGCTGAGCCGGCGCCGCGATGCCGAGCTCGAACGCGGGGTCTGTCTTGTCGGTCCCCACCGCGATGATCTGGAGCTGCGCCTGGGGGATCAGGTTGCCAAGGGTTTCGCCAGCCACGGCGAGTCCTGGTCGATGGCGCTGGCGTTACGGTTGGCGGCGTACGAACTGCTGCGCGCAGAGGGAGGTGATCCGGTGTTGCTGCTCGATGACGTGTTCGCCGAACTCGACAGCGCGCGGCGCCAGGCGCTGGCCCAGGTCGCCGCCTCGGCCGAGCAGGTGCTCGTCACCGCGGCTGTCCACGAGGACATCCCGGCCGCGTGGGACGGCCGCCGCGTCGAGATCACGATGCAGGACAGCGACGGCGGTCGGGTGTCGGTGGTGCAGACATGAGCGCCGACGACGAGACGCCGGGTCCGCCGGCCCATCTCGAGGGGCTCAAAGGGATGGATCTGGTGCGCCGCACGCTGGAGGAGGCCCGCGGGGCCGCCCGTCAGCAGGGCAAGAACGTCGGGCGGGGCCGGCACTCCCCCGCCGCACGCCGCGTCGCGGGCAGCGGCCGCCGGCGATGGTCCGGACCCGGACCCGACAGCCGGGACCCGCAGCTGTTCGGCGCGCTCACCGGCGAGGTGGCCCGCAGCCGCGGCTGGTCGGCCCGGGTCGCCGAGGGTGCGGTCTTCGGGCGGTGGCGTGCGGTGGTCGGGGAACAGATCGCCGCGCATGCCGCCCCGACGGCCCTGCACGACGGTGTGCTGACGGTCTCGGCGGAATCCACCGCGTGGGCGACCCAGCTCAGGATGGTGCAGGCACAGATTCTGGCCAAGATCGCCGCCGCGGTCGGTGACGGGGTGGTCACGTCCCTGAAGATCGTCGGTCCGGTCGGCCCGTCCTGGCGGAAGGGCCCGTACAGCGTGCCCGGCCGCGGTCCGCGCGACACCTACGGCTGAGCGGGTTCGGGGGTAGCCTCAGAGCCGCCAGAACACGGCCGGGCGCTTTCCACGCCGTCAAGACCTATCTTCGCCCGAGAAATTCCGCGCACGTCGCGTTTAGCTATGTGGAAACGCTGCTACAGAATCGGTCCTGACGGTGCGTAAAGGTAGACTGTCACGGTGATCCGCGAGGGACCGTCGACCCCTTAGTCGGCAATCCCGCTGAAGACCGCTAAAGACCAAGGAGACGCGTCCAACGTGGCTGCCCAGAAGAAGAACGCTCCGGCTGAGTACGGCGCCGATTCCATCAAGGTCCTCGAGGGCCTGGAAGCGGTGCGTAAGCGTCCGGGCATGTACATCGGTTCGACCGGTGAGCGCGGTCTGCACCACCTTATCTGGGAGGTGGTCGACAACGCGGTCGACGAGGCGATGGCGGGCTTCGCGACCAAGGTCGACGTCAGGATCCTCGAGGACGGCGGCGTCCAGGTCACTGACGACGGCCGCGGCATCCCGGTCGCCATGCACGCCACAGGTATTCCGACCGTGGACGTCGTGATGACGGTGCTGCACGCCGGCGGCAAGTTCGAAGAGGGCGCCTACCAGGTGTCCGGTGGTCTGCACGGCGTCGGTGTGTCGGTGGTCAACGCGTTGTCGACCCGGCTCGAGGCCGACATCCGCAAGGACGGCTACGAGTGGTTCCAGACCTATGACCGCTCGGTTCCCGGCACTCTCAAGCAGGGTGAGAAGACCAAGGAGACCGGCACCACGATCCGGTTCTGGGCCGATCCGGACATCTTCGAGACCACCAACTACGACTTCGAGACCATCGCGCGCCGGCTGCAGGAGATGGCGTTCCTGAACAAGGGGCTGACCATCGAGCTGACCGACGAGCGGGTCGCGCCCGAAGAGGTTGTCGACGACGTCGTCAGCGACCACGCCGAGGCACCCAAGTCCGCCGAGGAGAAGGCCGCCGAGGCCGCCGCACCACACAAGGTCAAGCACCGGGTCTTCCACTACCCCGGCGGTCTGGTGGACTTCGTCAAGCACATCAACCGCACCAAGACGCCGATCCAGCCCAGCGTGATCGATTTCGAGGGCAAGGGCGAGGGCCACGAGGTCGAGATCGCGATGCAGTGGAACGCCGGCTACTCCGAATCGGTGCACACCTTCGCGAACACCATCAACACCCACGAGGGCGGCACCCACGAGGAGGGTTTCCGCGCGGCACTGACCTCGGTGGTCAACAAGTACGCCAAGGACAAGAAGCTGCTCAAGGACAAGGATCCGAACCTCACCGGTGAGGACATCCGCGAAGGGCTCGCCGCGGTCATCTCGGTCAAGGTGTCCCAGCCGCAGTTCGAGGGTCAGACCAAGACCAAGCTCGGCAACACCGAGGTCAAGTCGTTCGTCCAGAAGATCTGCAACGAACAGATCAGCCACTGGTTTGAGGCAAACCCCGCTGAAGCGAAGACCGTTGTCAACAAGGCGGTTTCGTCCGCGCAGGCCCGAGCCGCAGCCCGCAAGGCTCGTGATCTGGTCCGGCGCAAGAGTGCCACCGACATCGGTGGCCTGCCCGGCAAGCTGGCCGACTGCCGGTCCACCGATCCGAGCAAGTCGGAACTGTATGTGGTGGAGGGTGATTCGGCCGGCGGCTCGGCCAAGAGCGGCCGTGACTCGATGTTTCAGGCGATCCTGCCGCTGCGCGGCAAGATCATCAACGTCGAGAAAGCCCGTATCGATCGTGTGCTGAAAAACACCGAGGTCCAGGCGATCATCACCGCGCTGGGCACCGGTATCCACGACGAGTTCGACCTCTCCAAGCTGCGCTATCACAAGATCGTGCTGATGGCCGACGCCGACGTCGACGGCCAGCACATCTCCACGCTGCTGCTGACGCTGTTGTTCCGGTTCATGAAACCGCTTGTGGAGAACGGCCATATCTTCCTGGCCCAGCCGCCGCTGTACAAGCTGAAGTGGCAGCGCAGCGAGCCGGAGTTCGCCTACTCCGACCGGGAACGCGACGGTCTGCTCGAAGCCGGCCGCGCCGCGGGCAAGAAGATCAACGCAGAGGACGGCATCCAGCGCTACAAGGGTCTGGGCGAGATGGACGCCAAGGAGCTGTGGGAGACCACGATGGATCCGTCGGTGCGTGTGCTCCGGCAGGTCACGCTCGACGATGCGGCCGCGGCCGACGAACTGTTCTCGATCCTGATGGGCGAGGACGTCGAAGCACGGCGCAGCTTTATCACCCGGAACGCCAAAGACGTTCGTTTCCTTGATGTTTGATGCCTTGATGTTTGATGACGCACACCCAGGTACCTAGGACAATTTCATGACAGACACCACGTTGCCTCCGGGCGGCGAAGCAGGCGACCGCATCGAGCCGGTCGACATCCAGCACGAGATGCAGCGCAGCTACATCGACTACGCGATGAGCGTGATCGTCGGCCGTGCGCTGCCCGAGGTGCGGGACGGCCTCAAGCCGGTGCACCGCCGCGTGCTGTACGCGATGTTCGACTCCGGTTTCCGGCCCGACCGCGGGCACGCGAAATCCGCGCGCTCCGTGGCCGAGACGATGGGCAATTACCACCCTCACGGCGACTCGTCGATCTACGACACCCTGGTCCGGATGGCCCAACCCTGGTCGCTGCGCTACCCGCTGGTCGACGGGCAGGGCAACTTCGGCTCGCCGGGCAATGACCCGCCAGCCGCGATGCGCTACTGCGTCACGGACGATGCGATGGTCCGGCTACCGTTCGGGCAGTCGGTGCGCATCGGCGATGTCGTCGCGGGAGCTCGGTCGAACTCGGACAACGAGATCGATCTGAAGGTTCTCGACAGGCACGGGAACCCCGTGACGGCCAACGCGCTGTTCCACTCTGGCGATCACGAGACATTCACGGTTCGAACCGCAGAGGGGTTCGAGGTCACGGGCACGGCGAATCACCCGTTGCTGTGTCTGGTCGATGTGGGCGGTGTTCCCACGCTGCTGTGGAAGTTGATCGAAGAGATCCGCCCGGACGATTGCGTGGTGCTGCAACGGACCCCGCCGGTCGAGTTCGGCCCTGGTGAATGGCACGATGTCATGGAGGCGCTGCTGTTGGGCGCTTTCATCAGCGAAGGCTTCGTGAGCGAGTCCCGTGCGGGTTTCAACAACCTCGATCGCGATTACTTCAACATGGTCGTCGCGGCTTACGACACCGTTGTCGGGGGCCCGCGGTACGTGTATGAGCGGCAGATCGCTTCGGGATCGAACCTCCTGGAACTCGACGTACAGAACATGGCGGCACTTGATAACAGCCGCTTGTCTGGACTGAAGGCCCAACGTTGCGCGGCCAAGAAGGTGCCCGCCTGGTTGTGGAATTCCGCGGCCGCAGTGAAGAGGGCATTTCTACAGGCCCTCTTCGAAGGCGATGGTTCCTGCTCGGCGTTGCCGCGCAACACGATCCAGATTTCGTACTCGACGCGTAGCGGGCAGTTGGCCAAAGACGTCCAGCAGATGTTGCTGGAGTTCGGTGTCATCTCACGCCGATACCTCCACGCAACGGGTGAGCACAAGGTCGTCATCACCAACCGAGCTCATGCCGAGGACTTCTGCTCAAGAATTGGCTTCGGCGGAGCCAAGCAGCGCAAGTTACAGCGCTTGCTTGCCGACCTTCCTGGTCGTGCAGCGGGTATGGACGGCGATCACGTTCCAGGCCTGGCGGCGTTCATCCGTACGAGCGCCGGGGGTCGCTGGACCGACAAGGAGTGGCTGCGCAAGCACAACATCGATCGCCTCTCGCGGTGGCGTCGAGACGGTGAAGAGATCCTCAGTCATATCGCCGACAGCGATGTCCGTGCGATCGCCGCGGAGCTCACCGATGGTCGCTTCTACTACGCGAAGGTGGCGTCGGTAACGGACGCCGGCGTACAACCGGTGTACAGCCTGCGGGTGGACACCGACGACCATTCCTTCATCACGAATGGCTTTGTCAGTCACAACACCGAAGCGCGGCTCACTCCGCTGGCGATGGACATGCTGCGCGAAATCGACGAGGAGACAGTCGATTTCATCCCGAACTACGACGGTCGGGTGCAAGAGCCGACGGTTCTGCCGAGCCGGTTCCCGAACCTGCTGGCCAACGGCTCGGGCGGAATCGCCGTCGGCATGGCCACCAACATGCCGCCGCACAACCTGCGGGAACTCGCCGAGGCCGTCTACTGGTGCCTGGAGAACCACGAGGCCGACGAGGAAGCCACCTGCGAGGCGGTGATGGCGCGGGTCAAGGGGCCCGACTTCCCCACCTACGGCTTGATCGTCGGATCCCAGGGCATCGAGGACACCTACAAGACGGGTCGCGGGTCGATCCGGATGCGCGGCGTCGTCGAGATCGAAGAGGATTCGCGCGGCCGCACGTCGTTGGTGATCACCGAGTTGCCGTACCAGGTCAACCACGACAACTTCATCACCTCGATCGCCGAGCAGGTGCGCGACGGGAAGCTGGCCGGTATCTCCAATATCGAGGACCAGTCCAGTGATCGCGTGGGTCTGCGCATCGTCGTGGAGATCAAGCGCGATGCCGTGGCCAAGGTGGTGCTGAACAACCTCTACAAGCACACCCAGCTGCAAACCAGCTTCGGCGCCAACATGCTGGCGATCGTCGACGGGGTGCCGCGCACGCTGCGCCTCGACCAGCTGATCCGCCACTACGTCAACCACCAGTTGGATGTCATCGTCCGGCGCACCCGCTACCGGCTGCGTAAGGCCAACGAACGGGCCCACATCCTGCGCGGTCTGGTCAAGGCGCTCGACGCACTTGACGAGGTGATCGCGTTGATCCGCGCCTCCGAGACCGTCGAGATCGCCCGCAACGGCCTGATCGAGTTGCTCGACATCGACGAGATCCAGGCCCAGGCCATCCTGGACATGCAGCTGCGGCGCCTGGCCGCCCTGGAACGTCAGCGCATCGTCGACGATCTGGCCAAGATCGAGGCCGAGATCGCCGACCTCGAGGACATCCTGGCCAAGCCGGAGCGGCAGCGCGCGATCGTGCACGACGAGCTCAAGGAGATCGTCGACAAGCACGGCGACGACCGCCGCACCCGGATCGTCCCGGCCGACGGCGATGTCGCCGACGAGGATCTGATCGCGCGGGAAGACGTGGTCGTCACGATCACTGAGACCGGTTACGCCAAGCGCACGAAGACCGACCTGTACCGCAGCCAGAAGCGCGGCGGTAAGGGCGTGCAGGGTGCGGGGCTCAAGCAGGACGACATCGTCAACCACTTCTTCGTCTGCTCGACGCATGACTGGATCCTGTTCTTCACCACGCAGGGCCGGGTGTACCGGGCCAAGGCCTACGAACTGCCCGAGGCCTCGCGGACCGCACGCGGTCAGCACGTCGCCAACCTGCTGGCCTTCCAGCCCAACGAGCGGATCGCGCAGGTGATCCAGCTCAAGAGCTACGAGGACGCGCCGTACCTGGTGCTGGCCACCCGCAACGGTCTGGTCAAGAAGTCGCGGCTGGTGGACTTCGACTCCAACCGCTCCGGCGGCATCGTCGCGGTGAACCTGCGCGACGGTGACGAACTGGTCGGCGCGGTGCTGTGCTCCGCGGAGGACGACCTGCTGCTGGTCTCGGCGAACGGGCAGTCGATCCGCTTCTCGGCCACGGACGAGGCGTTGCGACCCATGGGCCGCGCGACCTCGGGCGTACAGGGCATGCGGTTCAACGGCGATGACGCGCTGCTCTCGCTGAACGTGGTGCGTCCGGACACCTACCTGTTAGTGGCCACTTCCGGCGGTTATGCCAAGCGCACCGCGATCGACGAGTATCCGGTCCAGGGCCGTGGCGGCAAGGGCGTGCTGACCATCCAGTTCGACAAGCGGCGTGGCACGCTGGTCGGTGCGCTGATCGTCGACGAGGACACCGAGCTGTACGCCATCACCTCCGGAGGTGGCGTGATCCGGACCGCCGCGCGTCAGGTTCGTAAGGCCGGGCGCCAGACCAAGGGCGTTCGCTTGATGAACCTGGGTGAGGGCGACACACTGATCGCGATCGCACGCAACGCCGAAGCCGGCGACAGCACCGACGAGGTCAACGCCGACCCGGAGGCGCCGACAAGTGAGGAGTCGTAGGTGAGCTCACCGAAGGAGCCGGGCTACCCGCGTCCGGGTGACGCGGCCAACGGGTCGGCCGCGGGTCCCGGTCAGGACGGCGGCTCCCGGGCGCCGCAGACGGCCGACGCCGGCGATCCGCCTCCGTGGCAGCGGGGCCCGGCGGGCCGGGCCCGGCAACAGGCTCCTGAGGGGGCGCATCCCGACGCGCCCCGGGCCGGCACGCAGGCCGGCCTGGATGCCCGGCTCAACCGCTTCATCGCCGGCGGAGCGGCCCCGACGGGTGGCCAGGACACCGAGGCTCAGGCGCGCAATGACCGCACCGAAGTGATTCGTCCCGAGCAGGCCCCTCGTCCCGACGTGAGCCGCTCGGAGCAAGCCGCCCGGCCCGAGGTCCCGCGTCCCGAGCCGAATCGGCCGGAGCCGGGTGTGCGGCCCGATCAGGGTGCCGCGTATGCCAGCGAGATCCCGGACCTGTCGGGTGGACTCCCCCGCCAGCAGCGCAGGCCGGCGGAGCGTCCGACCGAGCAGCAGCCCAAGCCGCCGGTGAAGAGCACGCCGGCACCCGGCAACCGCGCGGTACAGGCGGGCACCCGGCAGCAACACCGGGGTCCGGTGCGGGCGAGCATGCAGATCCGGCGTGTCGATCCGTGGAGCACGCTGAAGGTGTCGCTGCTGCTGTCGGTGGTGCTGTTCTTCGTCTGGATGATCGCCGTGGCGTTCCTGTACCTGGTGCTCGGCGGCATGGGCGTCTGGAGCAAGCTCAACAGCAATGTCGGTGACCTGCTCACCAGCGCCAGCGGCAGTTCCGGAGGGGAGCTGGTGTCCAGCGGCACCATCTTCGGCGGGGCCGCGCTGATCGGGCTGGTCAACATCGTGCTGATGACCGCCGCGGCGACCATCGGGGCGTTCATCTACAACCTGACGACAGATCTGGTGGGCGGCGTGGAGGTCACGCTCGCCGACCGCGACTGAGGTCACCACACCGCGGTTTGGGAGTCGGGTTGTCGGTGCGGTAATCTCGTCGCTCGGCCCGTGCGGTTGAACGGGGCTATAGCTCAGGCGGTTAGAGCGCTTCGCTGATAACGAAGAGGTCGGAGGTTCGAGTCCTCCTAGCCCCACGGAAAGGTACATGTCGATGAGGCTGGTGCTTCTGCTCGGCGCGGCCATCGCGGCGGTGGCCGCGGTGCTTGTGTGGCGGACCCAGCACAGTGCCGAGGTATGGCACACCCTGCCTGCCGCGCAGGCCGACGTACCTTGATCGACGAGGGGCCTTAGCTCAGTTGGTAGAGCGCTGCCTTTGCAAGGCAGATGTCAGGAGTTCGAATCTCCTAGGCTCCACAGTCATCACAGCAGGTCAGACCGCATATGGTCTGGCCTGTTCTGCATTCACGCGGCGTCCGTGACCACATTTTGACCACAATCACGAGTCAACAATGCGTTGATGGCCGCCCCGACCGCCTCGACATCCGACCCGTACAAGTGGCCGTAGCGGTCCAGCGTCAGCGCCGCCGACTCATGGCCCAGCATGTTTTGAAGGCTCTTGATGTTCGCCCCTGCCTGGATCGCCAACGATGCCGCGGTGTGTCTCAGCTCGTGGATCTTGAATTCGTACACCGTGATCTTCTCCCCGGCCGCGTTCTTCTCGATGCGCGGGAACAGGTGCGCCGCGTTCACGGCATCGGCCCACCACCGACGCCGCACGTTCGTCCCCCGCATGTGGCCCCCGGTCGTGTCCGGGAACACCAGGGCATCTTGAGATCGACCTTGAACGTTGGGGTCAAGAAGTTCAGCAACGAAGGCCGGCAAGCTGACCGTGCGGCCCTGGTTGCGTCCAGCAGAGTGGTGTACGAGTCGGACCTGATCAGCGGTACCGGCGTGTCGTTGCCGAATGATTGAAGGTCATCGCGTGATTCTTCGAGAGACCCGTCAAAGTCACTCGAGCAAAGGAAT
>NZ_JBQQCF010000057.1:0-32214 GCF_052245755.1 Mycobacterium sp. 4D054
CCGGGATCACGGGCCGCTGGATTGGCGATGGCCTATAAGCTGATCGACACAGCCCAAGCCCGTTGGCGTGCCGTCAACGCCCCGCATCTGGTCGCCCTGGTACGCGCGGGAGCGGTCTTCCACAAAGGCAAACTGCTCGAACGGCCCACCGACATCACCCCGCCGGCACCACCGTCAGACGGCGATCAACACACCGGAACGGAGGTCGCCTGAAACACCCCGATCCACAGGTATTGACAATTCCTCTCTTTCACCTGATGGTGCAGCAGACCCGCCCGGTTTCTGTGTATGTGGCATGCAGCTGTCGCTGACTGGGGTGTGCGACAGCTGCGAGTAGCTGACACCACAACGATTTCGGGGTGAGCGTCGGTGGTGGGACCGATTCACCCCGGTGTGGGTGAAGGACCACGGCGGCGAGCCGTTGACCAACTTCGGCATCACCTACGCGAACCCGTACGCGACGATCGCCCACGCACAGGCCGTCTGCCGGGAGTTGAGTTTCGGCACCCCGCATTCACGCGTGGTTGACATGGTGCGGGTCGACTATCCGTCCCCTCAGCTGGGACGGCGCCGCCGACTACGTCGTCACGGCCAACATGACGTATTGCCCCAAGTTTCAGTAAGACACACGCCCCGAATTCACCGCCCGCGTCCGAGAAGGCGGACTGCTACCGCATGCCCCGGATGACAAATGCGTCGATGTTCTCGTCATAACCGACCGTGTCGTTGACGACCAGCTCCCCCATCAGGCGGCCGTCCTCGGCCACTGCGATGAAGGTGGATTCCTCCTTGTCGTACCGCACCGAACCTTGCACGAACATCGCCGCGATCTGCTGCCCGTCCGCGCCGAGCACCACGAGCTTCAACCCTCCGGCGTCCTTGAGGTACTGCGCCGCTTCCTCACGTGTCACGACCATCGCCCGGGCCTCCTTCCTGACGGCCAACATCTGCACTGAGTAGTACCCCAAGAGCCGGACAAGACGACGGAAACCCCCGCGCACCTTCGACTCCGATATCGAGGTCCTTCGGCTCTAATGTCGCGTCCGGCCGTCGGCAACTGTGGCACCTATGAGAGGACCAGGCCGGACCAGACCATTTCGCACGGCAGCGGGTGACGTCGTGCCCGAGAGCATCGCCGAGGTGGGCTTCTGCCGGCTCGGTGGGATCGACCAGTGGGTGCTGATCCGCGGCCGCGACCTGGCCAACCCTCCGCTGATCCACCTGCACGGCGGCCCGGGATTCAGCGAGACCCGCTTCTTCCGCCACTTCAACGCCGAGCTGGAAGACTGGTTCACCGTCGTGTACTGGGACCAGCGCGGCGCAGGCAAGTCCTTCCACCGCGGCATTCCGCCATCGTCGATGACCGTCGAACAGTTCCTCACCGACCTCGACGACCTGGTCGACATGGTCTGCGCCCGCGTCGGCCAAGAGCAGGTGGTGCTGCACGGCCACTCGTGGGGATCCCTGCTCGGCGTGCTGTACGCCGACCGGCACCCCGAACGGGTCGCGGCCTACCTCGGCACCGCCCAGATCGGTGACGCGGCGGCCGCGGAGTCCGCCTCGTACGCCTGCGCGCTGGCCGGCGCCGAACGGCGCGGCCACCGCCGGGCCCTGTCGGCGTTGCGGGCCATCGGTCCGCCGCCGTATCCAGCAGCCGGCGTCTTCTCCGAGCGCACCTGGCTGCAGCGCCTCGACGGGCAACTGTCGCCCCGGGCGTTGTGGAAGCTGCGCGGAGCGGTGTTCGGCGGCGGCCGGGAGGCCTCGCCGCTGGACCTGGTCAGTCAGATCCGCGGCTTCCGGTTCACGATGGACGCGATGTGGGAGGAGACCTCCGCGCTGAACCTCATTACTGCCGTGCCCGCGTTGCGCATGCCCGCCGTCTTCTTCGTCGGGCGCCGCGACCACTGGGTGTCACCCGACACCACGGTCGCCTATTTCGACACGTTGGAGGCCCCATCGAAGCAGCTCCTCTGGTTCGACGACTCCGGTCACGAACCGTTCGTCGACGAACCGGCTGCATTCAACCGCGCGGTCGTCGACAGGGTGGGAGCGCTCGTCGCACCGTGACTCCCCAACGGAGCCTCGACCGTCGCGGACCGCCGCGATCAGCAAAGCGCGGTGCACCGCATTTCCGGCGCTCGCGCGGCGCCGTCCGAGTACCGTAAGCGCAGTACTCGCACTTCACCGGAGGATGTGAGGCGATGGCGGGCGAGATCGCTTACGAGCTGGCGGCTGCCGGATTCGTCGACGCCGTCGAAGTCGGCAGGGGCGGCGGCGGCGTGGTCTACCGCTGCCACCAGCAGTCCCTCGGCCGCACCGTCGCCATCAAGGTGCTTGCGTCTTCTCTCGACCAGGACGACCGCGAACGTTTCCTGCGCGAGGGCTACGCCATGGGCGCCCTGTCGGGCCACCCGAACATCGTCAACATCCTGCAGGTCGGCATGACCGAGCAGGACCGGCCCTTCATCGTGATGCCTTACCACGCAAGGGGATCGCTCGCCGACCAGGTACGCCGCGAGGGCCGGATCCCGTGGCCCGACGCGCTGCGCATCGGCGTCAAACTCTGCGGAGCGCTCGAAACCGCGCACCGGACCGGCACTCTGCACCGCGACATCAAACCCGCCAATGTGCTCGTCAACGACTACGGCGAGCCGCAGCTCAGCGACTTCGGCACCGCGCGCATCGTCGGCGGGTACAAGACGGTGACCGGGTTCTTCACCGGCACGCTGTCCTACACCGCGCCCGAGGTCCTCACCGGTAAACCACCCACCGTCGAGGCCGACGTCTACTCGCTCGGCGCCACGCTCTACGCGATGATCGCCGGGAAGGCCGCGCACGAACGCAAGACCGACGAGGAACTGATCGCCCACTACCTGCGGATCACCTCCCAGCCGGTGCCGGACCTGCGCCACCTCGGCATCCCGTCGGATGTGTGCTCGGCGATCGAGAAGGCGATGTCGCTGGAGCCGGCCACCCGGTTCGACTCCGCGGCCGAGTTCGGCCGCACCCTGCAGGAAGCCCAGCGGCACAACGGGTTGACCGCCGATCACATGGCGATCGGCGAACCCACCCCGCCTCCCGAGCGGTCCGAAGGCACGCAGGCGCTGCCGCTGTCGGAGCCGTCCAATCCCGCTGTGCCGCCTCCGATTCCGGCCACCGCGCCGCCGGCGCCGCCACCGGCCCCTCCCCCGCCGGACATGTTCGCGCGCAGCCCGTCGAACACGCCGTGGCCTGTCGCCCAGCCCCCTCCGCCGGTCCCCGCCGCCCCGAGGAAGGACCGCAGAAAGACGGTGCTCGCGCTCGCCGCCGCGGCGGCCGTGGTGCTGCTGGTGATCGGCGGGGCCGTCGTCGTGGCCTCGACACGGGACACCGGCGGTGGCGCCGTCACGGCACCCGTGGCACAGCCGACCGCCGAAGCGCAGCCCGGGTGGCGGCCGGTCGCCGACGCCCGCACCGCCCTCGACGGGGCGGCCGCCACCCAGGCCGACGGCACCATCTGGATCTTCGGCGGGATGGGCGCCGACAACCGGGTCAGCGGCGCGCACGAGGGCTACGACCCCGCGATCGACAGCTGGAAGGGCGGTGAAGCGCTCCCGGTTCCGGTGCAGCGGGCGATGTCGGTGACGTGGCAGGACACCCCCGTCGTGCTCGGCGGCTGGCGCACCGACGGCGCGGACACCAAGGTCGCCACCGACGCGGTGTGGCGGGTGGTCAACAGCCGCTGGGTGCAGTTGCCGCCGCTGCTGCAGCCGCGCGCCGCGGCGGCAGCCGCCGTGGTGGGCGACCGCATCGTCGTCACCGGCGGCGTCGACGCCGACGGCCGCGTGCTCGACACCACCGAGGTGTTCGACGGACGCGGGTGGACCCCGGCCGCGCCGATGCCGACGCCGCGCCAGCTACTGGCCGCGGCCTCGGACGGCACGCGCGTCTACGCGATCGGCGGCACGAACGGGACGACGGACCTGGCGAGCGTCGAGGCGTACGACCCGGCCGCCGACACCTGGACGGCCCTGCCGGCGCTGCCCGAACCGCGCAGCGACTTCGGGGTCGCGGTCACCGACGCCCGGCTGGTGGCCGTCGGCGGCGCCGCCGCGGGACGGCCGGTCAAGACCGTGAGCGCGCTCGATCTGACGACGTCGACGTGGTCCGGCCTGCCGGACCTGGGCACCGCACGCCGCGGCGCGGCCGTCGCCGCGGTCGGTAAGACGGTGTACGTGATCGGCGGGTCGACCGGCGCCGGCGACGGCGCGGCCACGTCGACGGCCGAAGCGCTGAAACTGGCGCCACGCACCCCGCAACCCGCGGCGCAGTGGCGCTCGCTGCCGGACGCGCCGACCCCCCGGCTGATGATGGCCTACACCGTGCTCGACGACCGGATCTGGATCGCCGGCGGGATCCGGGAGGGCGAGACGCTGCAGACGGTCGAGACCTACGACACCCGCACCCAACAGTGGCAGGCGCAGCCGTCGCTGCCGATCCCGCTCAACCACGCGGCCGCGGCGACCTACCGCGGCGAGGTCGTGGTGATCGGCGGCGCCACCGACACCATCACCCAGGCCTCGGACAAGGTGTTCGCGTTCCGGGACGGTAAATGGGTCGAGCTGGCGAGCCTCCAGCACGCGCGGGCGGCGCCGGCGGCAGCGGTGGTCGGCGACAAACTCGTCGTCGTCGGCGGGCAGAACGACAAACAGCTCGTGCCTCAAACCGAGGTGTTCGACGGCACGTCCTGGACGCAGGCCGCCGACATGCCCACGGCGCGTGAGCATCTCGCGGCAGTGTCCGACGGCGTGTACGTCTACACCGTTGGGGGCCGGTTCCTGTCCGCCGATGAGAACACGGCGGCCTTCGAGCGGTTCGACCCGCAGTCCGGAAACTGGGAGAAGCTGCCCGACATGCCGACCCCGCGCGGCAGCTACGGCGCGGCCTACCTGGACGGGCGCATCGTCGTGGTCGGCGGCGAGGAACCGACGCGGGTGCTGCCCACCGTCGAGATGTACGACATCGCCAACCGCCGATGGAGCACCCAGGCGCCGGTCAACACCCCGGTGCACGGCCAGGCGGTCTCCGCGGTCGGCTCCACGGTGTACTGCATCGGCGGCGCCGACCGGCCCACCCACGAAGGGCCGGTGGCCACCGTCGAGGCGCTGGACTTCACGTAGGGTCGCCGCGCAACTGGGCGAGGGTGACCGCGCCGCGGCGCAGCGCCTCATTGGCCAGCCGGACACGCCGGTCCCCCTCGGTGGGGACGGCGAATTTGTCGTAGAGATTCTGCAGGTGCTGTTTGACGGCGGCCTCGGTGACGTAGAGCTCGCGGGCCATCGCCCGCACCGACGCGGGTTCGGGGAACGGGTCGTCGGATACCAGCGGCCGGCACAATACCACCAGCACGTCGAGTTCGCGCCGGGTCAGCCGCGGCGCCGCCTCCACGGGTTGGGCGGCGACGGTCTCCTCGTCGCGGCGGCCGTCGGCAGATTCGTGGACCATCCAGAAGATCAGCCGCGACTTGCCGACGCGCACCTCGTCGCCGGAGCGCAGCACACGTTCGGCGGTGAGCTTCTCGCCGTTGAGGAAGGTGCCGTTGCGGCTGCCCATGTCACGGATCGACCATGCGGCGCCGAGGTTTTCGAACACGGCGTGCAGCCGCGAGACGGTGTCGTCGTGCTCGAGCGCGATCTCGTTGCTCGAGGCTTTGCCGAGGGTCACGCGCTGGCCGGCCAGTGGGACGAGCTCCCGTCCCGCCGGCCTGAAAACCTCCACATGGGAAGACATGCGCACCTCCTCTCCGGCAATTCTGGCGTAGCGACGCGGTTCGTGGCCCGTGAACGCGGCGTTCACCGGCCGACGCCGGCACGCGACTCGGCCCGTCACCGGGGGCGGGTGACGGGCCGAGCCGGGGGCGGTCAGGGCTGGGCGAACAGCGGGACGCGGTTGAACACCGGCGGCCGGATGCCGTCGTTCTTGGGCGTCGTCGGTTCCAGGACACCGCCGCTGGTGACCACCGGCGGTTGGAAGATGCCGCCCTTCGGTCCGCTCTGTTGGCCGGCGCCGCCGCTCTGGGGCGCCGTCGTGACGGTGATGGTGCCGCCCCGGCAGCTGACGATCTTGCCGTCGACGAAGACGTCCTGGCCGTCGTCGATCGGGATCTGGTAGCCGTCGGCGTCGGTGTAAGTGCAGCCGCCACCACCGGGCGTGGGCTCGTTGTCGGTGGCGAAGGCGGTGGCCGGGGCGGCGAGCAGGACGGCGAAGGCGCCGACGACGGTGGCGGCGTACTTGATGCCGGCCGGCTTGCGGGTGCTCGATGCGGTCATGATGGTGTCCTCTCGGGGGGTGCTGCGGTGTTTGGCTGTTGAGAGAAATCCTGCTGGGCGCAGCCCTCGGGCGTAATCGCCGGCAAGCCAGAGTCCGATACCGAAAGGGGAAGACTTTCCTGTCCTCCAGGTAAGGGTGTCGGACTCTGGCTTCGGGGCGAGCCGCCACGCAAGAAATCTTCAACAGCTCCAAGGGAATTGGCGGGCGCTGACTACGACTCCATGCCCCGGATCCGCGCCACACGAGCACGCCGACCGGCTTTCCGTCCCCTGGCACCAGTGCCGAGAACTGTTGTTGTGTCGTACCGTTGGGACCCACGAGCACCCCGAGGAGGTGCGTCATGGGTGAACGTGTCGAACCGTCCGCCCTTGTGGACGGCGACGGCCACGCGGTGCAGCTCAGGCTGGAGCGGTGTGTCGCCGCGTTGCGGCGCATGGTCGACGGCGGCTGGTTCGACGACCACGACGACACCATCGGCATGGAAGTGGAGCTCGATCTCGTCGACCCCTTGGGCCGGCCGCGGATGATCAACGACGTGGTCCTGGCCCGGCTGGGCCGGGCTGATTTGCAACACGAGCTCGGCCAGTTCAACGTCGAGCTGAATCTGGCGCCCCGCCCGCTGCGAGGCCGCGTCCTGCGTGAGTGCGAATCCGACCTCGCCGGCGTGTTCGACCGGTGCAGGGCGGCGATCGAGGTGCTCGGGGTCCGGCTGGTCGCGGTCGGCATGCTGCCCACCGTCAGCGCCGAGCAGCTGACCCCCGAGCACATCTCGCACAGCCCGCGCTACGAGCTGCTGGCGCGGCGCGTCCGCTCTGCTCGCCACCGCCCGTTCTCGGTGCGCATCGACGACGGGTGCGAGCCCGTGCAGTTCAGTACCGACTCGGTGGCCCCCGACGCCGCCGCCACCAGTCTGCAGCTGCACCTGCGGGTGCCGCCGGACCGGTTCGCCGCCTACTACAACGCCGCCCAGACCATCGCCGGCGCCCAGCTGGCGATGGCCGCGAACGCGCCCTACCTGCTCGGCAACCAGGTCTGGCAGGAGACCCGAATTCCGTTGTTGGAGCAGCTTCTTGACACCCGCCGCCCCAAGGATCTCCGACGAGGAGCCCCGGCGCGGGTTCGACTCGGCGACCGGTGGATCGACGACCCGGTGGAGTTGTTCGACGAAACCGTCCGCGACTTCCCTCCGCTGTTTCCCACGCTGCAGGCCGAGGACCCCGACGTCGCCGTCGATGCGGGGTGCGTTCCGGGCCTGCGCGAGCTCCGGCTGCACAACGGTACAGTGTGGCGCTGGAACCGTCCCGTCTACGACGTGCAGGCCGGACGCCCGCAGCTGCGCATCGAAAACCGGGTGCTGCCCAGCGGACCGACCGCCGTCGACATGATCGCCAATGCCGCGTACTACTACGGCCTGGTCCGCGCGGTCGCCGACACCGACCCCGCCCCGTGGCAGAGCGTGCCGTTCGCGGTGGCCGAGCGGGACCTGCACCGTGCGGCGCGCGACGGGCTGGCGGCGCAGTTGAACTGGCGAGGCGCCGACCATCCGGCCGCTCGGCTCACCCGTGAGGTCCTGCTCCCCGCCGCCGCAGCGGGGCTCGACACCTGGGGCGTGGACACCGAGGACCGCGACCGCTACCTCGGCGTCATCGAAGCGCGGGTGCGACGCCGCCGCACCGGGGCTGCCTGGCAGATCGACACGGTGCGCCGGCTGCAGGAGCGCAGGCTCGATCGCGTCGCGGCACTGCACGAGATGACGCGGCGGTACGTCGAGCACGCGCACACCGGCGCCCCGGTGCACGAATGGCCCGTGCCGTGACCGACCGGTATCGCCCGGTACCGCCCAACAATCGAAGGTGCGGAGATCACGGGTTGGTACCTGTCCGGGCCGTAATCGTACAGCTATCTTGTACATTTACCGTACGGTAAACCCGTACGAGAGGGCAGTATCCCCATGAGCATCAGTGCCAGCGAGGCGCGCCAGCGCCTCTTCCCACTCCTCGAACAAGTCAACACCGACCATGAGCCGGTACGCATCACCTCCAGGGCAGGAGATGCGGTGCTGATGTCCGCTGACGACTACGACTCGTGGCAGGAAACGGTCTACCTACTGCGCTCACCCGAGAATGCCCGCCGACTCATGGAGGCCGTCGCCCGCGACAAGGCCGGCCGGCGCGCAACCCCACACCGCTCCAAGTCGATCGACGAACTTCAGGAGATGGCCGGCGGCGAGGAGTGAGACACATCAACGTCGACCCCGATGCCTGGGAGGATTTCCTGTTCTGGCTGGCGTCCGACCGCAAGACGGCTCGACGGATCACGAGACTGATCGGAGAGATCCAACGCGATCCGTTCGGGGGGATCGGCAAACCCGAACCGCTCAAGGGCGAACTGTCCGGATACTGGTCTCGGCGTATAGACGACGAACACCGGCTCGTCTACCGAGCAGACGATCACCAAGTCACGATATTGAAGGCCCGGTACCACTACTGACAACGCCGGCCCGGGCTCGGAGCAGTACGGACTCAGGCGGCGCCGAGTTCCGCGTAGACCGCAGCCTCGAAGCCCAGGATCGTCTCGACCATCTTGCCGTCGAAAAACGGCAGGACCTGCGTCGCGATCACGGCGCCGATGCCCGCCCGGCGGTCGATCCAGAAGAAACTGTTGAACAGCCCCGACCAGTCGGCCGAGCCCGCGCTGCGCATGCCGGGCAGGTCGACCAGATACAGGTGGAACCCCAGGCCCCACCCCTGCGGCACGTCGAGTAGCTCGACCGGGTTGGTCAGCTCGGGGATGGCCGGCTCCAGCTTCTTCGGCAGCGGCGCCCCGTCGAGGTGGTCCCGCAACGCGAGCTCCACCGTCTCCTCTTTGAGGATGCGCCTGCCGTCGAGCTCGCCGCCGTTGAGCCAGGCACGCACGAAACGCCCGTAATCGGCCACCGTCCCGTAGGACCCGTGACCGGCGGCGTCCCACTCCGGTGTGGCGGGCAGGTCCAGGTCGGTGGGCACCAAGCTGCCGTCGGGCGCCCGAAAGCGGATGGGCAGCAATCGTGCTCGCTGCTCGTCGCTCGGCGCGAACGTGGAGTCCGTCATCCTCAGCGGGCCGTAGACGTGCTCGGCGAGGTAGTCGGCCAGCGTCTGGCCGCTCACCGCCTCGACGACCATGCCGAGCCAGTCGGTGCTGACGCCGTACTCCCATACTGTGCCGGGATCGTGCACCAGCGGCGCGCGGATACTCTTCTTGACGCCCTCCAGGGGGTTGGGGAAGTTCTGCCCGGCGCAGTAGGCGAACAGCTTCTCGTTGAGGAAGTGGTAGCCGCAGCCGGCGGTGTGGTTCATCAGCTGCCGCACGGTTGCCTGCGCCCTGGGCTCGCGCAGGACCGGCTCACCACCCTCGAAGCCGTCAAGCACCTGCAACTCCCCGAACTCGGGCACGATCGACGCGACGGCCACGTCCAGATCGACGCGGCCCTGCTCGACGAGCTGCAGCGCCGCGGTGGTCGCGACGGCCTTGGTCATCGACGCGTTCCGGAACATCGTGTCGGGCTTCGCATCTCCCGCTGCGCCCTCGTAGAGGACGCCGTCGCGGCCGACCACTGTGGCGGCGACGCCGTGCAGTGCCCCGTCGGCGGTCACGGCGTTCAGGAGATCGTCGATTCGTTCAAACCCCATCTGAAGCTCCTTTGCATTCACGGGATACCGGGGCCATCGTCGCATGGACCGCCAGGTGTGCCGCGACGTGGTTCAGCGACACATGCGTCGAGGCACGAGGTGGCGCGAACAGTCCCTAGGCGGCCGGGGTCACGTCCCGGCTCGCGTCCGTCGTGTGCGTGGCCGGTGGATGGTGCTCCGGCGCCCAGCCGACATACGTCAGGTAGACACCGACCAGCGCGGCCACGCCGCACGCCGCGATCCACCACGCCCTCGCGCCGATCATGGTGTCGGCCAACGACATGAACGTATCCGGGAAGAAGAGCAGGAACAGCGCGCGCACGACGATCAGCCAGCCCAGCGCCGAGACGACGATCGCCGCGGCACCATGCCAGTGCTGGTGCAGTGCGACGACGACAAGCCCGGCGACGAGTGTGAACGCCCCCGACATCCACAGCCATGCTGAGTTCGCCGAGAAATCCGACAGCAGCGTCTGCATGTCCGACGCCCGCAGCACGGCCGCGAGGTCGACGATCACCAAAAAGGGTCCGAGCACGCGAGCGAACATCCGCGTCCGGTCGTGGACCTGCTGTGACGTGTTCATTGCGGACCTCCATCCGACGGGCGGCGCTGTCGGCCGATCCGAACAAGGCCGTCATGTCGATCGCAGCACCGGGTTGGAGTTCCGGATAGGGACGGAAGTCACCAGGTTGGCGGGGCTGGTGTCCACAGCCCTGACAGCAATCTCGCGTGCAGCACTGAAAACGGCTCACATCCGCGAGTACCGCGTCAACGCGATGCTGTACAGGCCGTAGGCCGCGAATCCTGTTGCGGCAACCAGCAGAATCTCGTGGCCGAAGTGCGCGCGACCGAGCGCCTCCACCGCCGCATCCAATCCCGTCGCCCGCGTCGGGTCCTGCAGGAACGCCGCGCCGATCACCGACAACCCGGCAGCGAACAACACCACACCCTCGCCGACATGCCCGCACACCCCCAGCACCGTGATCAGCCGTCCACCCGGCACCGTCAGATCGCCGAGGAATTTCCGCGATGCGCCCTTGTACACGAAGTAGCCGCCTACTGCGGCGACCGCCAGGCCCACTGCCACCAGGGCAGTCTTGCCGCTCTCGGACTGCATCAACCGCGCGCTCAGCCCTTCGGCCCGTTCACTGCCCTGCCGGCCGACCCCCAGGGCGAACTGGACAGCCGCGAATGCCAGCGCCAGATACACCACCGCCAGGCCAAAAGCCTTGAGCCGATTGATCAGTGGCGACTCCCGCAGATGGGCGTGGCTGTGCTCACCCGGATGCAGACCCAACACCGTCTCGGCCAGCCGCCACATCGCCAGCGCCACCAGCCCCACCGCGACCACCCACAGCGACAGCACCCCGCCCCGTTGCTCGGCCAGCGTCGCGAGCGCCCCGGTCTGGTCGGCGTCGCCGGTGAACCCGAACGCCATCCGCACGATGATGTAGGCGATGAGCAGATGCAGCAGCCCGCTGACGGGATAACCCGCCCGCGCGAGCCATTCCACGGTGCGACTCTCGGTGGCCCGGTTGACCGCGCCCTTGAAAGTCATGCCCTGAAACTCATGCCCTGGTCACCAGGTCCTGCCGCACATCGGACTCGGCTACCCGGCGTACCGACGGCCGAAACGGCACAGCCCAGCATTACACCCCGAACGCCGAGCCCCGCTCACGGTCCAGATGCGTCTCGGCCTTGTTCTTCAGGAAGAACACATACACCACCAGCGACACCGCGATGCACACCGTCACGTAGCCGATGAACAGCGGCACCTGATCCCGCTCCTTGAGCGCCTGGTAGATCAGCGGCGCCGTCCCGCCGAAGATCGAGTTCGCCAACGCATACCCGACGCCCACCCCGAGCGCGCGCACGTGCGCCGGGAACAGCTCGGACTTCACCAGCGCGTTGATCGACGTGTACCCGGTCAGAATCACATAGCCCACCGCCATCAGCGCGAAAGACAGCAGCGGCGAGTGGGTTTCGGGCAGATAGGTGATCAGCACATAGGTCCACACCAGCCCACCCACGCCGAAGAACACCAGCATCGGCTTGCGTCCGACCTTGTCGCTGATCATCCCACCGACCGGCTGCAGCAGCATCAGGAAGATCAGCCCGATCAGGTTGATCCACGTCGCGGTCATCGCGCCGTCGTAGGTGGTCTTGACGATCGCGGGCGCGTTGACGCTGTAGGTGTAGAACGCGACCGTGCCGCCCATCGTGATCAGGAAGCACAGCAGAAACGGACGCCAGTAGCTGGTCAGCAGTTCCCGCATCGAACCGGCGCCCTGATCCTCGCCGGAGCGGGCCGCCTCGATCACGTCCTCGGACAGCGACTCGTCCATCGTGCGCCGCAGCCAGAACACCACGATCGCGGCCACGCCGCCGATGCCAAACGCGATGCGCCAACCGAATTCGCGCATCTGCTCATCGGACAGGAACGACTGCAGGATCAGCAGCGTGAACTGCGCCAGCACGTGCCCGCCGACCAGGGTCACGTACTGGAACGACGAGAAGAACCCGCGCCGCTCCCGCGTCGCCGCCTCGGACATGTAGGTCGCCGACGTGCCGTACTCTCCGCCCGTCGCGAAACCCTGCACCAGCCGCGCCAGCACCAGGATGATCGGCGCCGCGATCCCGATCGAGGCCTGCGACGGCACCAGCGCGATCACCGCCGAGCACAACGCCATCAGCGACACACTGACCGTCAGCGCCGCGCGCCGGCCGCGGCGGTCGGCGAACCGGCCGAAGAACCACGACCCGATCGGGCGCATCACGAACGTGATCGCAAAGATCGCGTACACGTACACCGTCGAGTTCTTCTCGGACTCGGCGAAGAACTGTCCCTCGAAATACGTTGCGAACACGGTGTAGACGTAGACGTCGTACCACTCGACGAGGTTGCCCGACGACCCGCGAATGGTGTTCCAGATCGCCCGCCGGGTCTCGGCGGCACTCGACTTCGGCAGCGGCGTATCAGTCCGTGTGGTCATGCTCGTCCCCCTCGTCAGCGGCACGCGCGCAACCCCGGGTCCGTCGACGCCACGCTCGCGACCTCAGAGCACGCTACCCGTTCGCGGGTTCGCCGAGCTTCAACAGGCCGATGCCTTCGGCGATTTTCGCGGTGATCGCCGGCGATGCCTCCTCGTCGGGCCCGGCGCCCTGCGGTGTCGAACGCTCGAGGAAACGCAGCAGTTCGACCGGGAACGGCAACACCAGCGTGGAGTTCTTCTCCGCCGCCACCTCGACGACGGTCTGCAGCAGCCGCAGTTGCAGAGCCGCAGGCTGCGCCGACATCACCTCGGCCGCGGCCGCCAGCTTCTGCGAGGCCTGCAGCTCGCCGTCGGCGGTGATGATCCGGGCCCGTCGCTCCCGCTCGGCCTCGGCCTGGCGGGCGATCGAGCGCTTCATGGAGTCGGGCAGCACCACGTCCTTGATCTCGACACGGTCGATGTGGATGCCCCAGCCCAGCGCCGGGCTGTCGATCATCAGCTCCAGGCCCTGGTTGAGGTGCTCCCGGTTGGACAGCAGGTCATCGAGGTTGCTCTTGCCGATGATCGACCGCAGCGACGTCTGCGCGACCTGCCCGACAGCCGACCTGTAGTCCTGCACATCGACGGCCGCGCGCACCGGGTCGGCCACCTGGAAGTAGATGACGGCGTCCACCCGCACGGTCACGTTGTCGCGGGTGATGCCGTCCTGGGCGGGCACGGGCATCGTGATGATCTGGACGTTCACCTTCTGCAGCCGGTCGGCGATCGGCACCAGCACGGTCAGCCCGGGAGCGCGCACCCGGGGCTGCACCTGCCCGAACCGGTACACCACGCCCCGCTCGAACTGCTGGATCACGCGCACGTTGGCCCCGACGAGCCAGAGCAGTATCAGGGTGACCGCACCGGCCACCGCGGCCATGGTGATCATGGCGTCTCCATCCCGCCCGACGCGGCGACGGCGCACGGAACGGCGGACCTCGCCGTCCACGCGTCGAGGTCCGGGGGCAATCCGACCGATCTCCGGCCCAGCGGGCCCGAGTCCATTCCTCGATTCTGGCACGCCCACCGCTCCGCGGAAACAGTCCGGACGACGAGGATCGCCTTTACCCTGAACCGATTTCACAGCCGCTCCACAGCCGTGCTGCTCACCGGCGGCGTCACCGGCCCGGGCAGCCTTTCCGACGACGGCTTGTCGCGGAGACCACCGAAAGCGGTCACCGGGCAGCTGTCTCGGCCATAGGCTGGCGCCATGCACGACCGCCGTCGGGCACAGAGAATCGCCGCCGCCAAGTTGGCCGGCTGCTGTCTGGTCGCGGGCCTGCTACTGGCCGCGATGATGTTCCCGTTCGTCGGGGGCGCCGGCACCGCGATCATGCGCGTCTCCGACTCGGCCACCGAGGAATCCGCGGACCTCTTCAAAGGTGAGGCGCCGATCGTGTCCACCATGGTGGACGCTGCGGGAAACCCCATCGCGTGGCTCTACGAGCAGCGCCGCTGGGTGGTGCCCAGCGATCGGATCGCCGGCACGATGAAGCTGGCCATCATCTCGATCGAGGACAAACGATTCGCCGAGCACAACGGCGTCGACTGGCAGGGCACGCTCACCGGCCTCACTGGTTACCTGCGCGGCGACAAGAGCACCCGGGGCGGGTCGACGCTGGAGCAGCAGTACGTCAAGAACTTCAACCTGCTGGTGAAGGCCCGAACCGACGCCGATCGGCGCGCCGCGGTCGCGATTACGCCGGCACGCAAACTGCGCGAGATACGCGCCGCCCTGGCCTTGGATAAGCTGCTGCCCAAGACCGAACTGCTGTCCCGCTACCTGAACCTGGTGTCGTTCGGCAACGGCGCCTTCGGCGTGCAGGACGCCGCGCGTACCTACTTCGGCATCGACGCCGCCGACCTGAATTGGGAGCAGGCCGCCCTGCTGGCCGGGATGGTGCAGTCCACCAGCCTGCTCGATCCCTACACCAACCCGGACGGCGCGCTGTCGCGGCGCAACGTCGTGCTCGACACGATGATCGAGAACCTGCCCGAGCACGCCGACGCACTACGCGCTGCGAAGAACCGGCCGCTCGGGGTGCTGCCCCGGCCCGCCCCGCTGCCACAGGGCTGCATCGCCGCCGGCGACCGCGGGTTCTTCTGCGAGTACGCGATGCGCTACCTGGCGCGCGCCGGCCTGACTATGGAGGACGTGGCCCGCAACGGCTACCTGATCCGCACCACGCTGGACCCGAAGGTCCAGGCCAGCGTCAAGACGGCCATCGACAAGTACGCCAAACCCACCACCCCCGGGGTGGCCAGCGTGATGAGCGTGATCCTGCCCGGCAAAGAGTCCCACCGGGTGGTGGCGATGGCCGACAACCGAAGCTACGGACTGGATCTCAGCGCCGGGGAGACGGTGCAGCCGCAGCCGTTCTCTCTCGGCGGTGACGGCGCCGGCTCGGTGTTCAAGATCTTCACCACCGCGGCCGCGCTGGAAATGGGCCTGGGCATCAGCGCCCAGCTCGACGTGCCCCAGACGTTCCGCGCCACCGGCCTGGGCGACACCACCGATCCGGGCTGCCCGCGAAAGACGTGGTGCGTGAAGAACGTCTCCGGGTACTCGGGCCAGCTCAGCGTCACCGATGCACTGGCGAAATCGCCCAATACCGCGTTCGCCAAACTGATTTCGCAGATCGGGGTGCCCCGCGCGGTGGACATGGCCGTCCGGCTCGGGCTGCGGTCCTACGCCGAACCGGGCACCGCCCGCGTCTACGATCCCGACAGCAACGAGAGCATCGCCGACTTCATCAAGCGGCAGAACCTCGGATCGTTCACCCTGGGTCCGTTCGAGCTCAACGCGCTCGAGTTGACCAACGTCGCGGCGACGCTGGCCTCGGGCGGCGTGTGGTGCCCACCCAGCCCGATCGACAAGGTCTTCGACCGCTACGGCAAAGAGGTGGCCTTAGCGACCCCGGCCTGCGAGCAGGTGGTCCCCGAGGGGCTCGCCAACACGATGGCCAACGCGCTCGGCAAGGACCACACCGGCGGGACCGCCACCGGGGCAGCGAGTTCGGTGGGATGGGATCTACCGATGGCCGGCAAGACCGGCACCACCGAATCGCATCGGTCATCGGCGTTCGTCGGCTTCACCAACCGGTACGCCGCCGCGAACTACATCTTCGACGACTCCCCCTCGCCGTCGGGCCTGTGTTCGTACCCGCTGCGCAAGTGCGGCGACGGCGATCTCTACGGCGGTACGGAACCGGCCCTGACGTGGTACCAGGCGATGGAGCCCATCGCCAACGACTTCGGGCCGGTCGCGCTGCCGCCCACCGATCCCCGCTACGTCGACGGCGGGCCGGGCAGCGAAGTGCCCAGCGTCACCGGGATGAAGCTCGATGCCGCGCGGAAGAAGTTGGAGGAAGCGGGTTTTCAGGTCGCGCCGGATCCGACCGCGGTCAATAGCGACTCCGCGAAGGGCGCGGTGGTGGGGACCTCGCCGCGCGGCAAGACGATCCCCGGCTCGATCGTGACGATCATGGTCAGCAACGGCATCCCGCCGGTGGTCTATCGGCCGCCTCCGCCGCCGAGCGCGCCGCCGCCTCCGGCGCCTGGCGAACTGCTTCCTCCCCCGCCGCCCAACGTGATCCAGATCCCAGGGCTGCCACCGATCATGATGCCCTGGCCGGCGCCCCCGCCACCCGCGCCTCTGCCGCCGCCACCGCCGCCACCACCCCCGGCGTGAGGCCCTCGGGTCTGGTGCCGAGATTGCGCCTGGCGCGGCAAGATTCGAGAAGAGTGCGCGGTAGATGCGATCTCGGCACTAGGTTGGCCTGGCGTGAGGTCACTCTGCTGCGCCGTACTCCAGGGCCGGCTCCGCTGAGTCCACGCTGCCGCCGCTTGAAATCGTCAACCGGTCCGGCTGCACGTCATAGCGCGCCCCGTCCGACCCGGTGACCGTGAATCCGTCACCGGAGCGTTGTGCGCCACGGATTTCGCGGTTCGCGCCGTCGCGCAACCGCTCGCCGCGGTAGTAGAAGTCACCGTCGCTGGTCTCGCAGATGACCGCCAGCGACAGCGAGGTCCGGATCAGCGCCGCCGGCGTGCTTTCCGAATCGCAGCGCGCCGTATGGCCCACGAAGCCTTGCGAATCCGTGCCAGACACCCCCTCCACGGCGGAGCGCGTCGTCGTGGTGGTGGGGTCCGTCGAGGACGGCGAGGACGGCGGCGCGGCGATCCGCGGCGTCGAGGTCCCCGAGTTGCCGCCGGTGAACACCAGCACCGCAGCCAGCACCAGCGCGGCGGTGAACAACACGATGGTCGCGATCACCAGCGCGACCTGCCCGCGGCTGAACCGCTTGCCCGGTGGCGCGGGCGGCGGCAGTGGCGGCGAGGTGGGGTAGGCCGACGAGAACTGCCGCGTCGACGGCGGCGGCGTCGTCCGCACCACCGGGGGTGCACTCGCCGCCCCACTCGGCTCCGCCGACTCCGCACTCGGGGCGCCGTCGGCGGCCGCCGCGGCGGCCCGCGCCAACTCGCCGGCGGTCGCGTAGCGGTCGCGCGGCTGCTTGGCCATGCCGCGGGCGATCACGTCGTCGAACGCGCGGCCGACCCCGCGGCGCATAATGCTCGGCCGCGGCGGCGGCGCGAACATGTGCGCGCTCCACACCTGTCGGACGTCGGCGGCCTCGAACGGCGCCCGGCCCGTCAGCGACTCGTACAGCAAGCACGCCAGCGAGTACACATCCGACGCCGGACCGCCGCGCTCCCCGCTGAACCGCTCCGGCGCCATGTACGCGCTCGACCCGACCACCAGGCCCGTCGACGTCACCGACGCCTCCCCGCCGCCGTGGGCGATGCCGAAGTCGACCAGATAGGCGAAGTCGTCCGGGGTCAGCAACACGTTCTCCGGCTTGATGTCGCGGTGGATCAGCCCGTCGGCGTGCGCGGCGTCCAGCGCCGCGGCGACCTGGCGCAGGATCGCCACCGCCCGCGCCGGCGGCAGCGCCCCCTCGGCGCGCAGCACCTCTTTGAGGCTGGCGCCCTCGACCAGGCGCATGTCGATGTAGAGGACGCCGTCGATCTCACCGAAGTCGTGCACCGGGATGACGTGCGGTTCCTGCAGCCGGGCCGCGACGCGGGACTCCCGGCGGAAGCGTTCCTGGAAGCTGCGGTCGGCCGCCATCTCCGGGCGCAGCAGCTTGATCGCCACCATGCGCTCACGCGCGGTGTCGTAGGCGCGGTACACCTCGCCCATCCCCCCGACCCCGATGATCGACTGCAGCTCGTAGGGCCCGAACCGGGTCCCCAGCCGAGAGCCTCCTTTCGGGGTGCTCACATGCAATCCTTCCGTCATCGACCGACAGCGCCGAATAGGCTTCCCCATCGCGGCGCCGCCTAATCGGGCGGGGGGGTCAACAGCAGCTGAGCAGCTCCTTCAGCTCGGCGTCGAACCGGTCGGCGAGGTCCCACAGGTCGTCGACCAGTTTCGGGCACGAGATGATGCCGACGTCGAGCTTGTCGGCCAGCGACATCACCGTGATGTTGAGCCCGGACCCGTGAAAGATCGGGCCGAGCGGATACAGCGCGGTGACGCGCGCACCGCAGCTGTACAGGGTGTCCGGCGGTCCGGCGACGTTGGAGATCACGGCGTTGTGGATCGCGGTCTTGGTCAACGGGGTGCGCGACAGCAGCCCCAGCAGCCACGCATAGCCGGCGCGGGAGATGCTCTGCGCCAGGTCGACCAACAGGGTGGGGCCCAGCGAGCCGCTGTGCTCCTTGGCCTTCAGGTTCGATTCGGCGATCGCCTGCACGCGGTCGACCGGGTCGTTGATATCGGTGTGCAGGTTGCAGAACATGCCCGAGAGCTGGTTGCGGCCCGGCCGGTCGGACTGGCCGTGCACCGATGCCGGGACGACGGCGATCAACGGCTTGGCGGGGAGTTCGCCGCGGTCGGCCAGGAAGCCGCGCAACGCGCCGGCGCACAGTGCCATCACGACGTCGTTGACCTTGATGCCGAAGTGGTTCTTCACCTTCTTGACGTCGTTGAGGTCGAGCTGGACGAGCGCGATGGTGCGCTCGGAGGTGATCCGGTCGTTGAACCGCGTGGTCGGCGCGGTGAACGGCGCGGCCATCGCATTGCCGGTGACCGCACGGTTGACGGTCTTGGCTAGCATCGCGGCAGTTTCCGGGAGCACCCGGGCGAACTGCAGCGGACGGGTGACGAAGCGCACCAGCCCGTCGACGGTGATCGCCAGCGTCGAGGGGTTCCCGGGCCCGTCGACCGGGTCGGGCGGCGGCGCATCGGGCTCGACGTCGAGCAGCTGGTTGAGCAGGTTGGCCGCCGATACGCCGTCGACCGCGGCGTGATGCACCTTGATCATCAGCGCCAGGGTGTCGGGCTGGGCACCGCCCTCGATGACCCACATCTCCCACAGCGGTTTGCTGCGATCCAGCTGAACCGACGCGATGTGGCCGCAGACCTCGGCGAGTTCCTCCCGCCCTCCAGGCGAGGGCAGCGCGATGCGGCTCAGGTGGCGGGACAGGTCAAAGTCCTTGTCCTCCACCCACACCGGATGGTCGAGGTTCAGGTCGCTGTCGGCGAGCTTGGCCCGGAACTCCGGAACGGCGGGGATCCGCTTGGCCAGCTCGTCGCGGAAACGCGCGAAGCTGTAGCCGCCCGGCACCGACGAGGTGTCCAATTCGACCACCGCGCACACGTGCAGCGGCACGGTGGCTGATTCGCTGTACAGAAGACCCGCATCAAGGCCACTCAGCCGTTCCATTCCCGTCACGTACCCAGACTGTGATCTGGATCAAACCGGGCCCCTCGCTCCTTTGCCGAAATTGCATGCAGCGCGGAAAACCGCGGGACAACACCACAGCGGACGCGATCTCGGCGACCGGGTGGCCCAGATTCGCAATGGCCCGGCCTCGTCGCGCTCGGTATGGTGCAGTCGTACGGTGATGGATCTCGCCGGAGCGAACGACGCTCGAACCGCCCGCGGGCTGATAGTTCCTACCAATCGATCTGATCGTTGGGAGCTGCCCGTGTCCGTCGTTCCGCCGTCCATCCGCCCGGCTACTGCCGCGAATTCGCCTGCGGTGGCTGACATTTTTCGGCAGCGTCGATGAGCCCGCCGCCGGCCGGTCCCGAGAATCGTCGACCGGATTCGCACGCGGAACTGCCGACCGACCCTGATGCCGCACCCGATACCGATGGTGCCGCGCCGCCCACGGCGGATGCGCCCACACGCAGGCCGTTGCATCTGCAACCGATTGCTCTGCTGTGGGTGTTCGGCGGCGGGATCATCGGCACCGGCCTCCGGTACTGGGTGGAGAAGTTGTTGCCTCACGACCCGGCGCACTGGCCGTGGGGAACGTTCCTGGTCAATCTCGTCGGCGCGTTCCTGTTGGGCGCCCTGCTGGAGGGTCTGGCCCGCGCCGGCGAGGACGCCGGCTGGCGCCGCCGCGCCCGACTGTTCGCCGGCACGGGCGGGTGCGGGGCCTTCACCACATACAGCACGTTGTCGTTGGAGGTATCGATGTCGGCAACGCACCATCAACTCGTCACGGCGGTCTCCTACGGGGTGGCCAGCGTCATCATCGGAACCCTGATGGCCTGGCTCGGCATCGTGACAGCCGCGGAGGTCCATCGACGTAGGGCAGCGGCATGATTGCGGCGCTCACCCTGCTCTTCGGTGCGCTCGGCGCGGTGACCCGGTTCGTCCTCGATGCCGCCGTCAAACGCCGGTGGCCCACCCCGTTCCCGTGGGCCACCTTCGGGATCAACGTCTCGGGGTCGTTTCTGCTCGGCGTGCTGGCCGCGGCCGTGCTGTTCCACGGGCAGCCCGCGGCGTGGCAGACCGTGATCGGCACCGGCTTCTGCGGGGGCTACACGACGTTCAGCACAGCGAGCTTCGAGACGGTTCGACTGATCCAGCAGAAGGCTCGCTGGCGCGCCCTGATGAACGCGTTCGGCTCGCTGCTCGCCTCGGTGCTGGCGTGCCTGGCCGGCCTGGGTCTGGTGTGGGCACTATGACCGATGAAGGAGGCGGAGTGACCGGCGACGTCACCTCCGGGCAGCGCCCGACGAACTCGCCGCAGCTGGTGCTGGGTTGGGACCTGCAGCCGACGAGTTCCTCGGCGTTGCGGTGCGCGGTCGACCTTGCGACCCGCCTTGGTGCCCATCTGCACGTGGTGCATGTGGCCGACGCCGAAGATCTCCCCGTCGATCCGGACGCCTGCGATTGGGAGGAGCAGCTCGATCAGCGGCTCGCCGATGTCGAGACCACCGCTCGCAGCCTGCTCGACGGGATGGATACGACGTGGACGTACCACGACACCCGGGGACGGCCCAGCGATGCCCTCGCCGAGCTTGCCGAATCCACCGACGCGCTGATGATCGTCGTCGGCGCACAGCGCGGCGGCATGCACTCCTTCCTCGAATCTCTCGCCGGGGAATCGGTGTCTCGCCAGCTGACCCACCGCCACGGCCGGCCGGTGCTCGTCGTACCCGAACCGCGGGGCACCCGCCAGGCATAACCACCCCCCTCATTGAGATCGCGGTGAGGGTCGCGGTTGGTGGTAAACCTCCGCCGCCAAGGCGATCTCGGCGATCAGGCGGACAGGTCGAACCTGCCCTCGGCCAACCGTTTCGGAGCGCGACCGTCGACCAACTCACTGCGGTCCTCGGGATGTTTCCAGTAATGGCGCACCAGCCAATACAGTCCGGCACCGCCGGGCACGTAGAGGTCAGCCATGCCAATGATCTCTTCGCCGCCGTCGCGTAATCGAAGTACGACCGCACGAGGTGCTCGCCGCGACTCCGCGTGAGCGGTAACGTCAACGACGTTGTCCCATTCGAAGATTCGCACTGAACGGATGTCGGAGTTCTCGATCACTGCCGGAGTCAACGTGAGATGGCCGAATCCGCGTCGACGCCAAGCTGTGATCAATCCCCAGACCATCGTGCACAACACCGCCGCTGCGGCCCCCACCCACACCGTGCGCAAAGCTCGTGTTTCCGCGAACTCGATTGCACCCACCGGCGCAGCCACCACGAAGATCAGCAGACTTGGTACGGCCGCCACTACACCAGTGACTATCAGATTGCTGGTACGTCGGTCCAGCAATACGGTGAATCCTGTTGCCTTACTGGCTGTACGCAGTGTAGTTCGTCGCAAAATCACCAGCAGGATCGCGGAAGCGAACAGGATCAGAAAGGCGAAGAAACCTAGTGTGACCGCCAACGTGAGATAGCTACCTCGTGTTGAAGCTGTCACTCCGAGACCAAGGTAAGCAAAAGCGAAGCCGACGCACGCCGAGATCGCGACGACGGCAAACCTGCTGCCACGCCGCCATTCCACGGGCTCCGGCAGTTCTAGTACGGACATACGACCTCACCGATGAACTTGCCCATTTCCATGCCTCCGGCGGCACCGAAGCCACCGAGCACGACTGCCCCGAGCGGGACGGTCAACGGCGCGAGGGGACCGCCGAGCACGCCGATAGCAGCCCCGGCTTCGGCCATAGCCCAGCCCCCGCTTCCGCCGGCGACACCGGCGACAAGCGCGATGCAGCGGTCTTTCCCCGACTCCGCCATCACCATGTCGAACACGGTGGTCGCCGCGCTCAGCGCCGGCCCGCCGAACTTCATCGCCTTGCCGATGTTGTCGACCGACTCGGCGGTGAGCATCGGCAGCGAACCGCCGCGGGCGATGTGCTTCTCCAGGCCGCCCATGCCTGTTGTGGTCGCGATGGAAAGGTTGTCGATCAGCTCGACCGGCACGGCGCTGTGCCGTCCGTCCGGCGTCGTGAAACCGGCCGTCCGGTAGCCCGTCGGATCCATCGACATCGTCAGATGCGAACCGTCCGCGTAGGCGATGGTGGTGTAGTCGCAGTCGTTGCCCAGGTCGTGCCAGGAACTCGTCCTGGCGATGAAGTCACCGTTCTTGTCGAACTCCTCCATCTGGAAGAAGTTCTGTTTACTCGGCCACTCGAACGGATCCATCCGCGTGGTGATCGCCTTGCTTCCGTCCTGTTTGATCACCGTCGTCACCTCCTCGCCGTACCGGTTCGTCGAGTAAACGACCTCGCGGATGTGCTGCTGCTGATCGGCCGCGCGGATCGCCTCCTGACCTGCCAATCCGAGGGGATTGCGCGGATCGGGCACCTGGTCGGGCGGGCGCTGCGCTGTCGGCAGCAGCAGGCCCCCGAGATCGGCCGGCGGACCGGGCTCCACGAAACCGGCCTCCTTGCCCGCCGCGATGATCGCGTCGGCGGTCGCGTTGTCGGCGTCTCCCACCGCGCCGAGCATCGTGTTGATCTCTCCTTGTTCCTGCATCGCCAGGGCCTGCAGTTTCGCCATCTCCTCTTCCGACGTCATCATCGGGTCGATGAGCACGACCCACTGGTCGGTGACGTTGAGCGGGCCGGCATCTACCTGGTCAGCCTTGGCCAGCAGCGCCGCCCGGGCACCGCCGATCGTGTTGGCGCCGTTTTTCAGTGCTGCCGCCACTGCTTTCGCGTAGTCGGTGAATTGCTGTGCCTTGATGTCGGCGCGGCCGAACATCCCGGTCGCCGCGTCATGTGCATCTCCCGACCATCCTTTGACCTCGGGAAGCCGATTGACCGCGTCGTCGATGCCGGATACCGCCGCGCCAACCGATGTGCCGCTGGAATCGACCGCGCCCCCGCTCGCGCTCAACGCGTCCGGGTCCCAGCTTTGCAGCGTTGAGCGGGAAGGCAGCACAAGGGTTGATTCTCCCTCAGCTTCGGAGGGGTTCGGCGCAACATTTGGCGCGGGGGTCTTTGTTTCCCAGATACCGCCATACCGGTTGCCGGACCAGCACGGGCGCACCGAGGGCCCGGCGACTACGGCTCCACCACAGCAGTGGGCGGCCAGCGGTTCATCGCGGCCTCCAACTCGGCCTGAGTCAAAGCGCCGACCGGCAACCGGTCCTGCCCCGTGTGACATCGCAAGCCCTGCAACAGGATCGCGACGTAACGTCGCCACAGGTCGGCCGACACCTCGGCCGAATACTCGCTCACTGCGCCTGCCATCAAGCCCAGCAGCGGCATATCCGTCGCCGATACCTCAGGACGCAGATACCCGTCGCGTTTGGCCCGCTCGACGAGTTTCGAGATCCGCGGATGCAGCCGGGTTCGGCCCGCGTCCACCCGCCCTCCGCAGGACGCCCTGCTGAACGCGATCTCGCGCAAGCCGCGGTCCGTCGCGGTCATCTCGCTAAACTGCCAGACGAAGCTGGACAATCCCTCCCACGAGTCCTCGGCGTCCAGTGCGGACTCGGCCAACACCACGAGCTGGTCGATGCCGTCCTCGAAGATCGCCTCGAACAACGCCTCCTTGGTCGGGAAGCGCCGGTACACCGTGCCGACACCCAGACCGGCGTGGTGGGCGACCTCGTTGAGCGTGGCCTCCAGCCCGCGCGTGGCACACAGCTCGCGGGCTGCTTCGATGATCCGTCGCCGGTTGCGCTCGGCATCCTTGCGCAGGCCCGACGCCTGCGGATCCCCAGCACTCATGACGGCGAGTCTACGGACCGCAGCCGCCGGCCTCGGCATCCTTGCCCACGCCACAGCAGCAATTGTCAATCACCGGCCCAATTAAGTGATGTGCCTTACCAAAACACAATAACCGGATTGACTCTATCCACTTGCAGGCTTAGATTCCCTAACGATCGCATGCCGTCTGATGTCCGCGGCGTCCCTCGTCGAAAGGCACGACCTTGCCTGCACCTTCCGCGTGCGCAGAAACTTCCCGGAAGACGCTGCACGGCAACCTCACTCACCTCCGGAGCAAACGGTGATCGCCGTCGTCAAACGGGTGTGGCTGCCCATGCTGGTGGTGGCCGCGGTGGCGGTCGGCGTGCTGAGCGTGTCGCAACTGCGCTCCGTGTTCGGATCTGACGGCGCGATCGTGACCCCGGTGGACGCCGACACCGCAGAGTCGTTCAACCCCAAGGTCGTCACGTACGAGGTCTTCGGGTCCGGCTCGTCGGCGACCATCAACTACGTCGACCTCGACGGCAAGCCGCAGCGCACCGGCGAGGTGCCCCTGCCCTGGTCGCTGACGCTGGAGACCACGCTGCCGTCCGTGATGCCGAACATCATGGCCCAGGGCGACGGCCACACCATCGGCTGCCGGGTCATCGTCGATGACGAGGTCAAAGACGAAAGGACGGCCGACGGGTTGAACGCCGCGACGTACTGCCTGGTGAAGGCAGCATGACTCTTCTCAGCAGGCGGACCGGCGACAGCCCGGACGACGCGCCCACCGATTCGATCCCGGCGACGCGGCATGCGGCGACCTCGCGGCCCCGGCTGCCGCGATTCATCCGCGCCTTCGCCATCCCGATCGTCCTGGCCTGGATCGGTATCGTCGCGTTCCTCAACACGGCCGTGCCGCAGCTCGAAGACGTCGGCAAGCTGCGTGCGGTGTCGATGAGCCCGAACGACGCGCCTGCACTGATCGCGACCAAGCACGTCGGCGAGAAGTTCCAGGAGTACGACACCTCCAGCTCGGTGATGATCGTGGTGGAGGGCGAGCAGCCGCTCGGGCCGGACGCGCATGCGTTCTATGACGAGGTCGTCCGCGAACTCGACGCCGACACCACCCACGTCCAGCACGTCCAGGATTTCTGGGGTGACACGCTCACCGCGGCCGGCGCGCAGAGCATCGACGGCAAGGCCGCTTACGTCCAGGTGTACATCGCCGGGGACCAAGGCGAGGCGCTCGCCAACGAATCGGTTCGGGCGGTGCGTGACATCGTCGAATCGAACCAGGCTCCAGACGGGGTCAAGGCCTACGTCACGGGTCCCGCGGCGCTCACCACCGATCAGAACATCGTCGGTGACGCCAGCATGAAAACCATTGAAGGCGTGACGATCGCGATCATCATCGTGATGCTGCTGATCATCTACCGGTCAGTCGTCACGATGCTCGTCACCATGACGATGGTCTTCGTCGGATTGTTCTCAGCCCGCGGCATCGTCTCCTTCCTCGGGTACCACGAGGCGTTCGGTCTCACCACGTTCGCCACCAGCATGGTGGTGACGCTGGCGATCGCCGCGGCCACCGACTACGCGATCTTCCTGATCGGGCGCTATCAGGAAGCCCGGCGGTCGGGCATGGACCGGGAATCGGCGTACTACGACATGTTCCACGGCACCGCCCACGTGGTGCTCGCCTCGGGCATGACGATCGCCGGGGCCACGGCGTGCCTGCACTTCACCCGGCTCCCGTACTTCCAGAGCATGGGTTTCCCGCTCGCGATCGGGATGACGATCGTGGTGGCCGCCGCGCTCACGCTGGGGCCGGCGCTCATCTCGATCGTCACCCGGTTCGGAAAAGTGTTGGAGCCGAGGGGCAACGGCCGTGCCCGAGGGTGGCGGCGACTCGGCGCGGCCACGGTGCGCTGGCCGGGAGCGATCCTCGTGATGGGAATGGTGCTGTGCCTGGTGGGGCTGCTCGCGCTGCCCGGCTACCACACCACCTACAACGACCGCATCTATCTCCCTGATGACGTGCCCGCCAATGTCGGCTACGCCGCGGCTGACCGGCACTTCTCCGATGCCAAGATGAACCCCGACCTGGTGATGGTCGAATCCGATCACGACATGCGCAACCCCGCCGACTTCCTGGTGATCGACAAGATCGCCAAGTCGCTGGTCCGCGTGCACGGAATCGCCTCGGTCACCACGATCACCCGCCCGGACGGCAAACCCATCAAGCATGCGTCGCTGGCGTACACGCTGGGCCAGAGCGGCACCGGCCAGTTGCTGAACAACGACTTTCAGCAGACCGTGCTGGACAACACGCTCCAGCAGGCCAACGAGATGCAGGTGACCATCGACTCGATGGAACAGATGCAACGCATCACCCTGGAACTCGCCGATGTCACCCGCCGAATGGCCGACAAGATGAGCGACACGTCGGCGAACCTGACCGAAGTTCGTGACCACCTGGCAGATTTCGACGACCAGTTCCGTCCGCTCCGCAACTACTTCTATTGGGAGCCGCACTGTTTCAACATCCCGATGTGCTGGGCGCTGCGCTCGATCTTCGACAGCCTCGACGGCATCGGCACGATGTCCGACGATTTCACCGAACTGGTCCCCGACATCGAGCGGATGGCGCAGCTGACACCGCAGATGGCGGCGCTGATGCCGGCGATGATCCAGACGATGAAGAATCAGAAGCAGATCATGCTGAACCAGTATCAGGCGCAGAAGATGCAGCAGGATCAGAACATCGCCATGCAGGAGGACAGCACGGCGATGGGCGAGGCGTTCGACACGGCGCGCAATGACGACACCTTCTACCTGCCGCCGGAGGCGTTCGAGACCGCGGACTTCCAGCGGGGGATCAAGCTGTTCATGTCACCGGACGGTAAGGCGGTGCGCTTCACCGTGTTCCATCAGGGTGAGCCGCTGAGCGAGGACGGCACCGCCCGGATCGAGCCGTTGCGCATCGCCGCCGCCGACGCCGTCAAGGGCACCCCGCTGGAGGGATCGACGGTCTATGTCGGCGGTAGCGCGGCGATGTACAAGGACATGCAGCAGGGCGCCGACTACGATCTGCTGATCGCTGCTGTCGCGTCGCTGATCCTGATCTTCCTGATCATGGTGATCCTGACCCGAGCGGTGGCGGCGGCAGCGGTCATCGTCGGCACCGTGGTGCTGAGTCTGGGGACGTCCTTCGGCCTTTCGGTACTGATATGGCAGCACATCATCGGCATCCCGCTGGGTTGGATGGTGTTGCCGATGTCGGTGATCGTGCTGTTGGCCGTCGGCGCCGACTACAACCTGCTGCTGGTGTCGCGGATGAAGGAGGAGATTCACGCCGGGCTCGGCACCGGGATCATCCGGTCGATGGCCGGCACTGGATCTGTGGTCACCGCAGCGGGTTTCGTGTTCGCGTTCACCATGATCGGCATGGTGGTCAGCGACATGATCGTGATCGGGCAGGTCGGCACCACCATCGGGCTCGGGTTGCTTTTCGACACCCTGGTCGTGCGCTCGCTGATGACGCCGTCCATCGCGGCGCTGATGGGCCGCTGGTTCTGGTGGCCGATGCATGTGCGTCCTCGCCCGAAGCCGCAGCCGTGGCCGAAGGCGCAGCCCGCCGAGAGTGCGCCTAGCGTGTGACTTCCGCGGAAAAGCCCGCGCTGAGCGCACTCTCGGCGAGGGCAGGCGGGTCCGGCAGCGCCAGTCGGTGGATGATCCGCAACGTCGACCCGTACTGGCGGGCCAGCGACCCCGTGAGGTAGGGCAGGCCGTACTTCTCACAGAGCGGGCGCACCCGACGCGAGATCTCGGCGAGGCGGTTACTGGGCAGGTCCGGGAACAGGTGGTGTTCGATCTGATAGCACAGATTGCCGCTGGTAAAACCCAGCAGCCGACCGGCCTTGAAGTTGGCCGCGCCCAGCATCTGCCGCAAGTACCATTCGGCCCTGGTCTCGCTATCCAGCACGTCGGCGGCGAACTTCTGGGTGCCGTTCGGGAAATGCCCGCAGAAGATCACCACGTATGCCCACAGGTTGCGCAGCAGGTTGGCGACCACGTTGGCCTGTAGGGTCCTGCGCCAGCGTTTGACGCTCAGCGCCGGCCAGAGCACGTAGTCCTTGATCCCCTGGCGGGTGATCTTTCCTGCCAAAGACTTGAATTGCGAAATCTTTTCATCCCGCGGGCTTTCCAGATCGACGCCGTGCAGGGCGATCCCCCATTCGAAAGTCAGTGCCAGGAACAGGTTCTGCAGCGGCTGCAGCAGATGCCTGCGTCGCCAGGGTTGATCGGTGGTCACCCGCATCACGCCGAACCCGAGATCGTCGTCGATACCGAGCACGTTGCTGTACACGTGGTGGCGGTAGTTGTGCGACCGCTTCCACTGCGACGACACCGCAACCATGTCCCACTCCCACGTGCTTGAGTGGATCTCCGGGTCGTTCATCCAATCCCACTGCCCGTGGGACACGTTGTGGCCGATCTCCATGTTCTCGACGCTCTTGGCGAAGCCGAGTGCGGCGGTCCCCACCACCCACCCGGCGGTCGAGCGGGTGGTGGCGATCAGCAAGCGCGCCGCGACGTCGAGTGCGCGCTGGAATTTGATGGTCCGCCGGATATAGGCGGCGTCGCGCCCACCGAGGGACTCCTCGATATCGCTGCGGATCTCGTCGAGCTCGCGTCCCAGACTCTCGATGTCCTCGGGGCTCAGATGGGTGTAATGGGCGATGTCGGCGACAGCCATGGTGGGTCCTAGAGTCGTTCCAGCTGAGGGCGCGGAGACTGACCCTGAAACCGAAGTGTGCGGGAACCGGTCGACGGTGTGCGAGGAAGCGGCACCACGCGTCGGCGGGTTGACTTCACACTACCCGATGGCGCAGGGTGAGCACCGGCTCGACCGGCGCGCCGATGATCAGTTGCGCCCAATGCCCCGACACCGAGGCCGGGCGCGCTACGGTTTACCGAGGTTGACCATCCAGCCTCACGGAAGCGTCACGGCGGCGACCCTGATCCCCGCCGATCCACGCACGACGCCCTCCGTCCGTTTCTCGGCGTGCGACATACCAAGAGTCCGTGCCTCGGCGGCACCGCTCCCCGAAGTGGGCCATGCCCTCAATTCACCAGCGCGTGCGCGCTATAGCCGCAAAGGGCTGTCTATGAGCCGATTCACCGAAACCATGTTCGCCAACGCCGAGCGAAGTACCAAGGGCTTCCACACCGGCGAGCCCCACTCGCCGCTTCGGCAGTCCTGGGCAGCAGTGCACCAGCGCGCGCGCAGGATCGCCGGCGGGCTGGCCGCGGCCGGCGTCAACGCCGGCGATGCGGTCGCGATGCTGGCCGGTGCGCCGGTCGAGATCGCGCCTGCCGCTCAAGGCGTCTGGATGCGCGGCGCCAGCGTCACGATGCTGCACCAGCCCACACCGCGCACCGACCTGGTCCGCTGGGCTGACGAGACCACCGCCGTGATCAGCATGATCTCGGCCAGGGCCGTGGTGATCTCCGATCCCTTCATGGCGGCCGCCCCAGTACTGGCCGGCCTGGGCATCACCGTGCTGAGCATCACTGATCTGCTCGCCGGGGAGCCGATCGATCCCGTCGACACCGACGACGACGACGTCGCGCTGATGCAGTTGACGAGCGGCTCCACCGGGTCGCCGAAGGCCGTGCAGATCAGCCATGCCAACATCGTCGCCAACGCCGAGGCCATGACCGCCGGCTGCGCCTTCGACCTCGACACCGACGTGATCGTCAGCTGGCTGCCGTGCTTCCACGACATGGGGATGACGGGGTATCTGACAGTGCCGATGTACTTCGGCGCCGAGCTGGTCAAGATCACCCCGATGGATTTTCTCGGCGATATCTTGTTGTGGCCGAAGCTGATCGACAAGTACCGGGGCACGATGACCGCCGCGCCGAACTTCGCCTACAACCTGCTCGCACGACGGTTGCGCCGGCAGGCGACGCCGGGCGAATTCGATCTGTCCTCACTGCGATGGGCGCTCTCGGGCGCCGAACAGGTGGATCCGATCGACGTCGAGGATCTCTGCGCCGCCGGTGCCCCCTTCGGCCTCAAACCCGAGGCGGTCATCCCCGCCTACGGGATGGCCGAGACGACGGTCGCCGTGTCCTTCTCCGAATGCGGCGGAGGCATGGTCGTCGACGAAGTGGACGCCGACCTGCTCGCCGTGCTGCACCGCGCGGTCCCGGCGAGCCGGGGCCACACCCGCCGCCTCGTCACCCTGGGCCGACCGTTGCAGGGCCTCGAGATTCGGGTCGTCGACGAAGACGGCGCCGAGCTTCCCGCCAGAGGTATCGGCGTCATCGAGGTCCGCGGCGAGCCGGTGACCAAGGGCTACGTCACCGTCGCCGGCTTCATCGGCGCTCAGGATGAGCGCGGGTGGTACGACACCGGCGATCTCGGCTATCTGACCGAGACCGGCCACGTCGTGATCTGTGGGCGTCTCAAAGATGTCATCATCATGGCCGGCCGCAACATCTATCCCACCGACATCGAGCGTGCCGCGGGTCGCGTCGACGGGGTACGGCCCGGATGCGCCGTCGCGGTACGGCTGGACGCCGGCCGGTCGCGGGAGACGTTCGCAGTCGCGGTGGAGTGTAAACACTTCGAGGATGAAGCCGAGGTGCGCCGCGTCGAACGGCAGGTGGCCCACGAGGTGTTCGCCGAGGTCGACGTGCGACCGCGCAACGTTGTGGTGCTGGAGCCCGGCACCATCCCGAAGACACCGTCAGGGAAGCTGCGGCGTGCGCATGCGCTCTCGCTGGTGAACTGAGGAGTATCCTCCATTGGGCATGGCTGATTTCGATGCACAGCCCGGCCGGGCCAGGCAGTCAGATCTGTCGGCTGCGCAGCGCGAAGCCGACGAGATCGACTTGTACGTGGCACTGACTGGCGTGGCAAGCCTGGTCGCCGACGCCCGGCCCGCAAGGGAACTGCTCGGCGCCGTCGCAGAGTTCGCCACCCACGCCCTACCGGGCGTCGACGGCGTCAGCATCACGTTGGCCGAGTTGGGCCAATCCATGATGGACGTCCGAATGACCTCGGCCACATCAGGTTTCATTGCCGAGATAGACCGGGTGCAGTACGAGGAGTTACGCGAGGGACCGTGCATCACCTCCATGCGCACCGGCCGTGCCGCCGTCAGCGGCTCGCTGGGCAGCGATGACCGCTGGCCGCGCTTCGGCGGCCGAGTGGCCCGGATGGCGGTGCATTCGGCGCTGTCGCTTCCCCTGATCATCGACGATCGCGTGATCGGGGCCATCAATGCCTACGCCCGTGCCCGCGACGCCTTCGGAAACCACGCCGTGGAGGTGGGCACCCGCTTTGCCGTGCCGGCGGCGGCGTCGGTGTACAACGCTCAACTGCTGGCCAGTGCACGGGAGCGCACCGAGCGGCTGCAGCGGGCCCTGGGCAACCGCGCCGTCATCGATCAGGCCATCGGGATCATCCGGAGCCGCTCCGGTGTCAGCGCGGAGGACGCCTTCGACCGGCTCAAGCGCCTGAGTCAGGCTGACAACGTCAAACTCGTGGCGGTCGCCGAGCAACTCGTGGACGAGGCGGTGCGCCGGGCACGCGCCCGACAGAGCCCCTAGCCCGGATTTTGCGTGGTAATTGGTGTGGGTTCGGTGTGATGCCGAGTTGTGTTGTTGGGTAGTGGTTTTCGTGTGGTGGCGTAGAGGTGCTGTCCCGTGTCGCCGGGTGGGGCGGGCTTTCC
>NZ_JBQQCF010000058.1:0-32177 GCF_052245755.1 Mycobacterium sp. 4D054
CCCTACCGGAGCGCACAGGGAAAAGCTGGGCAGACCAGCGGTTACGTCACGCTCACAAGCCCACCAAACGACAACCAGCCATGGCAGACACATCAATCACTCAAGTCCACGGATCGAGGCTTAGCGTGAGTCAGCGCGGGTATGAAGTGTATCGAGGCTATTCAGAGCCATAGTCAAAACCCCGTTGCATTGTGTGCCTGATGGGCACACAATGGAGGGCATGGCGAGGAAGACGGAGCGGTTCGCAGTACGCCTGACTGCCGAGCAGGACGCGCTGATTCGTCGTGCCGCCGAAGTGGAGGGGACCGATCTCACCAACTTCACGGTGACAGCGACACTGGCTCATGCCCGCGAGGTGCTCGCCGATCGGCGGCTGTTCATGCTCGATGCGTCGGCCTGGTCGGAGTTCGTGTCGGTGCTGGACCGGCCGGTGTCGCACAAGCCGCGGCTGGAGAAGTTGTTCGCGGAGCCCTCGATCTTCGACGAGTGAGCGGCTATTCCGCGCCCCGGCCGATCAGCGAGCACCATGTGGTCGCCGACTTCGACAGCGGCGACCCCCCCCTGGACGACTACCTGCGGGGACGCGCCCTGGCCAACCACGTCGAGGGCGCCTCCCGGTGCTTCGTGACGTGCCGGGACGAACGTGTCGTCGGGTTCTACGCGCTGTCCTCGGCGGCAGTGGAGCGCGCCGGCACACCCGGACGGGTGCGACGCAACATGCCCGACCCGGTGCCGGTGATCCTGCTGTCGCGGCTGGCGATCGACCGCAAGGAACAAGGCCAGGGTCTGGGCGCTGCGCTACTGCGCGACGCGATCACCCGTGTGGTGGCCGCCGCTGAGATCATCGGTGTGCGGGCACTGCTGGTGCACGCGCTGCACGAGCGGCCCGAGCGTTCTACGCGCACTTCGATTTCGAGCCCTCACCGACCGACCCGCTGCACCTGCTGCTGTTGATCAAAGACGCCCGCGCCCTGCTCGACCCGCCGCAGAAGTGACCGGCTGATGCCCGATGACACGGAGAACACACCGGGGGACCGGCGCTGGCGATCGGCACAGACCTTCCAGGGGTTTCTCGACCACATGGAGGAGTTCCGGCGGTCACCGCAGGGCCAGCAGCTTCAGGCCGATCAACAGGCCGCCGAGGCCGACCTGCAGGCCTGGTTGGCCGGTCAGCCCGGCGTCGCCATCGGCCGCCACAGCGGGCAAGCTCCCGAGCAGTGGGAGGGCCGGGTCGACGGGCACAGTTTCTACTTCCGCGAACGGGGCGGGGACTGGGACATCGAACTGGACCTGCGCGAGCACCAGCCCGGCATCACCAAGGGAGACCTCATCGCCACCGGCACAGTCACCGCCCCCGGATATGGGCAGAGCCCCCGGGAGCGGGCGGCGTTCATCGTCACCACCATCCGCAACCATCTGCGGCACACGCAGACCGCCGAGGATGCCGCCCGGCCGGACTACGCCTACCGGGTCGAGTGGTCGCCGGCCGACAACGAGTTCGTCGGCCTGGTCGCCGAGTTCCCCTCGCTGTCCTGGTTGGCACCCACCGAGGACGAAGCGTTACGCGGCATCATCAAGGTCGTCGAGCAGATCGTGGCCGATGACCTCGACACCGCCGGTGGTGGACGCCGATGACCGAGGACAGCATCGACGCGGAGTTGCTGGGACAGTCGGCGTTCCACAAGCTCACGCACGGCTTTGCGATTCGCGACCGGCTGCGCGACGTGCTGGCCGAGCAGCAGGCTATCGAGCGGCAGTACCGCCGGCGCGACAACAGTGATGAGTACACCTCGCGCACGGCGTGGGCGGAGTGGATGCTTGAGTCGGATCTCGATTACACCGAATCAGCCTTGCTCCTAGGCGATTTCATCCACAACTTGCGCGCCGCGCTGGATCACGCCGTGTGGGCGATCACCCCGGCGCACATCCGGGAGAAGCGACCGACCGAGGTGGCGTTCGGGTTGCGCTCGACCGAGCAGAGCTACGCGAAGTGGGCGAAGGCTCGGCGTGACTGGTACGGGCCCGAGGTGTTCGAGGTGTTCAAAAGCAGCCAGCCGTTCAACGCCGCGGGCACCGGCACGCTGCATCCGCTGCACATCCTGCAGTTCCTATCGAATACCGACAAGCACCAGCTGCTCAACATCGTGGCCAACACCCAGGTCGACCTGGGCGGTGTCACTGTTGATCCGGAGCCACCCGGCGGCGTGGTCTCCACCGTCAACCAGGGTGTCGTCGCCAAGGGATCGATGCTGGCCCGAGTCGAGTTCGTAAGACCCACCCAGTCAGGGAAGACAGAGGTCACGCTGAAGCCGGTCTTTGCGTTCGAACAGGTCTTTCGGTACGTCGACCAAGACGGCGCACAGCAATGGCTGGTCGTCGGCGACGCATTGAACGAGATCGGCCCGGATGTCGTCGAGGCAGTCACCTATCTGCTCTCGGCGCACAAACGCGACCACGAAAACCGCTGACTCGCTGCGGATTACACGAGCCGGTCGCAGCCTTCTTCATCGCCCTCAACGCGACGGGTGGCAACGACCTAACGCCATCTGGCGCCAATGTTGAGTTCTTAACGCTCCGGAGGGCCGAGTATGGCCGCAGCCAGATCCACTGATTCTCGGAGTTTGCCGAACCTAGACCAGTTACCGGTATAGTGCCCGAACTGTCCTGCGACAATTCCGATGGACACCTTCGTTTTTCGTGCAAACGACTCGGCGTCTGCCTTCGTTTGTAAGAGGGCGAGTTCGCGTCGCTGCCGGTCGTTAAAGAACGTGTCGGACGCGAAGGCGTCGGCTGCGGTTTCTTGTTGGTCTGCATCGTCATCGACGCGCTTGGAACGTTCGAAATGTAGAAACGTGACCCGTTTGGGATGTAGGAGCACGTGCGCGACCTCATGGACGAGGGTGAACCAAAAAGTGTCGACAAATCTGTATCGGCCGGTAAGCGCAATGATCGGATGCGATGGCGTATGCCACCAGGTAGCACCAGAGATGCGCGTTTCGTCGATCTCAGGAACAAAGACCAGCAATACCCCGGCGCTCAACAGCATGGCTCGGGCCGCTCGAAAACCTTCCCCCACGGGTAGTCGACTCAGCGCTGGCAGTTGATGTGCGGCGGCCCTCAGCGCACTGGCGTCGTAGTCTGTTGCGCCGTCGAGCAACGTGTCAGCTTGGACTTCGGCGAGGCGTCGCCATAACGCCGTGGCGTATGGGTCGACACTAAATTTCTGGCTCCGTCGATAATTGACCTGCGGCGCAAGAAATATGCGATCGAACGACTTCTCGTCGGCAACCCGGAAGAACCGCAGCAATGCTTCGACTCGTGCGGAGGCCGGAGCGGAGAAGTCGACGACGCGATACTCCTGCAGGGCCTGCCTCGGAAATTTCGCAACCCAGTGCTGCATTCCTGCCAGCGTGGAGGCGGAGGTTCGGCGCACCTTGTCGGCCTGCCAGGTGGCGTCCATCTGAAGCAGCATTTCAGCGGGGATGTCGAGGACGCGCTCCAAGGCGACGGCGATATCAGGAGACAAAGGCACGTGCCCTTTGATCAGCTGATTGAAGTGCTTAGTGCTGATGTTGGTTCGAGCTGCGACGTCTGCCTGGGAGTACTCGAGTGCGTCGAGTTCGGCCTGAATCAGCGTGCCAGGCGGGACGGCCCAATCCGCCTCGAAGCGATTGGCCACATAGCGGAGCGTGGAATCCGAGCGCGAGTCGGCCATCAGCCAGCGTGTCGCAGCAGACTGGTTCCAGCGGCGTGGACGTCATCGACGCGTAGCGCTGCCTGCGTCGACACCCCTGTCCAGTAGTTAGCCGGATCTCCTCGCAGTACGTGCCCGGCCTTGGTCAGGACTACGGCGTGCATCGCTGCCTCCTTGTGTTCGACGACGATGCGGCCCACTGCCACATCGATGGGCTGGACGTGCACGCTGCGTAGCCGGCTCACCGAGCGCAGGTCGGCGGCGTGCCCCACGACTGACAGCAGAAGCCGTACGGCGTCGGCTGAGGCGGGGCATGCCCGCGTCAGCAGATCCCCAGACGTGCAGAGGCGCCGCAGATCGGGTGACATCCAAGCCAGAAAAATGTTATTACCTTTCAGGTAATGGCTACTGTCTGTAAGATCGATTACCAGATGCACCAACGCTACCTCGGTGCATAGCTACATCGTCGACGTGGCGCGCATCGCGAGCCGAAAGGAAGGATGACCGTGAACTCACCAAGGAAACTGACCGTCTACCTCGACGGATCGCCCCACGCCCTGGCGCCCGGCCGGTACACCGGCGCCCAGATCCGTGCTCTCGTGACTCCGCCGGCTCAGGACTTGTTCTGGGACATCGAAGACGCTGCAGATCCGGCTATCGCCGCCGACGTGGTAATCACGATCAGCGAAGAAATGCGGTTCTACACCTCGATGCCGGTGACCATCTACCTCAACACCCAGCCGTACACCGTGCCCGCCGGCGCGATCTCCGAACGGCAGCTGCGCCACCTGCCCACGCCGCCGATTAGCGGCGACGACGCCATCTGGCGCGACATTCCCGACGCCAACGACCGTCGCCTTGCCCACGGCGAGATGCTCGAGATCACCGGGGGCGAGCGATTCTTCTCAGCTCCCGAGCGGCACCGCCCCGTCACCATCATCGTCAACACACGGCCCAAGCGCGTCGAGCACCGCGAGCTGACCTTCGAGAATCTCGTGGGATTGGCCTTCGACAACCCGCCCACCGGCGAGAACGTCCTCTTCACCATCACCTACAGCAAGGCTGCCGGGCCGAACTCGAAGGGTTCGTTGCCCGTCGGCGGCGTCCTCACCGTCAAGGAAGGCACGATCGTCAGTGTCCAGCATTCCGATAAGTCTTAGCCCCGACCTGCGTCGCCTGCGCGATCAGGGCTACGCAGTCTCGATCGTCGGCGCGCACCTCCTGCTGTCTGATGTGCCCTACGTCACCGCCGACCGCCGGGTAGCGCGCGGCACCCTCGTCTCCGAGCTAACCCTGGCCGGACAGGTCACCGCCACACCGAGTGATCACGTCGTACGCTTCATCGGCGAAATGCCCTGCCACCCCGACGGAACCCCGCTGCGTGAAATGGTCATCGACTCCCAACCCCAGCAGATCAACGCTCAGCTGACGACCAATTACACCTTTAGCCACAAGCCAGCAGCCGGCTACCCCGACTACTTCGCCAAGATGACCACCTACGCCAATCTCCTGACCAGCCGAGCGCAGGCCATCGATCCCACCGTGTCTGCACAGCCTTACCCGCCGCTCACCGACGACGCCGACGACTCGCCCCTGGTATACCTCGACACCGCATCCAGCCGTGCCGGCATCACAGCCGTCACCTCCAAGCTGGCCGTGCCGAAGGTTGCAATAATCGGACTCGGCGGCACCGGCAGCTACGTCCTGGACTTCCTAGCGAAGACACCGATCCGCGAAATCCACCTCTTCGACGACGATGACTTTCTCCAGCACAACGCCTTTCGCAGCCCCGGCGCTGCAACACTGGACGAGCTGCACAATCACGTGGCCAAGGTCGACTACCACACTGCCCGGTACACGGCGATGCACCGCGGAATCGTTCCCCACCAGACTGCACTCGACGAGAACACGATCGATGGCATCGACGACATGGCCTTCGTCTTCGTGTGCATCGACGACGGGCCCGCGAAGAAGATCATCATCGACCGCTGCGAGCAACGCGGCATCCCCTTTGTCGACACCGGTATCGGCGTCGACGTCGTCGACGATGCACTGAGCGGCATAGTCCGCACCACCATCAGCCGTCCCCACCCACAGAGCCGCACGGCCGCGCGCTCACAGATCTCCCTCGGCGACACCGGAGATGACGCCTACCAGCACGGCGTGCAACTCGCCGAACTCAACGCCCTCAACGCGGCGCTCGCCGTCGTCGCGTTCAAAAAGGCCCTCGGCTTCTACGCAGACTTGACCCCCATCGACTCGACCAACTACACCCTGGCAACCAACGAGATTGACAACGTCGGCCCCGACCATGCCTGACATATCCCGCGCCGCATCCGTGTTCGGCCACCGCTTCGTCTCCGAGGTACCTCCATACCGGCACCTCGAACCATCAACCCTCTATGTCTGCATCGAGTACGCCACCACCGTGCACCTGTGCGCCTGCGGATGCGGACATGAAGTGGTCAACGCACTCTCGCCGACCGACTGGCGGATCACCTTCGACGGCGAAACGGTGTCACTCAGCCCATCAGTCAACAACAGCAGCTTGGCCTGCGCCTCTCACTACTGGATCAAACAGGGCCAAGTGCTTTGGTGTGAAACTGTGCCGACAGCTCGTGTCGAAGCCCTTCGCGCCGCCGACAGGCGCGCAAAGCAGCGCTACTACGAAGACGCAGGGGACCACTACCCTGAAGCCAAAAGGGCCTCTCGCCAAAACAAGCGGGCCAATCGCCTGTCACGCATCTGGCGCCGATTGCGACAACGCAGTTGAAAGGCGCGCCCCTCTCAGCAACCGGGACGCAATTGGGCTCCTGACAGATGACGGCGTAGAGGCAGTTATCTCAAGAACCGTGGTGTTCCGGATGCGATTAGACGGTACTTCCGCGTGTCAGTAGACCGCGGCCGATTTTGGTGAGTTGCCTGCGTTACGCCGGTTCGATGTGGGTCCTTGAGACCGTAACAACCACGGATCCGACTACGCGCCAGATTCCGCCTTATTCAAGGCGTTTGCGGAGTCGAACATCATTCTCGCGGTCTTGATCACTCCGCGCGCCATTACCAGGTTGCCGCCGGCTCCGATCGCGAACCCTACGCCGAACGGCGCCACTTTCCCGATGGCGATGATGCCCCGTTTTGTACCGTACTTGGTAATGAAGTGGGCTCCCAGAACCTTGTTGATCGACCGGATCGTCGAAAGAGGGACCGCGTTCGTCACGATTTTTCCAAGGTGAGGCCCAGTCCGGCTCGCCGCATTGGTGAAGAATGTTGATCCACCTCCGCCAGCCAGAACCATGAGTACTAGCGCTCGCTGGTGCTCAAAATCCTCCACTTTGACACCGCGAAGCTCTGCTGCGCTTAGAACATAAGCGGCTGCAGCGGCGAGGAACCAGGACGTATCGCCCGCGGCCGCAACAAGTCCCGCAGCAGTGCCAACACCGGGTGCCGCGGCCATCGCTCCTGTCGCAGCACCCGTCGTAGTCACAGCAGACGTAAAGGTCGTATCGACCTTTTTCAAGAGCTGCTCGTCGGACAGTTGAGGATGCTTGGACCGCAGCGCCTCTACACGCTGGCGCGCCAACTTGCCTGCCGTCTCGATCGACTTGTCCAGAGCCTGAAGAAGCTTATTCGAATCCGGTTCATTCATCTGGTCCCCCCGTTGTCCATCGTCACGCAGCGCCGTCTTTCGGAGCGGCGTTGTCCCGCACGGTGTTCAAGATGGCGACGATGTCGTCCACCTCGGCCTCACCGAACACGTCGTCGGGTCCCGTCGGCGCGTGGTCGATGTATGGCGATTCGTAGAGCCGAACGGGTTCCATGAAGCCGTTAGCTGTCAGTTCGGTGACAATGAGGTCCACGAAGCGGATCTGGGCCGCATTGAATCGCGTGCCATCTAGGTATGCGCCAAATGCTTCGGCGGCGGCCTCGCGGTCCAGCCCGACCAGCGACCGCACGAACAACCCCAGGCCATGCGACTGCTCCTTGGCCAGTTCAATGTCGGCTTGCTCTCCCGAACCGCTCTCGATAAGCATCTGCTCCAGCGAAGCGAGGTCATCGGGAGTCAGGGGCTTGTTGCGTCGTAACCGTTGCAGCGCAACGTGATCCTGGTGCTGTCTGAGATACGCGCGGGCCTTGGCCTGGAAACGTTCCCAGTTGGTGCCGGGCGTAATCCCTGGGAGATCAACGAGGGTGGCTTCGCTGAGTTCATCGGCGAAGTCGGTGTAGACCTGATTCCGTTTCACCTTCTCCAGGAATCGGAGCAAACCGCGCAGCTTGCGCCGAACGGATTCGAGCATCGGCAGAGTGACGTCGACCCACCACTCATCCCCGCCGACCTCTTCGAGAAGTACCTGTTGTGCCTTCACCGACGGGATCGCCGTCTGGCTCAACAGGCCAGTCGCGATGTTCTGAATCTGCTCGCGTAGCCGCTCGGCCGCGACAGCATCGCCTTCGAGTTGGGCGAGCTGACGGCGCAAGACGAGCATGTCAAAGCGCTTGGCGTCCTCGTCGTCATCCTTATGCGCCGACGGCAGCCCGGCGAGGTGTTCGGCGACATCGCCGGCAACCTCGGGCGTCAACGATGTCCAAGCCGGCCATTGCGAATACTGCTCGACCAACCTGCGGTGGGGTCGCACCAGGAAGTTGTCCAGGTTCATCCCCGTAACGGCCCGATGAAGCGACCACGCGACATCGACCCGCAATCCTCTTTCGGTCTCGGTGCCCTGCCCCTCGTCGGGTTCTGGCGCCGAGGGAGGCCAGGCGTGGTCGATTGCGGTGATCAGGCCAAGGCGCGTTTCGAACAGCCGCTGGTTCAATGACTTCTGGAACGAGCCTTCGGATCCCGGCAGGTCCTGGCTGAAGAATTCGAGGTTGCCGCAGAAGTCGAAGACGTAGAAGTTCTGCTTGTCCTTGCCGGGGCCGAAGAGGTCAGGGCGCAGGCGGGTGCCGCGGCCGATCATCTGCCAGAACTTGGTCTTGGACCGAACGAGCTTGAAGAAGACGAGGTTGACGACGTCGGGGACGTCGATGCCGGTGTCGAGCATGTCGACCGAGATGGCGATGTGTGGTGCCTTGTCGGTGACCGAGAAGTCGTCGATCAGCGACTGGGCATAGGCAGTGCTATGGGTGATCACCCGGGCGAATGTTCCGCCGTATTGCGGATATTGGACGTCGAAACGTCGTGCGATGAACTCGGCGTGGGCTTGGTTCTTGGCGAAGATGATGGTCTTACCGAGCCGGTCACCCTCGGCGACGCGGTGGCCCTTGCTCATCAGTTCGGCGAGCACCTTGTCGACAGTGTCCTCGTTGAACAGAAAGCGGTTGATCTCCTCAGTGCTGACTCCGTCGGGTGGGTCCTCGTCGCCCCAGTCCAGGGCGTCCCAGTCGTCCTTCTCCTCTTCGGACAGATCGGCGTAGCGGATCCCTTGGCGCAGGAATTTGGTGCCGACGGAGATCCCGACAGCAGGCACCAGGAAGCCTTCCTTGACGGCGTCGTCGAGGCTGTAGGCGTCTGTGGGTACGCCGTCTTCGAGGTGGAACAGCCGGTACGTGTTGTGGTCGACTTCGTCTTTGGGGGTGGCGGTCAGGCCGACGAGCAGCGAGTCGTACCAGTCGAAGATCGCCCGGTACTTCTGGTAGACGGAGCGGTGGGCTTCGTCGATGACGACGAGGTCGAAGTAACCCGGGCCGAATTTCCTTATGCCAGAGTCAGTGTCGTTGATAAGGTTCATCATCGTCGGGTAGGTGCACACGTACACCCGACCGTCGGTGATCTTCTCGGTCACCAGGTTCACGGTCGTCGCGTCGGGAAGGTGCGACTTGAACGCGTTGGCGGCTTGCGTGACCAGTGCGGTGCGGTCGGCGAGGAAGAGGACCCGTTTGACCCAGTTGGCTTCCATCAGCTGCTTCACGAGCGCGATGACTGTGCGGGTCTTCCCCGATCCGGTGGCCATCACCAATAGGGCTTCGCGTTCCTTCGCGGTGAACGCGTCATCGATCGCGCGGATCGCGCGATGTTGATAGTGCCGTTCTACGATGGCCGAGTCGATCGGCATGTCGGTCAACGGCTTGCGGGTGTCGCGGCGCTGGATCAGGAGCTCCAGCTCGTCCCGCGTGTAGAAGCCTTGGATCTCCCGCGGCGGATAGCCAGCCGCATCGTGCCAGATCCAGTGCTCGAAACCGTTGGTGTAGAAGATGACCGGCCGACGCCCGGTCATCTTCTCCAGGCAGTCCGCGTACAGCTTGGCCTGCTGCTGGCCGACCTGAGGGCTCTTGGTCGTCCGTTTGGCCTCCACGATCGCCAACGGGAGACCGTCTGCACCCCACAACACGTAGTCGATGAACCCCTTGCCGTCGCCATTGGGCATGCCGGTGACCGGGTACTCGCGGTCCTTGGCGTCTGCCAGGGGCCAGCCTGCTTCGGCGAGCATGACGTCGATGAACCGATCTCGGGTGTCGGCCTCGTTGTAGTCGCGGTCGTCGGTCTGCTGGTTTGTGGCTTGGACCTGCTTGATGGCCTCGCGCAACGCCGCGATCTCGGCGTCCTTCTGTGCGGCAAGCTCGTCCTTCTCCGCCAGCGCCTTCGCGTGGGTTTCGTCCTGGGCGGCGAACTTCGCCGCGAGCTGTGCGACTTTCTGACGCGAGAGCGGTGCCGCTGTTGCTGCGATCTTCGAATCGAACGCGGCCTTCATCGGAACCGCCTGCGGATTGGTCGAATACCGGAAAGCCGCCCACAACATCACGTGATGCAGTTCGCGCAGCGCATCCAGCGCGGCGCGTGGCGGGATCGGCTGCGCTTCGTGGACAGCGGTGTTGCCAAGCTTGCGGATCAGATTCAGCTTGATGGCGATCCCGACGCCAACCTTCGATTTGAACTTGGGGTCGTTGATCTTGGCGGCCAGGTCGTTCTTGTATGGAATTGGCAGTGCGAGAACTTCATACAAGTGGTCGACCAGCAATTCTACGGTCCGGCGGCTGTAGAAACACGCAGACCGGGGGTCACTGGTGGCATAGCTCTCCGCCCGCGTGCAGTCGGCGTGCATCTCCGGCCAGCCGATGGTCTGCAAGAAGGTGAAGTTCGACATGTCGCTACCTCACAGCTGTCCGGAGAACGCGCGTGATTGGAGTGCAAAGAAGACTCCGTCAAGCTGCTGCCCGCGCCGGACCACAGCTGCCCTCGTTTCCTGCATCGCCTGGACGCATCCACGAAAGTGCTCGCGGTCTGCTACAGGTGGAAGGGGAATCGGAAGGTCCCTGAGAATCGCCAGATTGATGTTTCGCTGGGCAGACTGAGGCGCAGCCGCTTCCAGGGTTGCCTGAAGAAACGTAAGCCAAGTCCGTACGTAAGTGGTAGTCGCTTCGTCAGCCGTGAAACCAACCACGCTATCTGGGAAGCAAGCGTCAAAGTCCAAGACGCTCGTTTGTGCGATGTTTGCCGCGATCGTGATGCAAAGAGTCCCAGCTGGCCATAGCTTGCTCTGGGCGAGCCCAAGCTCGGAGTACGTGGAACTATACGTAGAAATTGTTCCACCCGCGCGAGCAACATCGCCCGTTTGAATCAAAGGGTACGGCCCTCCGAGAAGTGCGGGGTCGTTGCGAGGGCGGTGCTTCGATACTCCTCGGTCTAGTTTTCCCACTTCTCCCAGTCGCTCAAGGGGATAGCCATGAGGGTTTGAGATGGGGTCACCAAACATCTCAATGAAGATGGCCTGCTCTAATCCCCCGAGCTTTGCCATCACGCTCAAGTTCTGTGTCCGTAGCGCAACAGCGTTATCGAGGATCACGCCGATGCGCCGCTGCTCATCGAGTGGCGGAAGAGGGACTCGCAAGCCTTCAAGAAAGTTCACGGGGACGCGACGTTGGCCGCCGCTACCAGTCATTCGTAGCTCCCCTGCGCGACGTACTCGTTCCTGCCGCAGGAAGTTCAGAAGGTATCGGTCATGGAGCTGCTCCGAAGGGCGTACCACGTGAAACTCGGTCGACCCGACGCCGATCTTGCAGCTGAGCTGCGCCTGCCCGATTTTGTTGTTCTCGAAGCATGGCGTGATCTTGGCAACGAGAATGTCGCCATCGGCGAAGGTGGTGTAACCCTTGCTCACCTCGCGGAAAGGACAAACTGTTGTCGACTGTGTCAGAGCGCTCGCGATGTCCAGATCGGCCATGCCTACGAAGCTGACTTCTTCGTCCGGTGCTACCTTTTCGGCCCTCGGGTTGATGTCGGCAACGTCCCCCAAGGCAACCATCTTCACGAGAGCATCGCCTTCAACTCCGCAAGCCCCGAGGCGATCTCGCCTTCGAGCTTCTCGATCTCCGCGATTATCTCGATCGGCGGCCGGTACTCGATCTCGTCATGAACGATCTCCTTAAACCGGTTCAGCGACAAGTCGTACCCCTGCGCGACGATGTCTTCCTTGGGAACACAGAAAGACTGTTCGGTTCGCGCCCGCTCAAGTTCAGATCCGGCGCGCTCGGTCCAACGCGACAGCACATCGGGAAGGTCGTTGGTCTCGACCGGATTCCGTTTGTCGTCCAACGAGAACCCATCAGCAGTGACGTCGTAGAACCACACTTGATCGGTGCCGCCTGAGTCCGTCTTCGTGAACAGGAGGATCGCCGTCGACACCCCGGCATAGGGTCTGAACACACCTGACGGCAGCTTCACGATTGCGTCCAGCTTCTGGTCTTCGACTAACATTCGCCGAAGATCCTTGTGCGCCCTCGATGATCCGAACAGCACGCCATCGGGCACGATGACTGCGGCACGTCCGCCCGGCTTCAACAACTTCAAGAACAACGCCACGAACAGGAGCTCGGTTTTCTTGGTCTTGACGACCCGCTGTAGATCCTTCGAAGTCGACTCGTAGTCCAGCGAGCCGGCGAAAGGAGGATTAGCAAGAATTAGCGTGTACTTCTCCGCGTCCTCAGAAGCGCCCTCGGACAGTGAATCTCGATATCGGATATCAGGGCTTTCGATGCCGTGCATCAACATATTCATGCTGGCGATCCGCAACATGGTGTTGTCGAAGTCATATCCATGAAACATGCTGGCGTGGAAGTGTTTCCGCTGAGCGACATCGGTTAGCACCGACGGGTGCTCGTCGCGGATGTACTCCGACGCAGCCACGAGGAAGCCCGCTGTGCCAGCTGCCGGATCACAGATCTCATCGGTTGGCGTCGGCGCCGTCATATCCACCATCAGCTTGATGATGTGGCGAGGCGTGCGGAACTGACCGTTGACACCAGCGCTCGCGATCTTCGACAGGAGGTACTCGTAAAGATCGCCGTTGGTGTCGCGGTCGTTCATCGGGATGTCGTCGAGCAGGTCCACAACTCGCGAGAGCAGCTGCGGGGTTGGGATCGTGAACCGGGCGTCCTTCATGTGGTCGCCGTAGGTTGAGCCGTCGCCACCGAGGGTCCGCAGGAACGGGAAGACCTTCTCCCCGACCGTCGCGAACATGACCGCCGGCTCCTCATTCTTGAAGCGCGACCACCGGAGCTCCTGTTGGTCCGAACCGAAACGGAGCTCACCGGCTGCGCCGAGACGAGCTTTACGCTCCTCGAGCGTCTCCAGGTCGTCGAGACGCCGGATGAATAGCAGGTAAGTGATCTGCTCGATGACCTCCAACGGGTTGGAGATGCCGCCAGACCAGAATGCGTCCCAGACCCGGTCGACTTTGCTCTTCAACTCACCGGTGATCACGGCGGCGGCCCCCTCAACTCATCGTCCTGAACTGAACGGAACTGTATATAGGACCCCGCCGACAAGTGGCGCACAACGCTGAGGATCGACTCACGGATCGGGGCGACCCCGCGTCAAGCGACCATCAAGATGGGGACTTAACACTCGGTATCCCGCGGACCTGCCGCCGGGAGGTTCACTGCGGAGTTACCCACAAAACACAAAGGTCACGAACCATTTCTGGTTCGTGACCTTAGCGCCTAGAGTTCGTAGAACTCCTCGTGGTGGGCGAAGGGGGACTTGAACCCCCACGTCCCGAAGGACACTGGCACCTGAAGCCAGCGCGTCTGCCATTCCGCCACTCGCCCGAATGACCGAGGGAGCCTATCACGCAGGCGTCCCGGCCTACCAACCGTACTGGGCCACCCCCGTGAACTCCAAAACGGGCCGTAGCGAAACTGTGACCTGCGCCGATGCGATTCTTACAGTTCTGTTGGTCACGCATCGCCCCAGATGGCGCTTACCATGCATGCAGGCATCGCCACCAGCCGACACGCTGGCGGCGTCACTGCGCGGGTAATACCAGCGCATCACGGCAAGGGAGGCGAGCGGGGAGATGGGGTTGGTCGGCCGCTTCGAGCGCAAGCTCGAGGACAAGGTCGGTGATGCCTTTGCCCGGGTCTTCGGCGGATCGATCGTTCCGCAGGAAGTGGAGTCGCTGCTGCGCCGGGAGGCCGACGCCGGCGCCCGCGAACTGCATGGTGGACGCATTTTGGCCCCGAACGATTACGTCATTACCCTCAGTGTGCCTGACTACCGAGAGGTGAGTGCCGATCCGGACATCACCGCGACCACGTTCGCCAAGCACTTGGAGGGATACATCCATGAGCAGGGATGGCAAACGTATGGTGATGTGGTCGTCAGATTCGAGCAGTCACCCAACCTGCACACCGGACAGTTTCGCGCGCGTGCCGCGGTCAATCCAGACGCGACCACAGTCGAACCCGCTCCACCCCCACGAGACGTCACGTCCCAGGCAGAACCAGGAGTACCACCGATGACCGACAACCCGACTTACCGCGGCGGCCAAGGACCGGGTCGGCCCGCGGACGACTACTACAACCGTCCCGAAGACGACCGCTACAACCGTCCGGACGAGCAGCGCGGCGGCCACGCCCAGGGCGACCAGGCCCCCGGCTACCCGGAGCAGGGCGGCTACCCGGCCCAGGATCAGGGCTACCCGCCCCGCGGCGGCTACCCCGAGCACGGTGGCTACCCCGAGCACGGTGGGTACCCGGATCAAGGTGGCTACGCGGAGCAGGGCGGCTACCCTCCGCAGTCCTATGAGCAGCGTCCGCCGTCCGGTTACGGCCCGCCCCCGGGCTACCCGGATCAGGGCTACCGGCAGGCACCTCCCGGATACGGCCCGCCCCCCGGTGGCCAGCCCGGCTACGGACCGCCGCCGTCGGGTGACTACAACTACGGCCGTCGCCCCGATGACGGCGGGTACGGCCCGCAGAGCCGGCCGTCCTACCCCGATCAGGGTGGCTACCCCGATCAGGGCGGTTACGGCGGCGGTCAGCAGTCCTATGGCGGCCAGGATTACGGGCAGCCCGATTACGGTCGCTACGGCGAGGCCCCGGCCGGTTACGCCGACCAGGGCTACGGTGAGCCCGCCGGCTACGGCGACCAGGGTTACGGGCAGGCCGGCGGCTACGGCGGATACGGCGCCCAGGGCGACTACCCGGCCGCCGGTGCGACCGTCACGCTGCAGCTCGACGACGGCAGCGGGCGCACCTACCAGCTGCGTGAAGGCGCCAATGTGATCGGTCGTGGCCAGGACGCCCAGTTCCGGCTGCCCGACACGGGCGTGTCGCGTCGTCACCTGGAGATCCGCTGGGACGGTCAGGTCGCGCTATTGTCGGACCTCAACTCCACCAACGGCACCACGGTGAACAACGCACCGGTCCAGGAGTGGCAGCTGGCCGACGGCGACGTCATCCGGCTCGGCCACTCCGAGATCATCGTCCGCGTCCACTGAGGTCAAGCCGCTCGGGGGACGCGGTCGCGTGGTGCTCACGCCGATCGACGCCCACGTATGGTGGCGGTGCCGATAGGGCGGAGACGGAGAGGACGTCAGATGCAGGGCCTGGTACTGCAGCTGACCCGTGTCGGCTTCCTTCTACTGCTGTGGCTGTTCATCTGGTCGGTGCTGCGCATCCTGCGTACCGACATCTACGCCCCCACCGGTGCGGTGATGGTACGGCGCGGGCTTCCGCTGCGGGGTTCGCTGCTGCCCAACCGCACCCGCAGGCATGTGCCCCGGCAGCTGGTGGTGACCGAGGGAGCGCTGGCCGGCACCCGCATTCCGCTGGGCACGCAGCCGGTGCTGATCGGTCGCGCCGATGACTCGACGCTCGTGCTCACCGACGATTACGCCTCGACCCGCCACGCCAGGCTCTCGCCACGCGGTCCGGAATGGTATGTAGAGGACCTAGGATCAACAAACGGTACATACCTCGACAGGGCGAAGGTGACGACAGCGGTACGAGTTCCGATGGGCACACCGGTGCGAATCGGCAAGACGGTGATCGAGCTGCGCCCGTGACGCTCGTCCTTCGATACGCGGCCCGCAGCGACCGGGGGTTGGTGCGCGCCAACAACGAAGACTCGGTCTACGCCGGTGCGCGCCTGCTCGCGCTGGCCGACGGCATGGGCGGCCACGCCGCCGGCGAGGTGGCCTCCCAACTGGTGATCGCCGCGCTCGCTCACCTTGACGACGACGAACCCGGCGGCGATCTGCTCAGCAAGCTCGATGCCGCGGTGCGCGAAGGCAACTCGGCGATCGCCGCGCACGTCGAGGCCGATCCCGAACTCGAGGGCATGGGCACCACGCTCACCGCAATCCTCTTCGCGGGCAACCGGCTTGGTCTTGTGCACATCGGCGACTCGCGGGGATACCTACTGCGCGACGGTGAGCTGACCCAGATCACCAAGGACGACACCTTCGTCCAGACCCTGGTGGACGAGGGCCGGATCACCGCCGAGGAGGCGCACAGCCACCCGCAGCGGTCCCTGATCATGCGGGCGCTGACGGGCCACGAGGTCGAGCCGACGCTGATCATGCGCGAGGCGCGCGCCGGCGACCGGTACCTGCTGTGCTCGGACGGCCTGTCGGATCCGGTCAGCCACGACACCATCGCCGAGGCTCTGCAGATCGAGGACGTCGCCGAAAGTGCGGATCGCCTCATCGAATTGGCGCTGCGCGGCGGCGGACCCGACAACGTGACCGTGGTGGTCGCCGACGTCGTCGACTATGACTACGGCCAGACCCAGCCCATCCTGGCGGGCGCGGTGTCCGGCGACGACGACCAGAGCGCGCCTCCGAACACCGCCGCGGGCCGCGCGTCGGCGTTCAATCCGAAGCGCAATGAAGCCAAACGCGTTGTGCCGCAGCCGGAAGAACCGCCGCCGCGTCCCCGCTCCAGGCGCCGCATGTTCATCGCCGCGGCGGTGCTGATTCTCGTGGTCCTGGCCGGCCTCGCCGTCGCACGCGAGATCGTGCGCAACAACTACTACGTCAGCGAGAACGCGGGCACCGTCTCCATCATGCGGGGTGTTCAGGGCTCCTTTCTCGGCTACTCCCTCCAGGAGCCCTACCTCCTGGGATGCCTGAACGCCCGCAACGAACTTTCCCTCATCAGCGCCGACCAATCCCGCGACAACCTGGACTGCCGACTGCTCGGCGTCGACGACATGCGGCCCTCCGAACGCGCGCAGGTGATCGCCGGACTGCCGTCGGGATCGCTCGACGAAGCCATCCGCCAGATCGAGGAGCTGTCCCGCAGTTCCGTGTTGCCGGTGTGCGCTCCCCCGGCGCCGACCACCCGGCCGCCGGCCCCGTCGCCGCGACCCGCCCCGACCTCGGGCCCGTCGCCGACCTCCGGCGCGCCGCAGACCACCAGCCCCGCACCCCGCACCAGCCCGGCACCCGAAACACCGCGCACGGTCACCGGTTCCGCTCCGGCGCCGGCGACGCCGTCTCCCGCGCCGCCGTCGCCGTCACCCTCGGCCCCGTTGCCGACGGTGACCGCACTGCCGCCGCCACCGCCTGAACCGGGAACGAACTGCCGGGAAATCTCATGACGACCCAGCCGCAGCCCGCCGTCGCGGTGACGCCTCCGCTGCCGAACCGCCGCAACGCCGAGCTGTTCCTGCTCGCGTTCGCCGCGCTGATCACCACGATCGCGCTGCTGCTCGTCGAGGCGAACCAGGAGCAGGGGCTGCGCTGGGACCTGGCTCAGTACACGGTGGCCTATCTGGCGCTGTTCACCGGCGCTCACCTGGCCGTGCGCCGCTTCGCCCCGTACGCCGATCCGCTGCTGCTTCCGGTGGTCGCACTGCTGAACGGCTTGGGGCTGGTCATGATTCACCGGCTCGACCTCGCCGAGGGCGAAACCACCGCCCAGGGTCTGGGCGGCACCGCCAACCAGCAGATGCTATGGACGCTGGCCGGGGTGCTCGGCTTCTCCGCTGTCGTGATCTTCCTGCGCGATCACCGCATGCTGTCCCGGTACGGCTACGTATGCGGGCTGACCGGCCTTGTGCTGCTGGCCATTCCGGCGGTGCTCCCCCGCTCGATGTCCGAGCAGAATGGCGCCAAGATCTGGATTCAGTTCGAGGGCTTCTCGATTCAGCCCGCCGAGTTCTCCAAGATCCTGCTGCTGATCTTCTTCGCCTCAGTGCTGGTGTCCAAGCGCGACCTGTTCACCAGTGCCGGAAAGCATGTCCTGGGCATGGATCTGCCGCGGCCCCGCGACCTGGCCCCGCTGCTGGCGGCGTGGATCGCCTCGATCGGCGTGATGATCTTCGAGAAGGACCTCGGGACCTCGCTGCTGCTGTACGCGTCGTTCCTGGTGATGGTCTACATCGCGACCGAGCGGTTCAGCTGGGTGGTGCTCGGGTTGGCGCTGTTCGCCGCCGGAAGTGTGGTCGCCTACTACGCTTTCGACCACGTCCGGGTGCGGGTGCAGACCTGGCGCGACCCGTTCGCCGACCCCGACGGCGCCGGCTACCAGATGGTGCAGTCGCTGTTCAGCTTCGCCACCGGCGGCATCTTCGGCACCGGGCTGGGTAACGGCCAGCCGGGGACGGTACCGGCCGCGTCCACCGACTTCATCATCGCCGCAATCGGCGAAGAGCTTGGGCTGGTCGGCCTTTCAGCTGTGCTGATGCTCTACACCATCGTGATCGTCCGCGGGCTGCGCACCGCGATCGCGGTGCGTGACAGCTTCGGCAAGCTGCTCGCCGCCGGCCTGGCCGCCACTCTGGCGATCCAGCTGTTCATCGTCGTCGGCGGCGTCACCAAGCTGATCCCGCTGACCGGCCTGACCACACCGTGGATGTCCTACGGCGGCTCGTCGCTGGTGGCCAACTATCTGCTGCTGGCGATCCTGGTCTGCATCTCGCACACCGCCCGGCGACCGCTCGGCGCCAGGCCGCTGCCGCCCGGCAACATCGCGGCAGCCAGCACCGAGGTGATCCAGAAGGTATGAACACCTCGCTGCGCCGCATCTCCGTCATGATCATGGGTTTGGTCGTGCTGCTGCTCGCCAACGCCACCTTGACCCAGGTGTTCACCGCTGACGGTCTGCGCGCCGATCCGCGCAACCAGCGGGTGTTGCTCGACGAGTACTCCCGCCAGCGCGGCCAGATCACCGCGGGCGGGCAGCTGCTCGCCTACTCGGTGTCGACCGAAGGCCGGTTCCGGTTCCTGCGCGTGTACCCCAACCCGATGACCTACGCCCCTGTCACCGGTTTCTACTCGCTGAGCTACTCCAGCACCGGGCTGGAACGCGCCGAGGACAGCGTGCTCAACGGTTCCGACGAGCGGCTGTTCGGGCGTCGTCTGGCCGACTTCTTCACCGGCCGCGACCCCCGCGGCGGCAATGTGTCCACCACCATCAACCCGCAGGTGCAGCAGGCCGCCTGGGACGCGATGGAGAAGGGCTGCGACGGACCGTGCACCGGCTCGGTGGTGGCGTTGGAGCCGTCGACCGGCAAGATCCTGGCACTGGTCTCGGCGCCGTCGTATGACCCGAACCTGCTGGCCACCCACGACGTCGCCAAACAGGCCGAGGCGTGGCAGCAGCTGCGTGACGACCCGCAGTCACCGCTGCTCAACCGCGCCATCGCCGAGACCTACCCGCCTGGGTCGACGTTCAAGGTGATCACCACCGCGGCGGCACTGCAGGCCGGCGCCACTCCGGACACACAGCTGACCGCGGCCCCGCAGATCCCGCTGCCGGACAGCACGGCGACGCTGGAGAATTTCGGCGGCACACCTTGCGGCGCGGGCCCGACCACCTCGCTGCGGAACGCGTTCGCCAACTCCTGCAACACCGCGTTCGTCCAGCTCGGCATCGACACCGGCGCCGACCAGTTACGCAACACCGCCAGCGCATTCGGCGTCGGCGAAGATGCGCCGGCGATCCCGTTGCAGGTGGCCGAATCCACCGTCGGCCCCATCGACGACGACGCGGCGCTCGGGATGTCCAGCATCGGGCAGCGCGACGTCGCACTGACGCCGTTGCAGAACGCGATGATCGCCGCGACCGTCGCGAACAAAGGGGTGACGATGCGTCCCTACCTGGTGGAAAGCCTGCGAGGTCCGGACCTGGCGAACATCGCCACCACCGCCCCCACCCAAGAGCGGCGGGCCGTCACCGAGCAGGTCGCGGATACACTTACGGACTTGATGGTCGCCGCCGAGCAGGTGACTCAGCAGAAGGGAGCCATCGCCGGCGTGCAGATCGCATCCAAGACCGGCACCGCGGAGCACGGCACGGATCCGCGCAATACGCCGCCGCATGCCTGGTACATCGCTTTCGCGCCTGCTCAGGCACCCAAAGTCGCGGTCGCGGTGCTTGTCGAGAACGGCGGTAACCGCCTGTCCGCGACGGGCGGCGCACTTGCCGCCCCGATCGGCCGGGCGACGATCGCCGCGGCGCTGAGGGAGGCCTCATGAGGCACCTTGCCGGAGGCGGGCCAATGAGCCACCTCGCCGGAGGCGGGCCAATGAGTCACCTCGCCGGAGGCGAGCCAATGAGCCACCTCGCCGGAGGCGAGAAATGAGCCCAAGAGTCGGCGTCACGCTATCCGGCCGGTACCGGCTGCAGCGGCTCATCGCCACCGGCGGCATGGGTCAGGTCTGGGAGGGCGTGGACTCACGTCTGGGCCGCCGTGTCGCGATCAAGGTCCTCAAGGCGGAGTACTCGACGGACGCCGAGTTCGTCGAACGGTTCCGCGCCGAGGCGCGCACCGTCGCGATGCTCAACCATCCCGGCATCGCCGGGGTGTACGACTACGGCGAAACCGACATCGACGGCGAGGGCCGCACCGCCTACCTGGTCATGGAACTGGTCAACGGGGAGCCGTTGAACTCGGTGATCAAGCGCACCGGCCGGCTGTCACTGCGTCACGCACTGGACATGCTGGAGCAGACCGGGCGAGCGCTGCAGGTCGCCCACTCCGCCGGTCTGGTGCACCGCGACGTCAAGCCGGGCAACATCCTGATCACGCCTACCGGGCAGGTCAAGCTCACCGACTTCGGCATCGCGAAGGCCGTCGACGCGGCGCCGGTCACCCAGACCGGCATGGTCATGGGCACCGCCCAGTACATCGCGCCCGAGCAGGCCCTCGGCCACGACGCCACCGCGGCCAGTGACGTGTACTCGCTGGGAGTCGTTGGCTACGAAGCGGTTTCGGGTAAGCGGCCGTTCACCGGTGACGGTGCGCTGACCGTCGCGATGAAGCACATCAAGGAGACCCCTCCCCCGCTGCCGGCCGATCTGCCGCCCAACGTGCGCGAGCTCATCGAGATCACACTGGTCAAGAACCCCGGCATGCGCTACAAGTCGGGCGGTCCGTTCGCCGACGCCGTCGCGGCCGTGCGCGCGGGTCGACGGCCTCCCCGGCCCAACGCCGCACCGTCGATCGGGCGCGCCGCGCCCACCGCGGTGCCACCGGCGATCGCGCCGCGCCCCGTCGCCGACACCACCGGCCGTGCCCCGGCCCCGACGTCGCGCGCCCGCACCACCGGCAGCCACCACCGCTCGGCTCCGCCGGCCCGCAGCACCTTCTCGTCCGGGCAGCGGGCGCTGCTGTGGGCGGCGGGTGTGCTCGGCACGCTGGCGATCGTCATCGCGATCCTGATCGTCCTCAACGCCCAGGACCGCAAGGACCGGCCACCGCCGACGACCATCACCGAGACCCCGTCCAGCCAGACCGAGACGCCGCCAGAGACGCCGGGCGCCGCGCCTGCCACGCTGGGCGATCATGAACCGGATCGATTGTGGGTATCCCGGGCTGTTGACAGCCCGCCCCATCAGGTGACCCTGCACGTTCCAGAACAGAAGTTGCGATGACGACCCCCAAGCACCTGTCCGACCGCTATGAAGTCGGCGAGATCCTGGGCTTCGGCGGTATGTCCGAGGTCCACCTCGCCCGTGACCTGCGCCTACACCGTGACGTCGCCATCAAGGTGTTGCGCGCCGACCTGGCCCGCGATCCCAGCTTCTATCTGCGGTTCCGGCGCGAGGCGCAGAACGCCGCCGCGCTGAACCACCCCGCCATCGTCGCGGTCTATGACACCGGTGAGGCCGAAACCCCGACCGGTCCGCTGCCCTACATCGTCATGGAGTACGTCGACGGGGTGACGCTGCGCGACATCGTGCACAGCGACGGACCGATGCCGCCTCAGCGAGCCATCGAGGTGATCGCTGACGCCTGCCAGGCGCTGAACTTCAGCCACCAGCACGGCATCATCCACCGCGATGTCAAACCCGCGAACATCATGATCAGCAAGACCGGCGCGGTGAAGGTGATGGACTTCGGCATCGCCCGGGCGTTGGCCGACGCCGGTAACCCGGTCACCCAGACCGCGGCGGTGATCGGCACCGCGCAGTACCTGTCGCCCGAACAGGCCCGCGGCGTCAAGGTCGACGCCCGCTCGGATGTGTACTCACTGGGCTGCGTGTTGTACGAAGTCCTCACCGGCGAACCGCCGTTCGTCGGGGATTCGCCGGTCGCGGTGGCCTATCAGCACGTCCGGGAGGACCCGGTGCCGCCGTCGCAGCGGCACAGCGGCATCTCCCCCGAACTGGACGCGGTGGTGCTCAAGGCGCTGGCCAAGAATCCCGACAACCGGTATCAGACGGCCGCGGAGATGCGCTCCGATCTGGTGCGGGTGCACAGCGGCGAGACACCGGACGCACCGAAGGTGTTCACCGACGCCGAGCGGACGTCATTGCTGGCCGCGGGCCCCGCCCGTCACCGCGCCGAACCGGCCGATCCCGGGCCCGACCTTCCGGCGCAGTACGACGACGGCGCACGCCGCGGATCCCTGGGCCGCTGGCTGATCGCGGTGGCGGTACTCGCGGTGCTGACGGTCCTGGTGACCATCGGCATCAACACCTTCGGCGGTGAGACCCGGGCCGTCCAGGTCCCGGACGTAAGCGGTCAGGCCTCTGCCGATGCCATCGCGACGCTGCAGAACCGCGGCTTCTCGATCCGGACCCAGCAGAAGCCTGATTCGGAGGTACCGCCGGACCATGTGATCAACACCGAGCCCGACGCGAACACCGAGGTGGACGCCGGCGAGGAGATCACGCTGAACGTGTCGACCGGTCCGGAACAGCGCGAGGTGCCCGACGTGTCCGGCCTCAGCTACAGCGAGGCGGTGCGCCGGCTCACCGATGCCGGGTTCGAACGGTTCCGGCAGACGACGTCGACGTCGCTGCCCGAGCAGAAGGACCGGGTGCTGTCCACGGTGCCGCCGGCCAATCAGACCTCGGCGATCACCAATGAGATCACCATCGTGGTGGGCAAGGGCCCGGCCACGGCGCTGATCCCCGAGTGCGTCGGCCAGACTGTCCAGACCTGTCAGCAGGTGCTGTCGGCCTCCGGGTTCACCAAAGCGGTCCCGGTCGAGGTGGACAGCACGGTATCGGCGGGTCAGGTGGTCGGGCTCGAGCCGGGCGCCGGTCAGACCGTCCCGCAGGATTCGGTGATCCAGATCCAGGTCTCGCGCGGTAACCAGTTCGTGATGCCGGACCTCACCGGCCAATTCTGGACCGACGCCGAACCGCGGCTGCGCGCACTGGGATGGACCGGGGTGCTCGACAAGGGCGCCGACGTGCCCAACAGCGGTCAGCGCACCAACGCGGTGGTGTCCCAGAGCCCGCCCCCGGGCACCGGGGTGAACTTCGGCGGCCGGATTACGCTGAACTTCGCGTCGTAGCGGCCGCCACGGCGTCGGCGACCTCATCCTCGAGGGCGCGCACGAGCGACTCCGCCGGGGCTTGTCCGCAGTAGCCCAGCCAGTTGGCCAGCATGCGGTGACCGCCCTGGGTCAGGATCGACTCCGGGTGGAACTGCACCCCGTGGATGGGCAGCTCCCGGTGTCGGACGCCCATGATGACGCCGCCGTCATCGCCCCCGTCGCTCCGCTGCACCCCGACGGTCCTGGCGGTGACCTCCAGCTCGGCCGGCATGGTCTCGGGCAGGATCGTCAGCGAGTGGTAGCGCGTCGCGGTGAACGGGTCCGGCAGCCCCCGCAGCACACCCTGATCCGTGTGGTGCACCGTGCTGGTCTTGCCGTGCAGAAGTTCGGGCGCCCGGTCGACGGTGCCGCCGAATGCCACCCCGATCGCCTGATGCCCGAGGCACACGCCCAGCAGCGGAGTGCCGGTGGCAGCGCACGCATGCACCAGCGCGATCGAGGCACCGGCGCGCTCCGGCGTACCCGGTCCGGGGCTGAGCAGCACCCCGTCGAATTCGCCGGCCGCCCGACGGATGTCGGCGTCGGAGCTGAGGCGGTCGTCGTCGTTACGCCACACCTGCGCGTGCACCCCGAGTTGGCCCAAGTACTGGACCAGGTTGAACACGAAGCTGTCGTAGTTGTCGACCACCAAGACCTGCATTGGCACAGGCTACCGACAGTGCCGTCGCCGACGCTCAGGCAGCGCCGGCGGCACTCTCACGGCCGCCGTCGCCCGTGTCACCGTCGTCGTCCTCGGACGTGTCGGTAGGAGGCTCGGGCTCGGGCTCGGCTTTGAGGCCGGGTTCGGGGTCAGCGGACTCAAGCTCGGCCTCGATGTCGCCGGCCGGGCCGCCGGCGGACTCGACGTCGTCGTCGACGAGCACGGTGACGGGGTCGATGTCGGCCTCGACCAGCACCTCGTCGACGTTGAGTTCCTCCGGCACGGGGTCCGCCGAGTCCTCCGGAGCCACGGAGTCTCCGTCGGAATTCTTGGAGCCGCCGCGGGCTGATTCGGGCTCCTCAGCACCGTCGGGTCTGCTGCGGACACCGGGACCGCCCAGGCTGGGCGGCGGGGTTCCGGTACCCCAGTCCGCGCCCTCGCCCTGTTCGATGAACGCCGGGCGCTCGTAATCGCGCTCGATCAGCGGGCGCAGGAAACCGTCGAGCTGGTCTATCGTGTCGTCGTCGACGAACCAGTCCAGCCACCTCAACATCGGCAGCACGTCCGCCTTGATCAGCATGTACGTGGTGTTGCCGTCGCGGTAGACGAGGTTGTCGGGATCGTTGATGTCCACATCGTCGAAGTAGGACAGGTGCCGGGCGAAGGTCGCGTTGACCGATGACAACCAGCTCCACCGCGTAGGCCGGTCGGCAACGCTGTCGTATTGCATCGCCACCTCGAGGTGCGCGTAGGGCTGCACGTTGGGAAGGCCGGTCCAGAACAGGTTCCGGTCGTCGCCACCGAACCTGTTCTCCGGATTACCGAACGTGACGATCGTGACGCGAGCCGGGTCGGGCGCCGTGAACGGGTTCTCGGCCCACTCGCGCAGCCGGTGGTAGGTCGACGCCGCGCCGAGCGAGTACGCCATCACGATGATGTCGCCCTGCGTGGCGGCAACCGCGTTCTGAAGTTGGATGGAGCCCAGCGCGACGTCGAACGGGGTGCGGTTGTTGTTGATCGACGTGCAGGTGTTCCGCTCGCAGAACGCGCCGTTGAACGCGGTCTGGGTGGTGCCCTTCGGCTGTCCGGTGCCTTCGACCCCGAGCACTGTGGCCGCGGATCCGGTCGGAGTCCAGGACAGGCACACCGCTGCCGGCGCCGCCAACGCTGCGATCAGTTTGCCTCGTGCCATGCGATTTCTCGGCGCGCTGTGCTTCCCCATGATCCCCCGATCCGGCGCGTGCAATTAGCTACTGCCCCCAGCGCCGGTGACGGATGTGGTGTCTTCAGGCAGGCGCAGCTGCGGCTTCCGTGGTTGCTGCGCCTGAGAATAAGCTTTCTTATCCCAGATCACAGCTTGTCGTTGATCAGGAAAGATACAGCACGGATTTGCCGAGTGCGCCTAAATTTACGTATCTGGAATTTATAGCTGGTCAGTATCCGAGCGGGCCGAGTGGTAGCGCATATCGCAGGCGAACCGACTCCTGGTGGCCGACCAGCTCAACCTCGCGGACTTCCTCGGTGTATCCGAGCCCGAACCGGACCGCATAGCGCTTGTAGAGGGTGACCAGCGGCGACTCCGCAAGCGCGGTCTGCATCGCCGTGGCGTCCCCGATCGCCGAGATGACGTACGGCGGACTGTAGGTGCGCCCGTTGAGCAGCAGGGTGTTGCCCACGCACCGTGGGGCCGAGGTCCCGATGATGCGCTGATCCTGAACCTGGATGCCTTCGGCTCCGGCGCTCCACAGTGCGTTGAGCACGCCGAGAATGTCCTGCTGGTGCACCACCAGGTCGTCCGGCGACGCATCCCGCGGGAAACGCCCCTGAGCGTCGCGCTGCGCGTCGTTGAGCGTGACCACCAGTCCCGGACCACGCAGCGGCGTCAGCGCCGACTGGGGGGCCAGCGCATCGGCACGCTCGACCATCGCCGCCAGCGCCGCATCGGCGCTCGGCGAGCCGCCGTGGTGGTTGTCGATCTGTGAGGCGAGCGCATCCCGGTCGGCGGTGCGCCGGTCCACCGACTGCTGGGCTTCCCGAACCAGATCCACGAGGCGGGGGGCGTCGCTGCGGCGGATCTCGTCGCCGCCGGAGACCCCGTGGGTCACGCCGAGCAGCAGTCCGGCGGCCGCACAGACGGCGGGGACGCCGTAGCGCCACACTGATCGCTTCCTCCCGGAAGCGTGGCGGTGGTCCATCGGTGTCGTCTCTTTCCGAGGTGGCCTGCGAGCCTGCGTTAGGCTTTCCCTACACATCGTCGCACTGACCGGTCGTTCGTGGCACCGGTGACAGCCGCGGCGCCGATCGTCCGAAGGTACGCATGCCCAAGTCCAAGGTCCGTAAGAAGAACGACTTCACCATCAACCCGGTGAGCCGGACTCCGGTCAAGGTCAAGGCGGGGCCGTCCAGCACCTGGTTCGTGGTGCTGTTCGTGAGCCTGATGCTGATAGGGCTGGTGTGGTTGATCGTGTTCCAGCTGGCGGGCTCGGGTCCGGATGTGCCGAGCTTTCTGCAATGGATGTCCGACCTGAACGTCTGGAACTACGCCATTGCGTTTGCCTTCATGATCACCGGGCTTTTGCTCACGATGCGCTGGCGGTGACCGTTCGGCGCGTCTGGATTGAATCCATTGTGGAAGCCCGCCGTTCTCCCGCACGCCATCCGCGCGTCACCGGATCACACGGATGTTATTCATCCCCATTGGGGATAGCACTTGTGGATAACCGCGTTCGGCGCGGTAGGAGGGTGTGAGAAGCGCATGCAGCAAACACAGTGGGGTCCTTCGCCGGGAGGCATCGCGGCGGCCGGTCTGTTGGGGATTCTCATGGCGATCGCCGCTGTGACCCTGGTCACAGACCCTCCGGGCCGACTCCTGATCGGCGTTGCCGCCGCCGGGTTGGTGGTGTTTGCAATCATGTCGTGGCGCGCACGCCCGAAACTGGCAATCACCGATCGGGCTCTGATCTACCGCGGCTGGTTCGGCTCTCGAGAACTGACGCAGGAAGATCTCACCCGCGTCCGCATCACCGAGTTCCGGCGTATCGGCCGCAAGATGCGGCTGCTCGAGCTGGACACCACCGACGGACGGCTGCTCGTGCTGAGTCGGTGGGATCTCGGCACCGACCCGCTGCACGTACTCGACGCGCTGACCGCCGCCGGGTATGCGCCCGGCGCCGGTTCAGGCGACGTCTAGGAGATCGTCACCGACTCGATCACGACCGGGTCGGTGGGGCGGTCGCTGCGGTCGGTCGCCGTGGTGGCGATCGCGTCGACGACCTTGCGCGACTCCGGATCGACGACCTCGCCGAAGATGGTGTGGCGCCGGTTCAGGTGCGGGGTCTCCGTCACCGTGATGAAGAACTGCGAACCGTTGGTGCCCGGCCCGGCGTTGGCCATCGCCAGCAGATAGGGCTTGTCGAACTGCAGTTCCGGGTGGAACTCGTCGGCGAACTGGTATCCCGGCCCGCCGCGGCCCGTCCCGGTCGGGTCGCCGCCCTGGATCATGAAACCGTCGATGACGCGGTGGAACACCGCGCCGTCGTAGAACGGTCCCGACGAGCCGCCGGACGCGTTCTCCGTGCTGTACTCCTTGGTGCCCTGGGAGAGTCCGACGAAATTGGACACGGTCTTCGGAGCGTGGTTTCCGAACAGGGCGATCTTGATATCGCCGCGGTTGGTGTGCAGGGTCGCGGTCGCGGTCTGAATGGGACTCGTCACGAGAACTCAGTGTGCCACGTCCGGTCCGACGGCCAACCGGCCACCGTCCCGTAGGCGGGGATGGCAGTCTGGAAGGCGACATCCGACAGCCTGAAAGAGGTAGGCCATGAGCTCTGCGACCCGCGTGCGTCTGACCCCGAGCCAGCGGCTCAGCCGTGGTCTGAAGTACTCGACCGTCGGCCCGGTCGACGTCACCAGGGGAGCCGTGGGCCTCGGAGTCGACACGGTGCGGAACTCGGCCGCCTGGGCCGGCGCCCGGTACCGCCGCAGCAAGGTGGCCCACCAGGTGAAGGCCGAATTGGCCGCCGCGCAGGAGACTTTGGCGGCCGAGGTGGCCGCGGCCCAGGAAGTCGTCGCCGGGTTGCCGCAGGCGCTGCAGAAGGCCCGCAAGTCCCGTCGCCGCAAGCGCCCGCTGCTGTTGGCCGGTGTCGCGGTCGTGGTGCTGGCCGGGGGAGCGGTGGCGTTCTCGATCGTGCGGCGCTCCACCCAACCCGAGCCCTCGGCGCTGCCGCCCAGCGTCGAGGTCACCCCCAAGCCGTAGCCGCCGCTCATGGCCGCCGTGTCGGTGTTCGATCTGTTCTCTGTCGGCATCGGGCCGTCGAGTTCACACACCGTGGGCCCGATGCGGGCGGCCCGGCGCTTCGCCGACGGGCTGGCCGCATCCGGGCTCCTGGACACCGTCGCAAGGGTGCGCGTTGAGCTGTACGGCTCCCTGGGAGCCACCGGCGCGGGTCACGGAACCCCGGGAGCGGTGGTGCTCGGCCTGGAGGGCGCCGACCCCGAGACGGTGGACCCCGGCCAGGCGCGCGAGCGGGTCCGGCAGATCACCGATGCGCAACGACTGCGCATCGCAGGCACCCGCGAGATCGCGTTCGACATCGCCGCCGACATCGTCATGTCGTTGCAGCCCATGCAGTTTCACAGCAACGGCATGATCTTCACCGCCCATGACCGCGGCGGCTCGGTGCTTGCGCGGCGGGTGTACTACTCCGTCGGTGGGGGATTCGTGGTCGACGAGGAGCAGGCCGCCCGGGCGTCCTCCGACGACGACGTCGCGCTGCCGTACCCGTTCCACACCGGCGCCGAGCTCGTCGCGCTGGCCGACGAAAACCGCTGCAGTATCGCCGATCTGGTGGCTGCCAACGAACAGGCGCTCGGAAACGGGACCCGCTTGCGAGCGGGCCTGCTGCGCATCTGGGCGACGATGCGCGAGTGCGTCGGCAACGGGTTGGCCGCGGACGGGACGTTGCCGGGAAGGCTGCACGTGCGCCGCCGCGCGAAGGCGCTGGCGCAGGCGCTGGAGAACAATCCCGCCGATCCTCTGTACGCGATGGACTGGGTCACGGTGTATGCGCTGGCGGTCAACGAGGAGAACGCCGCGGGAGGTCGTGTCGTGACGGCGCCGACCAACGGGGCGGCCGGCATCATTCCGGCTGTCCTGCACTATTACTGGCGATTCGTCGCGGGAGCCGACGAGGACGGGGTGGTCGAGTTCCTGCTCACCGCGGCGGCGATCGGGCAACTCTTCAAGGCCAACGCCTCGATCTCGGGTGCCGAGGTGGGCTGTCAGGGTGAAGTCGGCTCGGCCTGCTCGATGGCGGCAGGCGGTCTGGCCGCGGTGCTGGGCGGCACGCCGGCGCAGGTCGAGAACGCCGCCGAGATCGGCATCGAGCATAACCTGGGACTGACGTGCGACCCGGTCGGCGGACTGGTGCAGATTCCGTGCATCGAGCGCAACGCGGTCGCATCGGTCAAGGCGATCACCGCGGCCCGGATGGCAATGTTCGGCGACGGCAGCCACCATGTCAGCCTCGACACCGCGATCAAGACCATGCGCGACACCGGGGCGGACATGGCCGACAAGTACAAGGAGACCTCACGCGGGGGACTGGCTCTCAACGTCGTGGAGTGTTGAGCCGGTCGTGAGATGTTGATTTGTCTGTGGAGCCTAGGAGATTCGAACTCCTGACATCTGCCTTGCAAAGGCGAATCATGCTGCAGTTCAGCGCTTTCCGGTCGTTCTGAAGTGCGTGAACGCACAACTGCGGTTAACAGTAGTTATCTGTAACTGTGGTCAAATTGTGGTCACGGTGTGGCCGGATGCCTCGCCACACAGCGGCTGCGTCGTCTGGGACTGGAACCCGATGGAAGCAGGGTCTGCCTATGGTTGACTCGGTGAATCTGTTACTGCGGGCATATTGCGGGGCGTGCGATGGGTAAGAAGAAGCGGGACGAGGCACTCGGCGACGGCTTCGGACTACGGACTGGGCTGCGGTTCGAAAGCATTCTCGTCAACGCCGAGCAGTCTCTTCGCCTCGAACTCGACAGGGCCCGCCTCGAGTCCGACCACAGCCTCTCCGTTGGTGAACAGGCCGAGCATGCCGTACGTGACATGCTACGAACGCTTGTTCCTGCCGGGTATGGCGTCGGCAGCGGCCACATTTATGACGCGTATGGCGATCGCTCTAGGCAGACCGACGTTGTTATCACCAATCCTGAACACCCGCTGTCCTTCCCAGAGGGGCGAGCAGGGACGTATCTCGTTGATGGCGTGTCCGCCGCTGGGGAAGTGAAAGCAACGCTTAGCCCATCGAAGCTCGATGACTGCATTCTCAAAGGCACCAAACACAAGCAACTCCGCATGACCGCCAACTCCCATGATTTCGTCGGGATTGCCGGTCACACGGACCTACTCAAACAGATGGGCCTGGTACCACCGTATTTCGTTCTGGCCTTCGACAGCGCAATGAAGTTTGAATCCGTCCTCAAACGTCTCCGGAACTCCAGTTTGGTGCCACCCCCGGACGGAAAAAGCGAGGGCCCGCACGACCAAGGCGATACACCCCAGCCCCCAATCGACACGGTGTGCGTCCTGGGCCAAGGATTGTTTCTCTATGTCAGGCCCGACAACCCCATGGGGCTACGCGTCGGCGTACCGCGAGACCCTGATGACGCGGGTAACCCGCGGTCGATTGAACCTGCTGAGCGCCCTGATTGGATATTCATACCGACGGACGCACCCCTGGCATGGCTGTTGACTTGGCTACATTCGTCCATGCCCAGAATCATGCGCGGCGGCTCAGTCTTCCAGCCGTACTTGATTCCAAACCAAAAGAATCTGAGGTACATGGCGAAACGTGGCTACATCACCGCTGCTGGCGCGGCCTCAATGTCAGATGTCGTAGAGCCACAATCTGGATGATGCACCTGCTCGGCTCACTGCCGACCGCGTCTTAATCCGTCCGGAGAGTGGTTACTTTCCAGCCGCACCTCGGACAAGTTGGGACTTTCACATGGATGTCGACCCGGTCGTTATCGAACCCGCCAGTCATTCGACGCTGTTCGGCCAGTTCCAGTGGGGTACTGCACTCAGGACAATGCTCATTTTCAGTCACAGGGCCAGACGTTACGCGCGACCTATCCAATTGGTCGCCCGTTTCTCATAGAGCTCAATAGCATCCTTAATCAGGAGCATGCTGCCATACAACGAGGTGTTGAACCACACCTCATCGAAATTCCCCGGTTGTCCCGATATCTTGGCAGCCCAGTGAAATCCGTGGGCAGTCGCAGATCCTGTACGCCACAGGTGTCTAATGCCCTGGCCTTCCAGTGAATGCTCATCAACCAGGCCCTGGAGTAATGACGCGGTATCGGGCATCTGCTTAATCTCGCCATCCGGACTGAGCGCAGCGCCGCGAACACGAAGGGCCGCAATGTGATCGTTTATCAATGCCACCGCCTGATTGCGACCCTCCACAAGATCGGCGCTCATGTGGTCGCCCGTCAATCCCGAGATTGCCTTCCGCTGCTCAATCTGATTCTGAATCTCCAACATGATCGCCCGGAGCTGCCGCTCGGCGCGTTTGGGTGCATTTAATAGCCAAGTCGTTCGCGCTGCAGTAAGCAGCACAGTTCTTAAGGCAGTGAGAGGCCCGTGGTGGCGGAACGGGAACTTGGATTCCATCGCATCGACAACCATCCCCAGGTGTCGTCTGCCAGGAGGATGGGACCAGTGTGAGCTGATTTTGCCAGGGTGATGGGACCACCTGGATTGCCAGTTATGGGACCACCGGCGCGTCGCGTCGGTGGTCCCTTCATCTGTTCGTTTGAT
>NZ_JBQQCF010000059.1:0-28365 GCF_052245755.1 Mycobacterium sp. 4D054
GCTTCGGGATTGCGAGATTCAATGTTCCCGCGCGGGTGTCGAATTGGCGGTGCCGGTAGCCGTTGCGGGAGTTGGTGCGCTCGGTGCTGCGCTCGCCGTAGCTGGCGCCGCACAGGGCGTCGGCCTCTGCACCCATCAGGGTGTGGATGAACGTGGCCAGCAGCTCACGCAGCACGTCGGGATGGGCGGTGGTGAGTCGTTCGGACAGCACGGTGGGCAGGTCGATATTGTGGGCAGTGGTCATCGCGTTGATTCCTTTGCTCGAGTGACTTTGACGGGTCTCTCGAAGAATCACGCGATGACCCTCAATCAGTCGGCTACGACACGCCGGTACCGCTGATCAGGTCCGACTCGTACACCACTCTGCTGGACGCAACCGGTCGGCCATCTGGTGCACGACGACATGCGGCGGATCGGTCCGGTCCCCGGGCAGTGCGACGATGACGGTCGGAATCCCCAACAGCCGCAGGAACATCGCCACCTCGACCGACACATCAACCACGCACAACTCGGGCCGCGCGTCAGCGACCCACTGTGCCAGCGCCTGCATGCGCGCCCCGAAGCCGCTGTCGTAGTGGGGCGCCCAGTGCAGCGCCCCGTGCGCCGTCGGTTCCGAGACGTGTTCGGCCACGTCGTCACGCGGAAGCCTGACGACCGAGGAGAACGGATGCTGTTGCGGCACAGTCGCCGAGGTCAATGCCGTCACGGGTCTGCGCAGATGCGAGGTGATGCTGACGGCCCGGGCGAGGTGGCCGTACCCGTGATGGTGGATGTAGTAGCCGATCATCGGTGTCGTCACCCCTGGGAGAGATCATCTGTCGATAGATTGCGAGGTAGGCCCGCACCATTGCCGCGGCAGAGCAGCGGCGCACGGCGTGCTCGTGCACCTGCCGTCGGGGCAGCCGCGCGGCCACCGGGATCGCCGCGGCCAGCGCCTCGATGTCGTCGGGAGCTACCAGGCAGCCCGACTGGGGTGTCACCAGTTCGGGGATCCCGCCCCGCGCGAAGGCGACGACCGGTGTGCCGCAGGACATCGCTTCGGCGACCACGAGCCCGTACGGTTCGTCCCACGTCGGAGTCACCAGTGCGACCGAGGCGGCTCCCACCAGGCGGGCCAGGTGCTGCTGGGTGAGATGGCCGGCATACCGGACGGCTTGACCCAGGTGCGGTTCGACGGCATCGGCGAAATACGCGGGATCGGAGATCGGCCCTGCCAGCATGAGATTGCCACCGGCAAGCCGGGCGGCATCGATAGCCAGGTGCGGAGCCTTTTCCGGCGTGATACGCCCGAACCAGACGGCGTGCTGCCCGCCCGGTCCCAGCGGCCACCGCCGGGCGTCGATTCCGTTGGGCACCACAGTGAACGGGACGCCGGCGGGCGCCCAGGCAGTGGCGGTGTGTTCGGAGACGGCGGCGAAGCGGGTACCCCGGCCGCCGGTGGCCTGGACGGCCGACTCCAGCCACGGCGTCGGCGGGGTGTGCACCGTGGTCAGCATCGGTGTGGACAGCGTGGGCGCCATCGCCACGGGCAGATAGTGCAGGCTGTGATTGTGGATGACGTCGAAGCTCTCGGCGTGTCTGCCTGCCAGGCCCAACATCAGCGCCAGGTAGGCATGGTGGTCGTCCATGAACTCCTCGGCGGGCATGGAGACGTCCGACCGTGCCGCATCGGAGAGTTTCAGCTCGCGCACCGTCAGCGACGCGCAGCCCGGGGCGGGGTCTGAGCCGGGGGCGGCGAACAGTGAGACCCGTTGTCCCTGGTCGGCCAGCGCTCGGGCCAGGTGCCAGACATGCGCTTCCAGGCCGCCGGCGAACGGCTGGCTGACGGGGTGGCGGGACGATGCGATCAGCGCGATCCGCAGCGGGCGCATCATTTCAGTGCCTTCTCGTAGAGGGTCCTGTGCGCGCCGGTCAACTGCGCCCGTTCGGCGGACCGCTCCCTCCAGGTGGCCCGGGGGGCCGGCGTGCCGCTGCGCCAGCGCTCATGAGCCGTCTGCACGGCCATCTCCAGGGACGCCACATCGAACTCGGTTTCGGTCAACGTGAAGACACCACACGGCCGCTGCTCGGCATAGAACCCGCAGCTCGGTGCGATCACGGCGGTGCCCAGGTCGAAACAGGCTTCCAGCCAACCTGAATGCGTCCCGAATCGGTAGGGCAACACCGAAACCGACAGTCCGGAAAGGTAGTCCCACAGTTGCGCATCCGAGAAGTAGGGATGCACACACACCTCGACATGCTCATATCGGTCGAAGGCCAGCACCGCCTTCCCGAATCGTGGTGCGTACCAAAGGCTGCTAGGTTCGAAGACCTCATCGTGAATGTTGATGCGCAACAGCGCGTCCGGCAGAGTATCGGTGATCCCGGTCAGCACGTGCAGCACCGGCAGCGGATCCATGTTGGCGCGCAAGCTCTTGACGTGGACCCCGACCACGAAGCGGTCCTGTTCCCTTCGGGTGGCCTCGATGTGCGGCCGCTCCAAGACATGGGGATGCGCGAGCACGTGAGCGGTGCGGTCCCACCGGCGCCGAATCTCCTGGGCGGCACCGGGTGTCAGGGTGATGATTGTTTCCGCCGCGGCGACCAACACGTTCTGCTGCAGCCGGTGCGCCTCGGGCTCACGGTGGTGCGGGTTACGCAGATCGTGGATGGTGTACACCAACGGCTTGCCGTGGAACTTCAGTTCCTGCATCACCTCGGACAGCACCTCCGCACCCACGGCATCGAACCCGAAGTGGACGTGGAACACGTCGAAGCGGTCATGGTTGGCGGTGACCCAACCGGGTTCCAGCATCAGCGGAGGCCACCACCCGCCCGGCACCTTGCGTCCGTCGGTGGGCACCGGATCGAACAGCCGGACCACGTCGTCCCCACCTGCCGGGTCGGCCAGATGTCGTACATACACATGGGAGGCCGGCACTGAAGCCACACGCAGCAACGATCGTCTCCTCACCCGGAATGTGAATACGTTGGGAACGCACGATGTCCCTGCGTACTGAAGAACTCGGCCCAGCCGATTTACCCCGCGGCTAGGGCGCCAAACATGACGGTTCGTTCATACTCAGGCGCGGCGTCACGCGTGACGCACGCTCATCACCACGCCGACCACCAGTCCGTCGCCGAGCAGCGTGCCCATCTGGTCGGACTGCTGCTCGGAGAGCTGCCAGGTGCGTGTTCTCGCGTGCCGGCGGCGGAGTTCCTCGTCCACCGTGTCGACGCACTGTTCCCACGCGTGCGGTATGGCGGGCAGGTCGGCGGTGCAGAGCTCGGCGTCGACGCGTAATCCGGCCGCGCTCAGCAGTTTCGGCAACGAGTCCCTGGTCGGGAAGTTGTTGCCGTCGGGTTGCTGGTCGGCGTCGAGGTCCTGCTGGGCGACGAACACGAGCAGGCCGATCCGGCCCGGTGGCCGGACCGCGCGGCGCAGTTCGGTGAGCACGCCGAGTTGGTCGGAGGTGGTGCACAGCACCCCGAGGCACCAGGCGGCATCGAACGCGTTGTCGGGGAACGGAAGCGCACCCGCGGTGGCCTGTACCACCGGGTACGGGAACAATGTGCGCGCCGCCCGGCATGCCCCGGCCTGCGGTTCCACCAGGACCGGCGACACCGGCATGCGGTCGGCGGCGTAGGCGGCGGGCCCCCCGACACCGGCCCCGCAGTCGAGCAACGCCTCACCTGGTCGCAGCTGCAACCGGTCGACGAGCCAGTCCAGCGCCGCGGGGTTACCGCTCCCACGACAGCCGGCCGGAATGTGGTACTCCGGGCCGAGATCACGTGCCAGTTCGGCGGTCCATTCGGCCACGGTGTCGAACTCCGCCTCCATCGCCTCGCTCATGACCCCAACCTTTCCGCGCGAATACGTTCCCCGACTTCGGCTTTGATGCGGGCGCCGACCTTGGTCCCGCCGGCCGACGCCAGTCCGGAGATGTTGACCCCGGCCACGCCGTCGATGGCCAGCAGCGCCCGCGCCTCGGCGACGGCGGCCTCGATGCCCGCCTCGACCGGGTCCGCCGCGTTCAACACGGCGGTGACCACCTCCGGGTCAAGGGCCAATCCCGGAAGTCCCTGCAGGACGGCCGCGGACACCTCGTCGGTGAACACCGCCACCGCCGCCAGAACCGGAATGCTCAGTCCCGCAGCATGTGCCGCCGCCATGAACCCGGCGACCGAAGCCGGCGACGACACGTGGTTCAGGACGGCGATCCGGGCGCCCGCGTGCTGCTTGTGCACCAGTCGGCGGGGGCGTCCCGCGATCGGCGGCGCGGTGATGGTCTCCGGCACCGCGGCGGTCACTCCCAGCGACGCGGCCAACTCGACCAGCCGCGGCCCGTCGAGGTCGAAGGTCTGGGTGACATCGGGGCGCACGTCGTAGCCGCGCCCGTCGCCGGTCACACACAGCACCGTCTGCACGCCGATCAGCGACAGCCCCCGCACCTCCTGCTCCAGCACCACCCGGTTGCGGTCCCGGCAGGACAGCGTGATCCACGGGGTCACACCGGCGTCCAGCAGCAGTCGCCCCATCAGGGTGGGCGGGAAGTCGGGCCGGTTCTGGTGTTCGCCGACCAGGACGGCATCGCAGGACGGCGCCAACGCCGCCGCGGTCGCCGCGACATCGGGGGGATCGAAGGGGGCGCAGGTGAAATCCGTCAGGATCAGCGGGGCCGTGGCCGGTTCACGCGGGGCCGGCGCGTCGGCCGGCCATGGCACGACGTCGGGAAAAGCGCAGGGGCCGGGGCGCATTTCACACTCGCCGCCGGGCCGTACGCCTCCGCACGGCCCGAATGTCATCCGCTTGGGACAGCCCTCGTCCATGCATCACCCCCGATCGGCCTACAGTTCAGCTGCGGGGGTTCCCCTCCGCACCGCGGATTAGTCCTCGCGATCCCGGCGGGTGAGGCGGACCACAGCGCTCCACGGCCGGCCCACCGGAGGGCGGTGCGGGTCGGGCTGCGGCAGCAGCGCGGCCAGCCGCAGTAGCCACGGCAGCCGGCGCAGCCGTCTCGCGACGACCAACACCGACTCGACTTCGCCTGCGCGCCAACCGCGTTGCTCGAAATATCGGACGCCCTCGGGCGGGGCGAATTTGAACGGCGCATTGCGCAGCAGCCCGCCGGTCTTCTCGTTTATCCACTTCCGCAGCCCCGGTCCGGCCAGGTCCAGCAGCCACCACGCCACCTCTGGCCGGTTCAGCGCGCGCGACAGTTCGTCGACGTCGGAGGGTTCGAGGTACATCAGCAGGCCCTCGGTCAGTACGAGCGCTTTCGTCGCGCCGGCCAGCGCCGTGTCCAGGAACCGGTCCCGCGCGGCCGGATCGGCGAGGTCGACGGGATAGCGGGTCAGCCGGCACCTGGGCGTCTCACCGGCGAGCAGCTGTTCCTTCTCACGGATCAGGCCGGGCAGATCGCCTTCCACCCAGTCCAGGTCTGCGGGCAGGTCCAACCGGTACGGCCGGGTGTCCAGTCCGGCCGCAAGATTGAGGACACGGTCGCAGCCGGCGGCGACGGCGTCGCGGATGAGATCGTCGATCGTCTTGGTGCGGGCCACCATCCACCAACCCGAGCGCAACATCCGCGGGACGTTCGCCACGATCTGGTGTCCGCGCTCGCCGGTGAGCCGGTCGGCATAGGGGTCGTCGAACACCGCGTCGGCACGTGCCGACTCGATGGCGCGATACGCCGCGACCCATCGCGCGGTGTCCGAGACGTTGGCCACCAGTTCTTCGTCGCTCATCCCGGTGACGGTACGCGCGCGGCGGGTACCCACCGCGGGTGTTGACTGCTGCGCTGTTCGGGATCACCGCATCGAGCGCGCTGGTGATCGGAGCCCTCGTCGGCGTCCGGTGGGATCTGCCCAAGAAGGTGACCGGCGTGCTGCTGGCCTTCGCCAGCGGCGCGCTGATCTCCGCGCTGGCCTTCGAATTGTTCGAAGACGCGTTCCAGCTGGGCGGGGCGCTGCACTCCGGACTCGGCCTGCTCGGCGGCGCGGCCGCGTTCGTCGTGGCCGACAGCCTGCTCGACCGCTACATCAGCGGGAGCTCCGGCCCCCAGCAACGCGAAGTGGTGTCTGACGGCGCGGGCCGCGGGGTCGGACTGGCGTTGCTGGCCGCAGTCACCCTGGACGGCGTTCCCGAGAACCTGGCGCTCGGTGTCTCCCTCGTCGGTGGAGCGTCGCTGTCCTTGCTGGTCGCGATCTTCCTCTCGAATTTTCCCGAGGCCCTGGTCGGCGGGATGTCGATGCGCAAATCCGGGATGAGCGGACGGGCGGTCATCGGAGTGTGGCTGGGGTGCGCCGCGCTGCTCGCCGCCGCGGTGGTGGTCGGTCGGGTCACCGCCGGTCAGCTCAGCGAACCGGTGCTGGCGCTGGCACTCGCGTTCGCCGGCGGCGCGGTGCTGGCCTCACTGGCCGACACGCTGATGCCCGAGGCGTTCGAACACGGCCGCCCGCTCAACGCGTTCGCGACCGCCGGCGGGTTCTTCCTGTCCTTCGTGCTGGCGGGCTGACCGCACGGGCTACCAGCCGGCGGTGCGGGCCAGGTCGATGGCGTACTGGCTGACGAACGTGCCTGCGCTGGGCGCGCCGCGGCAGGCGCCGTCGGACTCACCGGGCCGCTTGACCCACAGGAACGCGTCGACCATGGGGTTGCCGGTGTCCGTGGTGGGGCGCGCACCGAGGGCGCGACCGCTCGGGTTGCACCAATAGAGATCGTCGCCTTCGACCGGCCCGGCGCCGTTGCGCGACGTGTCGACGACAAACGGCTTGCCGCCCGTCATCCCCGAGATCGCGCCGCCGTAGCCCACCGACTCCTCGGTGGTGAAGAAGTTCGCCGTGTTGAGGCTGAAGCCGCGGGCCTTCTCGATGCCCACCTGGTTCAGCCGGCCGGCCATCACGTCCGCGGCGACCCAGCGCGGGTGACCGGCGTCGACGTACACCGCGGTGCCCGGGTTGCGGGTCAGGGTGTCGACGGCGTAGCGGATCAGCTCGATCCGCTCCTGCTGCTGACCGGGGGACAGACAGTCGATCATGGCCAGCGCGTCGGGCTCGAGGATGACCGCCGCGCGCCCGGACCCGATGGCCGCCGCGACACCGTCGATCCAGGACCGGTACCCCCCGGCCGAGCCGAAGCCGCCCGCGGCGTAGCTGCCGCAGTCACGGTTGGGGATGCCGTAGAGCGCCAGCACCGGCATGGTGCCGGCGGCCTGGGCGGTGGCGATGTACTTGGCGTCCACCGCCGGGGTGGAGATGTGGTCCATCCAGTACGCGGTCGGGGTGTTCACGACGGCGGCCAGCAGCGGATCCGGGTTGCCCGCGGCGGCACGCGTCCCCTTCGAGTTGGGGTTGACGTAGAACGGCAGGCCGACCAACGGGTTCGCCTCGGCGGCCAGCCGCACCGCGGGCGCGGCGGCCGGGGCGGGTTCGGTGACCAGGACGGCGCCGGCGACAGCCGCGACGGCGGCGCAGGGGGCGATCAGGCGGGCGAGCACAGCAACGGCGGAAAACGTCACGCGAGAAAACTTAGTGGGGCTGTGCAGCGAGTGCCAACCGCCGTCGAGGTGGGTACTCCCCTTCGCGGGCCGGCGCCGATGCCGCCCCTCGACGGAATCGAGGACCACGGGTGCTGCGAATCGCGCTGATCGCCCACAATCACTTCCCCATCCGCGAACCCTTCGCCGGCGGCCTGGAAGCTCACGTGTGGCATCTGACTCGCGCGCTGGTCGGTCTGGGCCATCGGGTAACCCTGTTCGCCGCTCAGGGCACGGACCCGGGGTTCACCCATCCCGGGTTGACCGTGCGCGCGCTGCCGCGCAGCGAAGCCGCCGCGGTTCCGTTCCCGCTACCGGGCGCGGTGAAGCAGTCCCGGCACGACGCGTACGTCGCGGTGATGTCCGAGCTCACCGAGGACCACCCGTGGCGTTTCGACGTGATCCATAACCACAGCCTGCATTACGTTCCGATCCGGTGGGCGCCGTACCTGCGCACCCCGATGCTGACCACGCTGCACACCCCGCCCCTCCCCCTGCTCGAGGCGGCGATCGGGTCGATGAAGGATTCGGACCTCGCCTTCGCCGCGGTCAGTCGCAACGCCGCGGACGCGTGGGCGCACGTCGGCATCGAGCGGCTGGCGGTCGTCCCCAACGGGGTCGACGTGTCGCGGTGGCCGCTGGGCGCCGGTGGCGGCCGGTATCTGGTGTGGTCGGGGCGGATCGTCCCCGAGAAGGCGCCGCACCTGGCGATCGACGCGGCGGTGCGGTCGGGTCACCACCTCACGCTGGCCGGCCCGACCGTCGACGCCGAGTACTTCCGGCGCCGGATCGAGCCCCATCTGGGCGACAGGGTGCGCTACGCCGGACACCTCGACCAGCGAAGTCTGGCGTCGCTGGTGGGTGGCGCCGCGGCGGCGCTGGTCACCCCGCGGTGGAATGAACCGTACGGGCAGGTGGTCGCCGAAGCGCTGTCGTGCGGCACTCCGGTGGTCGCCTTCGCCCGCGGCGGCGTCCCCGAACTGGTCGACCGGGATTGCGGACGCCTGGTCCCACCCGAGGACACCGCGGCGATGGCCGCGGCGATCCCCGACGCCGCCGCGCTGTGCCGGACGACGGTACGCGCGAAGGCCGTCGCGAGACACAGTGTCGCGACGATGGCCGACCGGTACGTCGCGCTCTACCGCGACCTCATCGACCGGGCCGTGCGCCGCAGGCTCGACCGACCGGCGTGAGTGCGGGTCCGCCCTGCGCCGCTCAGTATCGTGTCCCGTGATGGGTGCCGATCGATCCGACGGGGCAGCGCGGCGCCGGCGCGCGTTGCACTTCGCCCTGAAGGGGCGCCGTGAGCCCGCGTCGGGCGCCGGCCAGCGCCGACGCACCTCCGGCGGGCTGAGCGAGCGGCACACCCGCAAGGTTCTCGACCTGACCATCCGGCTCGCCGAGGTGATGCTGTCGTCCGGCTCGGGCACCGCGGACGTCGTCGCCACCGCCCAGGACGTCGCGCAGGCTTACCAGCTCACCGACTGCGTGGTGGACGTCTTCGTCACCACCATCTTCGTGTCCGCGCTGCCCACCGCCGACAGCCCGCCGGTCACCATCGTGCGGGCGGTGCAGGCACGCTCCACCGACTACACGCGGCTCGCCGACCTCGACCGGTTGGTCCGCAGGATCACCTCGGGCGGGGTATCGGTCGATGAGGCCCACGAGGCGATGGACGAGCTGAGCGAGCAGCCGCACCCCTACCCCCGCTGGATCGCGACCGCGGGGTGGGCCGGCTTCGCCCTCGGCATCGCGATGCTGCTCGGCGGTACCTGGCTGACCTGCATCCTGGCCGCGGTCACCTCGGTGCTGATCGACCGCAGCAGCCGGCTGCTCAACAAGCTGGGCACCCCGCTGTTCTTCCAGCAGGCGGCGGGGGCGCTGATCGCGACGTTGATCGCCGTGGCCGCGTTCCTGTTCGCCGGGCAGGGCCCGACCGCGCTGGTGGCCACCGGGATCGTGATGTTGCTGGCGGGCATGACCCTGGTCGGCTCGGTGCAGGACGCGCTGACCGGATACATGCTCACTGCGGTGGCCCGGCTCGGCGACGTGCTGTTCTTGACCCTCGGCATCGTCGTCGGCATCCTGGCCGGTTTGCAGATCGCCGCCCTGGCCGGCATCGAGATCCAACTCCGTGTCGACGCGACCGAGTACTTCGTACTGCCCACCACGCCGACACAGATCGTGCTGGCGGTGACGGGCGCGGCGCTGGCGGGTGCCTGTCTGGTCATCGCAAGCTACGCCAAATGGCGGTCCGTGCTGACCGCGGGCATCGCGGCAGGTCTCGCCGAGGCCGTGTTGATCGGCCTCGGCAGCGCCGGTTTCGGCCAGGTCGTCGCGACCGGCACCGCAGCGGTGGGTGTCGGCCTCCTGGCCACCGTGATCTCGATTCGGCGGCAGGCGCCCGCGCTGGTCACCGCGACTGCCGGCATCACCCCGATGCTGCCGGGCATGGCCGTCTTCCGGGCGGTGTTCTACTTCGCCGTGGAGCGGGATTTCACCGCGGGCATGGCGCAGGCACTCGCGGCGGCGGCCACTGCGCTGGCGATCGGCGCCGGCGTGGTCATGGGTGAGCTGGCCGGCTCGCCGCTTCGTTACCGCGCCGGGCGGATCAGCGACTTCCTGCGGGTGGAGGGCCCGCCCGGGCTCCGGCGCGCGGTCGGCAACGTGGTGGCACTCCGCCCCGCCGCAGATCAGCAACCAGGCCGCAGCCCTCACCAGCGGTCGTGGAGCGTCGCGCTGGAACCCGAGTTGTCGGACACCAAGGCCGAGCCTGATTCCGGCAGGGAAGATCCAGCCCCGGACGATGAGCACCACACGAGCGATGACGTCCGGGATGTTTAGCCCCGGCAGATAACGAGCAAGCGCTTCTCATGTCCACCACCCACGAAGACCCACCACCGGGAGTCCTGAAGAAGGCCATCACCGCGTCGGCGATCGGCAACGCGACCGAATGGTTCGACTACGGCATCTACGCCTACGGCGTCACCTATATCTCGGCGGCGATCTTCCCCGGGGACGCCGCCAGCGCGACGTTGCTGGCGTTGATGACGTTCGCGGTGTCCTTCCTCGTCCGTCCACTGGGTGGATTCGTCTGGGGACCGCTCGGTGACCGGCTGGGCCGCAAGCGGGTGCTGGCGATGACGATCGTGCTGATGGCCGGGGCCACGTTCTGCGTCGGACTGGTGCCCAGCTACGACATGATCGGGATGTGGGCACCGTTCCTGCTGGTGCTGCTCCGCATGATCCAGGGCTTCTCTACCGGCGGTGAGTACGGGGGCGCCGCCACGTTCATGGCCGAGTACGCGCCGAGCCGGCGCCGCGGGCTGCTCGGCAGCTTCCTCGAGTTCGGCACCCTCGGCGGGTTTTCACTGGGCGCGCTGCTGATGCTGGGCTGCTCCCTGGTCCTCAGCGACGAGCAGATGCACGCCTGGGGTTGGCGGCTGCCGTTCCTGGTGGCCGCGCCACTCGGCCTGATCGGGCTCTATTTGCGGTCACGGCTGGAGGACACCCCGGTGTTCCGGGAGCTCGAGGAGAAGGGTGAGACGGAATCGGAGACCACCGCTCAGTTCCGCGATCTGCTGGGCCGGTACTGGCGGCCGATCCTGCAGTTGGGCGGACTGGTGGTCGCGCTGAACGTCGTGAACTACACCCTGCTGACCTACATGCCGACGTACCTGGAGACCAAGATCGGGCTGACGCCGGACCAGTCGCTGATCGTGCCGGTCATCGGCATGCTGTCGATGATGGTGTTCGTCCCCTTCGCCGGACTGCTCAGTGACCGGGTGGGACGCAAGCCGTTGTGGTGGTTCTCGTTGGTCGGTCTGTTCGTCGCCGCCGTGCCGATGTTCCTGTTGATGGGCACCAACCTATGGGGCGCGGTGATCGGCTACGCGCTCCTTGGGCTGCTGTACGTGCCGCAGCTGGCGACGATCTCGGCGACGTTCCCGGCGATGTTCCCCACCCAGGTGCGCTACGCCGGATTCGCGATCGCCTACAACGTGTCGACGTCGCTGTTCGGCGGCACCGCACCGGCGGTCAACGACTGGCTCATCGGCGAGACCGGCGACCTGCTGTTCCCCGCCTACTACATGATGGGCGCGTGCGTCATCGGCGCCATCGCACTGCTCAAGGTGCCCGAGACCGCACGGTGCCCGATCGGCGGGACCGTCACGCCGGGCACCGACGAGGCGCCGGACCCGGTGCCGTTCGAGAGCGCGCGCAGCGGGGGCTGAGCATGGGCGCTTGAGCGTCGGGCCATGCGGAACACCCTGGCGGGTTCTTCCGGACGTCGATGCGCCCCAATTGCCACAGGAAGCCGCGGTTTTCAGTGAATGGGCGAGTAGACCTCTGGAAAAGGCGGATTCCTGTGACTCATGCGGTGTCGCGGGAAACATAGCCGTCGCCGACATCGGGCTGCGTGACGCACTCACGGCTATGTGCGTGACGTACTCTGACCGCGAGATCAACGGAGGTAAGCGCGGTGAGGGCCGATCAACGTCGTGCGGTGGAAGTTGCCGACGCGTTCGGCCGTGCCGCCAAGTCGGTGGTGCGGTCGTTCGACGAGCGCCTCGGCGAGCACGGCGTGTCGACGCCGCGATCCAAGTTGCTTGCCGAAGTCCAACGGCTGCAACCGGTTCGGCTGGCCGATCTGGCCCGCGCGGTGGGTGTCACGCAGGGCACCGCGTCCAGCCTCGTCGACGCGCTGGTGCGTGACGGGCTGATCGAGCGGGCGCCCGACGCGAATGACCGCCGCGCGGTCCGGTTGACGACGACGCCGGCCGGGGCAGCACAGGCAAAGCGCTGGCTGGCCGATTACGCCGCGGCCGCGCACGAGTTGCTGAAGGGGTTGACCCGCGACGAGCAGGAGACCCTGACCCGACTCCTCACCAAGCTCGCCGACAGCCTGAGCTGAGCACCGCCCCACACCGAGGGCTCCGAAGCGTTCATCGGTGCCGGCCACGTCCGTTGACACCCTTGACCTCTCGCCATATAGTTCGAGGCACAATAGTTTGATATCAAAGGAGTTGTCGATGAGCTCGCCATCCACGTTCACACTCGGAAAGTACGAGGTTCACCGCGTCGGATTCGGCGCGATGCAGCTGCCCGGACCCGGCGTGTTCGGACCTCCGCGCGATCATGACCAGGCGATCGCCGTGCTGCGGCGCGCCGTCGAACTCGGCGTCGACCACATCGACACCGCACAGATCTACGGGCCCGATGTCGCCAACGAACTGATCAGAGAGGCGCTGCACCCGTACCCGGACAACCTTGCGCTGGTCAGCAAGGTCGGGGGCACCCGCGACGACCAGGCCAACTGGCTGCCCGCGCAGCAGCCGGAGCAACTGCGCCGCGACATCGAAGTCAACCTCGACACCTTGGAGACCGATCAGCTGGCAGCGGTGAATCTGCGGATCTTCGACAGCGGTGAGCCGGGTGCGGTTGACCGCCCGCTGTTCGACCGTCAGCTCGACGCGATGATCGCCGCGCGCGACGAGGGCCTCATCGCCGGTATCGGATTGAGCAACATCAGCCGCGAGCATCTCGAAATCGCCTTGGAGCGCACCGATATCGTGTGCGTGCAGAACGCGTACAACCTGGCTGACCGCTCGTCACAGCCGGTGCTCGATCTGTGCGTCGAGCGCGGAATCGCGTTCGTACCGTTCTTCCCGCTGGGTTCGGCGTTCGCCCCCGACAATCCGGTGCTCGGCAACGCGACGGTGCGGCGCCTGGCCGCCGAACTGGATCGCACGCCGGCACAGATCGCGCTGGCGTGGACGCTGAAGCAGGCGCCGAACGTGTTGCTGATTCCCGGCACGTCGTCGGTGGCGCACCTGGAGGAGAACATGGCCGTCGCGCAGATCGAGCTGCCCGACGACATCTCTTGGTAGACACTTTTCATGGCCCCGACGCGCAGCGTGACCCTGGAAACGCTCGGGGCGTGGGTCATCAAGTGCAACCCGAACAAGACCCCGCTCGCGCCGATGCTTGCCGCCGGCGAGGCCAAACGCATCTGGTGTATCGCCGGCAACTACCGGTCTCGACTCATCCGGCCGGGCCACCGGGTCCTGTTCTGGGTGTCGTCACACCCCGAGCGGGGATTCTGGGGCGACGGTCGCGTCACCGGCCGGCCCGTCGCCGAGGGGGGCGGGCTGCAGCTGCCCGTACGCATTCCGCTGCTGCGCGAGCCGCTCACCGCGGTGAGGTTGTCGTCGATCTCCACGCTGGCGTCGATGGAGGTGTTCCGCTCCCCTCAGCAGGCCAATCCGTCGTGGGTGAGCGCGGCCGAACTGGCAGCCATCGACACACTATTGGCCCGGCTCTGAAGGGTTGCATCGCCTCGTACGGGATACACCGGGAATACCCATAGGAATCACGATCGTTGGAGGCAGCGTGAGCGAACAAGCAGAGTTGAGTCCCACCGACTGGGTCCGCGACCAGACCAAGCGCATCCTGGAGCAAGGCACCACCGACGGCGTCGAAATTCTCGACCGCCCGGTCGTGCTGTACACCACCACCGGTGCGCAGTCGGGCAAGAAACGCTACGTGCCGTTGATGCGCGTCGAGGAGAACGGCCGCTACGCAATGGTGGCGTCCAAGGGCGGCGATCCGAAGCACCCCAGCTGGTACTTCAACGTCAAGGCCAACCCCGCGGTCACCGTCCAGGACGGTGACAAGGTAGTGGAGGGCACCGCCCGTGAGCTCGACGGCGACGAACGCGAGCATTGGTGGAAGCTGGCCGTCGCGGCGTTCCCGCCGTACGCCGAGTACCAGACCAAAACCGAGCGACAGATCCCGGTCTTCCTCATCGAGCCGGTCGAGTCGGACCGACCCGCGGAATAGCCTTCCTGGTCGCGGTTACACCCTGCGGGGGAGCCCTGGCTTCACGCTCGCGGGGTCTATTCGACGCGACCGTTCTCGACCCGCCATGAGCGATCCAACCGGACGTTCTGCAGCATCCGTCGATCGTGGGTGACCAGCAGCAGCGCGCCCGCATAGGCGTCCAGGGCCTGTTCGAGCTGCTCGATGGCGGGCAGGTCGAGATGGTTGGTCGGCTCGTCGAGCACCAGCACGTTGGTGCCTCGGGCCTGTAGGAGTGCCATCCCGGCCCTGGTGCGTTCGCCAGGCGAGAGGTGGTCGACGGCGCGTTCCACGTGGTCGGCGCCGAGCCCGAATTTCGCCAGCAGCGTCCGCACGTCGGCGGTCGGCCAGGACGGCACCTGCTGCTCGAACCGGTCGAGAAGCCGATCAGGGCCAGTGAAATACGCACGGGCCTGGTCGATTTCGCCGATCTCGACACTGGCACCCAGGCTCGCCCGCCCCTCATCGGGCCGCTGACGGCCCAGCAGCAGGCGCAGCAACGTCGACTTACCCGCCCCGTTGGGGCCGGTGATGCCGATGCGCTCCCCGGCGTCTACCTGCAGTGACACCGGGCCGAGCACGAAAGCGCCTTGCCGCACAACAGCTTTGTCGAGTGTCGCGACCACCGCACTCGATCGCGGCGCCGCCCCGATGGTGAACTGCAGCGTCCATTCCTTGCGGGGCTCCTCGACCTCGTCCAGGCGGGCGATCCGGCTCTCCATCTGACGCACCTTCTGCGCCTGCTTTTCACTGGATTCGGTGGCCGCACGGCGACGGATCTTGTCGTTGTCGGGTGCCTTGCGGATCGCGTTGCGCGTGCCCTGGCTCGACCATTCCCGCTGTATACGCGCGCGGGCCACCAGGTCGGCCTTCTTCTCGGCGAACTCCTCGTACTGTTCGCGCCGATGCCGGCGGTTGACCTCGCGCTCGTCCAGATAGCTGTCGTATCCGCCGCCGAATACGGTGGCGGTGTTCTGCGCCAGGTCGAGTTCCAGTACGCGAGTCACGGTGCGGGACAGGAATTCCCGGTCGTGACTGACCAGGACAACTCCGCCGCGCAGCTCGCCGACGAACCGCTCGAGCCTGGCCAGGCCGTCCAGGTCGAGGTCGTTGGTCGGTTCGTCGAGCAGCACGATGTCGAACCGCGACAGCAGCAGCGCCGCCAGTCCCACCCGGGCGGCCTGCCCGCCCGACAGGGCGGTCATTGGCGTCGTGTCCGGACGCACGGCATCGGTGTCGAGTCCGAGGTCGGCCAATACTGCCGGCAGTCGCTCGTCGAGGTCGGCGGCGCCGGTGGCAAGCCAGTGGTCCAGCGCGGCCGCGTACGCGTCGGCGCCGTTGCCCGCGTCGTCCAGCGCGGCGGCCGCGGCGTCCATGGCGCGCGTGGCCTGGGCACATCCGGTGCGGCGCGCGACGTAGGCCGCCACGGTCTCGCCCGGGACGCGTTCGTGCTCCTGGGGCAGCCACCCGACGAATGCGTCGGCCGGCGCGACGCTGACCGAACCTCGGAGCGGATCCAGTTCCCCGGCCAGGATTCGCAGTAGGGTGCTTTTGCCGGCGCCGTTGGCGCCGACGACTCCGACCACATCGCCCGGGGCGACGGTCAGGTCGACGTTCTCGAAGAGGGTGCGGTGGGCGAATCCGCCCGCCACATTCTTCGCGACGAGCGTTGCGGTCATGGCGCTATCGTCGCACTACCTTTCGGGCCCGACGGCCCCAGGGAATCGCTGTGAGGGCCTGGCGCCAGTCAGCCGGAAATTGCGGCCAACCCGCCTGCACGGCGAGCCCCTGGCAGACGGCCGCGATCCAGCGTGCCAACACCAGCGTGTCCACCGCGGGCAGGTCGCCGTCGGCCACGGCCGCGTCGAAACGTTTGGCGATCCGGTGCACGGTGGAGTCGCGCAGCTCGGGGAGTCCGGGCGCGTTCCCCACCGTCAGGCATCCATGTGGCCCCCGTGCGACAGCGCGGGCGGTCGGCTCTGCGAGCGCGTCGGTGAGGTAGCCGCCCGGGCCGGCCAGGTAGCGCAGCGTGGCTCGCTCGAAGAGCTTCTCCTTGGATCGAACTCGGCGTAGATGCTGCCGGTTGACCCCGGTCGCCGCGGTGACGTCCGAGATCGACACGCCGTCGAAGCCGCGTTCCCAGAAGAGTTTCATCGCTTCCCGCTCGACGTGCTCGGGGTCGAATTCGCGGGGTCGTCCGACGGTCATGTACCGCACACGGATGAGCACAGCACCCTTGGCAGGAAGGCGAGCACTGGTGACGGGAGGATCGCGTGGAATCGGCGCCGAGATCGTGCGGCGGCTCGCCTCCGACGACGCCACGGTGGTGGCCATCCAGGCCGATTCCGCGGACCCGGCGCAGGTGGCACGCGCCGTCGAGCAGACCGTGGCCGAACTCGACGGCCTCGACATCCTGGTGAACAACTCGGCCGTCGCCCACCTCGCACCGATCGACGAGTTCCCGGCCGAGGAGTTCGACCGCCTGGTCGCGATCAACATGACCAAGGGTGCGGTGTCCTCGTTCACCAGAGGACTGGCCCGCGACCTCGGATCGCGTGGCATTACCGTCACCAACGTCCAACCTGGCCCGATCGACACCGACGCCAACCCCGACGACGGTGCCTTCGCCGAGAGTCTGAAGCAGGTGACCGCGCAGGGCCACTACGGACACACCAGCGACGTCGCATCCCTGGTGAGCTTCCTGGCCGGCCCGGAGTCCGGCTACATCACCGGGGCGCACCTGAACGTCGACGGCGGCTTCACCGTGTAGGGCTCGACCGGCGATGCCTGCTTCGGCTTGTGGCGGGCCGACCTCGGCGCGTTAGTGTGCTTGGGTCGGCCTCCATGACCAGCCGACGGAAGAGTTGAGCACATCTATGACTGCACCAGCAGAAGCCTCGCCGCTCGAAGCGCGGGTCGGCCACCACTACCAGATGGACGGCACCTACCTCGTCGGTCGCGAGAAGGTCCGCGAATACGCCCGCGCGGTGCAGGACTACCACCCCGCGCACTGGGGCGTCGCCGCGGCCGCCGAGCTGGGCTATAGCGACGTCGTCGCGCCGCTGACATTTACTTCGGCCCCGGGCATGCAGTGCAACCGCCGGATGTTCGAGGAGATCGTCGTCGGCTACGACACGTATCTGCAGACCGAAGAGGTCTTCGAGCAGCACCGGCCGATCGTCGCGGGTGACGAGCTGGTCATCGACGTGGAGCTGTCGTCGGTGCGCCGGACGGCCGGCCGGGACTTCATCACCGTGACCAACACCTTCACCGACACGCGCGGCGAGCGGGTGCACACCCTGCACACCACCGTCGTCGGGGTGACGGCCGAAGACATCGACGCCGGAGTCAAGACCGCCGTGCAGAACGCGATGATGCACGATATGAACATCCTCGACATCGGGGGATCCGAGGACGACTACGAGAAGACGGTGCGGCCCGCGGGCGACATCCGGATCTCCGACGGGGCGCTGACCCGCACGCCGGGTACGCCGTCCTTCGACGACGTCAAGGCCGGCGACGTGTTACCCGTCCACCACACCCGACTCTCCCGCGGCGATCTGGTGAACTACGCCGGCGTCGCCGGCGACGCCAACCCGATCCACTGGGACGAGGACATCGCCAGGCTGGCCGGCCTGCCCGACGTGATCGCCCACGGCATGCTCACCATGGGTCTGGGCGCCGGCTTCGTCTCGGCCTGGTCGGGCGACCCCGGCGCGGTGACCCGCTACACGGTGCGGCTGTCCCAGCCGGCGGTGGTGTCGGCCAAGGAGGGCGCCGACATCGAATACAGCGGCAAAATCAAGTCATTGGACCCCGAGACCCGCTCCGGCATCGTGCTGGTCGGCGCGAAGTCGGCGGGGAAAAAGATCTTCGGTCTCGCCACGATGCACATCCGCTTCCGCTGAGCCGGGAGGTCATGGTGGTCGGCACCATCTCCACGCTGAACCGGTATCCGGTGAAGTCGATGCTCGGTGAGCGGTGTGCCGGTCTGGAAGTAGTCGGTCGGCCGCCGCGGTCGAGCGGTCCGACCTGATGACGTCCTCACCCACGGGCTCGACTGCGGCGAGGTCGCGCCGCGCTGCTCGGTGCCGACGCTCAAACGCGGTGCACTGAACCGATTCCCGCAGTCGTTGCGGTACGTGCTCGAACCCAATCGGGTCGGGGCGCAAAGAGTGGCACCGATCTACACGCAGGGCGAGAACGTGCCCGCCGCCGACCGCAGACTCCTGCAACGGCGCAAAGACTAAGCACACCCTGGTCGTCACCATGGTGCCTCGCAAGGGGCCCTTCCTGATGTCGCTGCGCGAGGTGCCACCTCGTCGCCCAAACCCGACGTTGGCGACGAGATGGTCGCGACACTGCGCAATGCTGCCTGACGTTCCGGCACCGCATACGGCACAGTACGCCCCTCACATCCCGAGTCGATTAGAGCAGCAACCTTGTATACCAAACCGACATCCCCGGCCGAGAAAACACGTCCTTGGGCGGACAATTAGTAGCTGTGCTGTACATACAGTGCATATTCTTGAGGTTAATCGGCCTCCTATCCATATCCGTAACATTGCCAGACAGACGGCATTTCAAGCCGTCTGAATATGGTGACATCGGTAGTCTATTTGCTCAATCTTCACGCTTGTACCCGTGAGGCATGCTGTGCGGCCCCTAAGTCGCCAGTGCCGACTTTGGCCGTTTCTCTTTCAAAGATCGCCAAGAGCTGCTTATTATCTTGGCAGTCAAATTTGCTAGAAGTGCACGTCCGGTCTCGATCCGTCATGGGCGTGTGCGGAGCCAAGAGGACGGCCCGGGCGGGCCAGACGAGCGAGGGTTGCAAAATGGGCTCAGGAACCCATCGTCGGCATGCCGTACCGAGCAAACCTCGCCACCAGAAGCAGAAGAACTCCAGCAACGCACAGGCGACCTACCCGACCTTCCGCCTCGCAGGCGGCACCTCCACCTCGACCGCTCCTCCGCTCACCGCAAGCACCTACGCGAAGTACATCGGCCGGGTCGGCGTGCTGGCGGTGGCTCTTGGTGTCGGCGCTGCGGTTACCACAGGCCACGGGCTCGGGGCAGCGCACGCCGACACCGGCGCGGCATCCAAGGACTCCTCGTCGAAGGATCCGTCGTCTTCAACAGCGTCGAATGAGTCGACCGGCCAGGTGTCTGGCGAGGACGGTGGAGACGCCGAAGACACCGCAGACGACTCCGATGCCGCCGACCAGGAGACGGCCGACACGGAACTCGACGACCCCGAACTCGACGACTCCGAGACGGTGGACGAGCCGACCCAGGATGTCGAGGAGGAGACCGAACCGTCGACCGAAGTGGTGGCTGTTCCGCCGGTCGACGATGCGGCACCGGAGGCTGCCGAGCAGGAGCCCGTGCCGCAGAGCGCGCCCGCGTCCACCGAGTCCACAGAAAGTTCGGCCGACGTTGCGCCGCTTCCCGGATCGCACGACTCCGGCGCGGCGACCTCGGATCCATCCGGCACATCGGTCGAGCTGGATTCACCAGCCGACCCGGAGGCAACGGCCCTGGACGAGGACGGAAAAGACTTCGGGACCAACATCTTTCAGACAAGTCTCACCGGCGAATCCCAGCCGCCGGCCACGGCGTCTTCTTCCGCGGCAGCTCCGGTCGCCGCGGTCGGGAGCGTCCAGGCCTTCGTCTCCTCGCTTTTGTCCCCGTTCGTGGCGCCGGGGCCGGTCGCACCGGCACAGCCCCCATTTCTGTGGGCACTGCTGGGATGGATTCACCGCGAGATCCAGCGCACGTTCTTCAACCGCACCCCTGATGTGCGGCCACAGGAGCTGACGCTCGTGCTGGGCCCGGGCGTGGCGAGTGGCCCCATCTCGTTCAACGGTTACGACTACGAAGAAGACGCGATAACCTACTTCGTGCCGACGCGCGGTGTCCCCGGCGGCCCCAAGCACGGCACCGTGACCGTCGATCAGGCGACGGGCACGTTCACCTACACGCCCGACGCGGGCTTCACCGGCACTGACGATTTCTTCGTCACCGCAAGCGATGCCCGTAGCCGCTTCCACCTCCACGGGCTGTTCGGATTTCTGCGGCCGCACCGGGGTCATACCGATGCCGCGAGGATCACCCTGAACGTCGTCAACCCGGCCGCCCCGCCGGTGGTGAACAACGACTCTTACGCGACCTCCGAGAACAACGCAGTGGTGGGCAACGTGCTGTCCAACGACAGCGATCCCACCCATCAGAACTTGACCGCCACACTGCTATTCGGTCCCTCCCACGGCAGCGTCACGCTGACGCCGAACGGAGAGTTCACCTACACACCGAGGCCCGGCTGGAGCGGCACAGACGACTTCACCTACACCGCATCCAATCTCACGTTCAGCTCGACTGCGAGCGTGACGATCACCGTCACCCCCGTCAACCAGGCTCCGACGACCGTCGACGACTCCTACGCGACGACCGAGGACATGGCGGTCACCGGGAACGTCCTGAACAACGACAGCGACCGCGAAGGCGCCGCTGTCACCGCGGCGCTCGTGACCGGCGCCAGTCACGGCGACCTCACGTTCAATGCCGACGGATCGTTCACCTACACGCCGGACCCCGACTTCAACGGCATCGACCACTTCTCCTATGCCGCCTCGGACGGATTGCTCACCAGCGCACCGACGCTGGTGACGATCACTGTTGCCGCGTTCAACGACGCGCCGGTGGCCGGCGACGACTCCTTCGCCCTCAACGAGGACGGCATCCTGACCGGTTCGGTGCTGCGCAACGACAGCGACGTGGATGCCGATCCGCTGACTGTGTCGCTGATCTCGGGGCCGGCCCACGGCAACCTCACCTTGAATCCGGACGGGACGTTCTCGTTCACGCCGTTCGCCGACTACAACGGAACCGACTCGTTCACCTACACCCTCAGCGACGGAACGGCCGGCGCCACCGCCACCGCCACCATCACGGTCGCCCCGGTCAACGATTCCCCCGTTGCGCATGACGGGTCGTTCGTCGTCAACGAGGGAACCAGCTACACCGGCACCGTGAATGTCGTCGACGTCGACGGCGACACCCTGACCAGCACGGTCGTCGACGGCCCGAACCACGGCACGCTGACACTGGGTACCGACGGGTCGTTCATCTACACCCCCGATGCCCAGTACAGCGGGACGGACTGGTTCGCGTTCGTGGTCTCCGACGGCACGGTCTCCAGTGCGCCCGCCGTCATCCAGATCACGATCGCACCCGTCAACAACGCGCCCGTCGCCCATGACGACACCTACTCGATGAACGAGGACGCCATCCTGGCCGGCTCGGTGGTGTTCAACGACGCGGATGCGGACCGCGACACCCTCACCGCCGCAGTCGCATCCGGACCGAGCCACGGTGTGCTGGTCCTCCATGCGAACGGCTCGTTCACCTACACGCCCACCGCCCACTACCACGGCACCGACAGCTTCACCTACACCCTCAGCGACGGCACCGCCACGAGCAACGCCGCCACCGTGACCATCGCGATCAACCCGGTCAACGATGTTCCCGTCACCGGTGACGACATCTACGGCGTCGACGAAGGTGCCGTGCTGACCGGCAACGTCCTGACCAATGACCGTGACGTGGAATCCCAGTCACTGACGGCGTCTGTGGCCGACGGCCCCCTGAACGGCACCGTGGTTCTCGACTCCGACGGCAACTTCCAGTACACGCCCAACGCGAACTTCAGCGGAGTGGACTGGTTCACCTACCTCGCTTCCGACGGCTCGGCCGTCAGCACACCGGCGGTGGTGGTGATCGTGGTCGCACCGGTCAACGGCGCGCCGGTGGCCAACGACGACAGTTACACGGTGGTCGAGGACGGCATCCTGGCCGGCAACGTGCTGTCGAATGACGTTGACGATGAGGGAGATTCACTGACCGTGTCTCTGGTCAGCGCGCCGGCGAACGGTGCGCTGGTGTTGAACGGCGACGGCACGTTCGTGTACACACCGGCCGCGAACTACAACGGCACGGACTCATTCACCTACATCATCGGCGACGGCAGCCTCACCAGCCGGACAGCGACTGTCACCGTCACCGTCACGCCAGTCAACAACGCGCCGGTCGCCGTCGGCGATTCCTTCGGCACCGACGAAGACTCCGGGCTGTCGGGCGATGTGCTGACCAACGACACCGACATCGACGGCGACAGCCTGACCGCCACGCTGGTCACCGGCCCGGCACACGGAACCCTCATCCTCAACGCCGACGGTTCGTTCGAATACACCCCGCACGCCGACCACCGTGGCACCGACATCTTCACCTACACCGTCACCGACGGCACCCTCACCAGCTCGGTGGCCACCGTCAGCATCACCGTCAACCAGGTCAACGACACCCCCACCGCGGTCGATGATTTCTTCACCATCGACGAGGATGCTGTCCAGTCCGGCACGGTGATCACCAATGACGGTGATGTGGACGGCGACCCGTTGACCGTGTCCGTGGTCGACGGACCCGCCCGCGGCACCCTGCTCCTCAACGCCGACGGCACCTTCACCTACACCCCGCACGCCGACTACCACGGCACCGACAGCTTCACCTACACCGTCACCGACGGTACCCTCACCAGCTCGGTGGCCACCGTCAGCATCGTCATCGACCCGGTGAACGACAGCCCCGTCGCCGGCGACGACTCGTTCACGTTCGACGAGGACCACATCCTGACCGGTGGAGTGCTCGCCAATGACAGTGATGTGGACGGTGATTCGCTGACCGTGTCCCTCGTCAACGGCCCCGCCCGCGGCACCCTGATCCTCAACGCCGACGGCAGTTTCACCTACACCCCGAACGCCGACTACCACGGCACCGACAGCTTCACCTACACCGTCACCGACGGCACCCTCACCAGCTCGGTGGCCACCGTGAGCTTCACCGTCAACCCGGTCAACGACACCCCCGTCGCCGGCAACGATTCGTACACCGTCGCCGAGGACGGCACCTTCACCGGTAACGTTTTGTCCAACGACACCGACGTCGACGGCGACAACCTGACCGCGACGGTGGTGGACGGACCCGCCCACGGCACGCTGACCTTCAACGCCGACGGCAGTTTCACCTATACCCCCGACACCGACTACCACGGTGTGGACAGCTTCACCTACCGGGCTTCGGACGCAGCCACGACCGGTAACACCGCACTGGTCACGATCGCGGTGACCGCCGTCAACGACGCCCCGGTGTCGATCCACGACAACGTCACCACGAATGAGGACACCTCGGTGACGGGCAATGTCCTGGCCAACGACACCGACGTCGACGGCGACGCGCTGCAAGCGACGGTGGTGGCCGGACCCGCCAACGGCACGTTGATCCTCAACGCCGACGGCACCTTCACCTACACCCCGAACGCCGATTTCCACGGCACCGACACCTTCACCTACGAGGCCGGCGACGGCATCACCACGAGTTCTGCTGCCACCGTGAGCATCACGATCAACCCGGTGAACGACACCCCGGTCGCCGACAACGACAGCTACGCCACCGACGAAGACACCTCATTGACCGGAAGCGTCCTGGCCAACGACACCGATGCTGACGGCAACCCGCTCACCGCAACGCTTGTCACCGGACCCGCCAACGGCACGCTCACGCTCAACGCCGACGGCACCTTCACCTACACCCCCATCGCCGACTACCACGGCACCGACAGCTTCACCTACACCGCCGGCGACGGCGCGGCCGCCAGCAGCACCGCCACTGTCAACATCACCGTCGCGCCGGTCAACGACGCACCGGTCGCCGCGGGCGACGCCTACACCACCAACGAAGACACTCAGCTGACCGGCAACGTACTGACCAACGACATTGACGCCGACGGAAACCCGCTTACCGCAACGGTGGTGACCGGGCCCGGCCGGGGCACACTGACGTTCAACGGCGACGGTACCTTCACCTACACCCCGGACGCCGACTACCACGGCACCGACACCTTCACCTACGAAGTAGGCGACGGCACCGCTACCAGTTCCGTTGCCACCGTCAGCATCACGATCAGCCCGGTCAACGACGCACCGGTCGCGGTCAACGACAGCTACACCACGAACGAAGACACCAAGCTCACCGGTAACGTGCTGACCAACGACACCGATGCCGACGGAAACCCGCTCACCGCGGCGGTGGGCACCGGACCGGCGCACGGCACCCTGACCCTCAACGCCGACGGGTCGTTCGAGTACACCCCGGATGCCAATTACCACGGCACCGACGTGTTCACCTACACGATCAACGACGGCGCGCTCAACAGCAGGACCGCGATCGTGAGTATCGCCATCGCCGCCGTCAACGACGCCCCCGCAGCCGTGAACGACAGCTACACCATCAACGAAGACACCCCCCTCACGGGCAACGTCCTGGCCAACGACACCGACGTCGACCGCGACATGCTGAAAGCGACCCTGGTGAACGGGCCCGCGCACGGCACCCTCACCCTCAGTGAGAACGGCACCTTCACCTACACCCCGAACACCAACTACAACGGCATCGACACCTTCACCTACACGGTCAACGACGGTACCACCACCAGTTCCTTTGCCACCGTGAGCATCACGATCAGCCCGGTCAACAACGCACCCGCGGCCGTCAACGACAGCTACACCACCGCCGAGGACACGCCATTGGGCGGCAACGTGCTGACCAACGACGTCGACGCCGACGGCAACGCCCTGACCGCGACCATGGTCGTGGGACCCACGTCCGGCACCCTGACCCTCAACAGCGACGGCTCGTTCACCTACACCCCGAACGCCAACTACCACGGCATCGACAGCTTTACCTACACCGCCGGTGACGGCACTGCCACCAGCACGGTGGCCACCGTGAGCATCACAGTCAACGCCGTCAACGACGCCCCCGTCGCCACCGGCGACACCGTCACCACCAACCAGAACATCGCGGTCAGCGGCAACGTGCTCAACAACGACACCGATGTCGACAATCCCAAGACCGCGCTGACCGCCACGGTGGTCACCGGCCCCGCCAACGGCACCCTGATCCTCAATGCCGACGGCACCTTCACCTACACCCCGAACACCGGCTATCACGGCGCCGACAGCTTCACCTACCGGCTCAACGACGGTGCTGCGGACAGCAATATCGCCGCCGTCAGCATCACGGTCATGGACAACGTGGCGCCGGCGGCGGTCGGGGTTCAGACCTCCAACGGCGGCGGCACCAACGGGCTTCTACAGCAAGGCGACAGCATCACCTACACCTTCAGCGAGCCGATAGATCCCGCTTCGATCCTGTCCGGCTGGAACGGCACATCCAGAAACGTCGTCGTCCGGGCCTACGACGGCAACATCCTGCTCGGCCTGCTGGGCGGCAACGACACCCTCCAGGTCTACGACTCGGCCAACAGCAGTCTGCTGCCATTGGGCACCCTCGACCTGGGCCGCGACGACTACGTCACCGGGCTGCTCGGCGGCACCATCACATTCGGCGCTTCCGGCAGCCCGTCCACGATGACGATGAGCGGCAGCACGATCACCATCGTGCTGGGCACTTACGATTCCATCTTCCTCGGCGCCGGCCGCAACATCGCACTGGGAACCGGAACCATGGTCTGGACGCCGTCGACGACGCCGAAGGACCTTGCGGGCAACGCCCTCTCAGGCGCACCGGCCACCGAGTCGGGAACCGCTGACAGGGACTTCTGAGGACGCCGGGCGGCCTGAGTTCTGTTACTCCGTCGCCTGATTGGGCTCAGCCGCCAGCTTGAGCGGTGCGTGCTCGACGACCTCATGGGTGCCGGGCCGGTCGTCGTAGCGGCGCATGTACTCGTCGATCTCGGCGACGATCTCCGGACCCGGTACTCCCCACCATTCCCGGTAGCCGTACACATCGCCGAGCGGCCGGTGCCCGCGGTCGCCGTCGAGAATCTCGACGTGGTTCGGGCTCAGCATCGCCGGGTGGCGCACACCGGCCGCCTCCGAAACCTTCAGCAGGTCACGCCGGAGGGTCATGACGTAGTTGGCCACCCGGTGTGACTTCTGTTCCGGGTCTAATCCGCTTGCCAGCCAGGGGTTCTGCGTGGCCACGCCGGTCGGGCAGCGATTGGTGTGGCACTTCTGCGCCTGGATGCACCCGATCGCCAGCATCGCTTCCCGCGCCACGTTGATCAGGTCCACCCCCAAGGCGAAGGCCACGATCGCATTGGCGGACAGCCCTAGTTTGCCCGAACCGATCCACGTGACACGGTCACACAAGCCGCGCTCTGCGAACAGGCCGAACACGCGGGAGAAGCCTATCCGGAACGGGAACGACACATGATCGGCGAAAACCAGTGGCGCCGCGCCGGTTCCGCCCTCACCGCCGTCGATCGCGATGAAGTCGACGCCGCGCTGCCCGTCCTCCATCCGGTCGGCCAGTGTCTCCCAGAAGCCCAGCTCCCCCACCGCAGACTTGATGCCGACGGGAAGTCCGGTGGCGTCTGCGATCCGCTCCACGACGTCGAGCATCTCGTCGACGTTGTTGAACGCGGTGTGCCGGGACGGGCTCGCGACGTCCTTGCCCTGCTCCACGCCGCGGATCCGGGCGATCTCGGCGTTCACCTTGGCGCCCGGAAGATGGCCACCCAGACCGGGTTTGGCGCCCTGGCTCAGTTTGATCTCGATGGCGCGCACAGGTCCGGAGCCGACGACCTCGACCAGCCGGTTCAGATCGAAGTTCCCGTGTTCGTCACGGCAGCCGAAGTAGCCGGTGCCGATCTGGAACACCAGATCGCCGCCCTGGCGGTGGTGGTCCGACAGGCCGCCCTCGCCGGTGTTGTGCCAGAAGCCGGCGATTTTGGCGCCCTTGTTCATTGCCTCGATGGCCTGGGGGCTGAGCGAGCCGAACGACATCGCTGACACGTTGACCACCGAGGCCGGGCGGAAGGCGTGCCGGCGTCCGCGGGGCCCGCCGAGAACCTTGGCGCCGGGGACCTCGATGTCGCGGCCGTGGATCGGTGATGCGGGCACGACATCGGAGAAGGTCGCCTGCTTGATGATCGGGTACGCGGCGTTCTCCGTGTCGTTGTCCGTACCGAAGGCGAAGTAGTTGTTCTCCTTCTTCGCCGAGGTGTACACCCAGCGCCGGTGATCGCGGCTGAACGGCCGCTCCGCATCGTTGCTGGTGATGATGTACTGGCGCAGCTCCGGGCCCACCGACTCCAGCAGATACCTCATCCGCGCGATGACCGGGAAATTGTGGCGGAGGGCGTGCTCCTTCTGCAGCAGGTCCTGCACCGCGATGCCGGCCAGAGCCGCGGCCGGAGCCAGTGCGGCGAGCGTCCGCTTCTTCATGGGACCAACACTGCCACACGGACCACCCCGGCGGTCCATGTCAGTGATCGATTAGCCGGACCGTGTCAACATCGGCCTCAGGCGCGACGGTGAGATCTCAGCTGCCGCGTCCACGGCGCCGATCAGGTGGGCGGCCCAGCCGAGCAGTCCGTCGACGTCCACCGAATGCGGTGCGGGCGCGCCGACCTCCTGCAAGCGGCCGGCGCCGCGGCGAAGCAATGCCGATGCCCCGGCCGGGTTGCCGCGCTGGATCTGGGTGATGCCGACGGCGAGCTGGGCCAGTCCCTGCCACAGCGGCCTCTCATCCTCGGGGCGGTTCTTCCACGCCGCCTCCAGCACCTCGTGGGCGTTGAAGGCCAAGCCCCTGTTCAGCAGGTCCTGGGCGTAGGCCAAGGACTGGGCAGGCGGCAGCGCGAGATCGTCCGGGATGCGGGGCACGCCGTCGCTGCCCGGCGGAAGCGGCCGGCCCAGCGCGTCCCGGGGACGGGCGTTGCGGGGCCGGCCTGCTTCGTCGCGGGTGCGTTCGACCATGGGGACATGATGCCCCCGCAACCTCCGCGTTGACTCATCCGAAATGCGCGTGAAAGGCCTCGAAATGATGCTTCGTTGCCTCACTAAAAATGCGCGCGTGTGCGGCGCGCCTACGTGATCGGTCAGCTACGAACTCAGTAGGCCCAGATGAT
>NZ_JBQQCF010000060.1:0-27604 GCF_052245755.1 Mycobacterium sp. 4D054
GGCCCCTACCGGAGCGCACAGGGAAAAGCTGGGCAGACCAGCGGTTACGTCACGCTCACAAGCCCACCAAACGACAACCAGCCATGGCAGACACATCAATCACTCAAGTCCACGGATCGAGGCTTAGATCACTGCCCGACGGCACCATCACCTGGACCGCACCCACCGGCCACACCTACACCACCCACCCCGGCAGCCGGCTGCTCTACCCCATGCTCTGCCAACCCACCGGCACCCTGTGGACCGGTGACCCACCCCCAGCAAGCACCGCGGCGCCATGATGCCCCGACGGCGAAACACCCGCGCCCACAACCGAACCCGAACCATCACCGCCGAACGCACACACAACCGCCGACGACGCAGATCAGAAAACCCACCCCACCGCACAGACCACCGGCCACCAAGTCCCGGCCCGAGGGAACCGTCCACCCGATGGCACGAACCCGACTACGGCGACGACCCACCACCATTCTGAGCGAGTCGACCCGAAGACAACGGTGCTGCAGCGGTGACGGTCAGCCCGAGATATCAAGACCGTGGGCCGCGGCGAAGGCCAACGCCTGCTCGATGTCGACCTTGGCGCCGCGCAGTTTCGCGGTGGTCCAGAAGGTGGGGTCTACGCGGGCGCCCCGCAGATCCGCATCGTCGAATCGGGCGTTCTGCACCCGCGCACCACCGAGATCGGCCCTCGCCAACACCGCCTGCCGCAGATCGGTCCCCACCAGACTGGTTTCACGCAGCCGGCAGTCCGACAGATCGGTCTTGCGCAGATCCACTCCGGCCAACACGGCGAGCGTGAAGTCCACCTCGACCAGAGTCAGAGGCCGCAACCGACACTCGGTAAAGGTCGAACCGAGAAAACTGCAATGCCGAAACGTGCTGTGCCACAGCGAGGTCCGGCGGAACGTGCAATTGCGGAACGCTGACCCTGTGTGTTCGGAATCGGACAAATCGGCGCCGGTGAAGTCACATTCGGTGAACACCACACGTTCGGTGCGCAGCCTGCTGAGATCCTCGTCGCGAAAAACCTGCCCGTCGAACTCGCGGTCTGCCTCGAGGGCGTCCATCAACCCGTCGCCGCCAAGCGGGTCAACGCATACTCGGTGACGGTGATCAGGGCCGCTTTTGCCGACTCTCGACTTCGGGCGTCCACCGTCATCAGCGGCACGTGATCGGGCAGCGCCAGCGCCGTACGCACCGCCGACAGGGAGTGCTTTGGGGCGTCGTCGAATTCGTTGACCGCCACGAGGAAGGGGAGCTTGCGCGCCTCGAAGAAGTCCACGGCGGCGAAACTGTCGGCCAGCCGGCGAAGATCCACCAACACGATCGCCCCGATCGCACCGCGGATCAGGTCATCCCACATGAACCAGAACCGGCGCTGCCCCGGGGTGCCGAACAGGTACAGCACCAGGTCCTCATCCAGACTGATGCGCCCGAAGTCCATCGCGACGGTGGTGGTCGTCTTGTCCGGCGTGGCCTCCAGCCCGTCTACGCCCTCGGACATGTCGGTCACCAGCGCCTCGGTGCGCAGCGGCACGATCTCCGACACCGCGCCCACGAACGTCGTCTTGCCGGCGCCGAAGCCGCCGGAGACCACGATCTTGGTCGAAGCCCTAGAGCGCCCTGAGGCCACGCAGTGTCCTTCCGATCAGTTCCCGTCGTTCGTCGGCCGTTGCGGCCTCTACCAGGGTGGTGTGTACCCGCGCATAACCCTGCACCACCAGATCCCCCACGAGCACCCGCGCCACGCCGAGCGGAAGTGAGAAATGCGCGGCAATCTCGGCCACCGACGGACGTTCGACACACAAGGCGAGGATCTGACCTCGGATGTCATGAACCGGCCACCGCACCGGCTCCGCCGAAGCTGCCACACCGATCGGCGCCTCCAGCGGTAACTGGACAGAAGAGTCGGTGCGCCCCGCCGTCAACGTGTACGGGCGCACCAGACTGGGCTCGGTGGTCTCGCGTTCCGGTTTGTCGTGCGCTCCCATACGCGGCTCACGGATGCCGCGCGGCACGCCGCGACGCCTGCACCACCGCACCGACCCGTTCCACGAGAATGGCCATCTCGTAGCCGATCTGGCCGATGTCGCAGTTGCGGGTCGCAAGTGTCGCGAGATGGGAACCGTCGCCTACCCGCATCAACAGCAGGTAGCCGTTCTCCATCTCGACAACCGACTGCAGCACGTGCCCACCGTCGAACAGCTGCGCCGCCCCGGTCGACAGGCTCGCCAGACCCGATGCCACCGCCGCCAGCTGATCGGCCCGCTCTGGCGGGATATGCGCGCTGGCCGCCATCCGAAGACCGTCCGCCGAGACGAGGATCGCGTGCGCCACTCCCAGCACGTCGTCGGCGAACTTGGCCACCAACCAGTCCAGCGAAGTCATAGCGAGTCGGTTCCTCCGGATTCCTGCGCCCGTCGACGGCCGGCCTGCACCCCACCGAAGTGATTGCCGATGCTGGCGCGGACCGCTTCCGGATCCCGGGAGACCGATGCTATCGGCTCGCCGTCGGCGTGGCCGGGCACGAAGCGCGCACCCGGCTGCCGGATCGGCAGCCCTTCCGGCGTGTGCTCCTGCACCGGAGCGGACGCTGCGGCTTCGGCCGCCGACCAGCCGTGGTCCCACACGGTCTTCCAGTCCAGATCCGTGCTGTGCGACAGCTCGTGCGGGTCAACCAACCACTCCGAGAGCATCGTCTGATAGATCGCGTCGTCCTCGGAGTCCTCGGGTACCTGCCGGCGCTGCGGGAGCACCTCGGCAACCCGTTCTGCGACGGCCGCAACAACCGGTTCGGGGACGGGCGCGCGAACGGGTTCGGGGACGGGCGCAGGAGCGGGTTCGGGGACAGGTTCGGGTGCGTGACCGGGCTGCACGGGGACGGTGTGGATCAGTAGGCGGGGCGGGATGTACACCCCGGCCGTGGTGCCCGAATCGGCCTGTCCGGCCACGGTGCTGCGTAGCCGGACCACCAACCCGTGCGCGGCGGCGAGCCGGCCGACCACGAACAGCCCCATGTGCCGCGCGGTGTACGGAGTCACTTCGCCACCGGACTCCAACCGGGTGTTGGCCACCCGTAGATCGGCATCGGTCATTCCGAGCCCGGTGTCGCTGACTTCGACCACCAGTCCGCCGTTGCCGGTCGGAACGGCCGACACCTGGACCCGGGTTGTCGGTGGCGAGTAGCGCAGCCCGTTGTCCAGCAGTTCGGCAAGTAGATGCACGAGGTCGCCGGCGACCGTCCCGTCGATCTCGATGTCGGGCAGGTCGGCGGCGGCGACGCGGACGTAGTCCTGAACCTCCGACGCGGCGGCGTTGACGAGAGCGGTGACCGGCACCGAGTCGACCTGCTCGCGGGAGACGTCCGCACCGGCCAGCACCATGAGATTGGAGCCGTTGCGGCGCATCCGCGCCGCGAGATGGTCCAGGCGGAACAGGCTTTCGAGCCGCGCGGGATCCTGCTCGTCGCGCTCGAGCCGGTCGATGAGCGTGAGCTGCTGATCAACCAGCGAGCGGTTACGCCGCGACAACGTCTCGAACATGTCGGTCACCTGCATCTGCAGCCGGGCCTGCTCCCCGGCGAGCATGACGGCCTGCTGGTGCAGTTCGTCGACCGCGTGGGCCACCTGACCCACCTCCTCGGTGGTGTGCACAGGGATCGGCTGGACCGGGAACTCCCTGCCGTCGCTGCGGACATGCTCGACTTCGCGCGCCAGGTCTTCGTGCGCGACCTTCAGCGCACTGTCGCGCAGCGTTCGCAGCGGACGCACCATCGAGCGCGCCACCAAAAACACGAGAAGCAGCGCGAGCAGGATCGTCGCACCGACCACGACGGCATCCCGGATCGCGGCAGTCCGTGCGTCATCGGCCTCACTCGCCACCGTCGCCGGGATGTCGGCGGCGGTCTGCGCAATCACGTCGTCGGCGATGTCGCCCGTGATCGTCTGCGACGCGAGCAGTTCGGGGTTGCCCACCAGCACGGTGGCCGGCTCGGACAACAGCGCCATGCGCTTGACCATCTCCGAGCGCAGCGCCGCCGCCTCGCTCGTCGCGCCGCCGAGGTAGGTGCTGATCGCGGTGACGGTCGCCGGCTCGGTGCCCGCCACGGTGACCATCGCCGACCGCAGCAACGGCTCGGGGAGCTCAGCACCGCGGTTGACCAGCATTCGCTGCATCGCCATCTGGCCCCGCGCGCCGACGGCACGTGACAGCGTGTCGGCCTGGGAGCGCACCCGCGCGTCGTCGGTGTCTACCAGACCCGTGATGGCGGTCTGCGCCGTGATCAGCAGCGGAGCGTAGGTCATCACCCGGGTGCGCAGATCGATGGTGTCGGCATTGATCTCGTCGAGGAGATCCTGTCCGTAATCGATGAGGGTATTGACGGCCAGGCGCACGCTGTCGTCGACCGGGGTGATCTCGAGAAAATGTTGCAGTTCGGCCTTGCCGGCTTCGAAGGCCGTCATCGCCGGGCGCGCGTCGCCGCCTTCGGTCGCGGTGACCATGACGGCCTCGAGATCGCCCATGTAGTCGACGACGGCGGGCACCATGGCGGCGCGCTCGGCCGCGCGCCGAAGGTCTGCGGCATCGGTCGCGCTCGCAAGGATGCGCAACCCACCGAAGACACATGCCAGCACGAGCGGCACGACCACCAAGGCGAGCACTTTCACCCGGACCGGCCAGTTGGACAGCGCCCATCGCCGCGGACGCGCACGAATCACTGATCGAGGGTCGGTCATACGGCTTCCTGATGATGACGGCCTCAGGCCGACGGACCTGCTGGGCCTGGCAATTCGACGAGTATGACAGCCAGGATCGAGGGATTCTACTGTCGGCACTGAACACGCGTGCCTGCAGATTCACCGGTAGTTAGCCAAAACTAGTGCCGGCAAACCCTTTTCGGCGTCGTTCGAGCCCTACTCCACCGAAACGGTAGGTGATCGTTACGTGTTCGAGGCCGCCGATACCGCCGACACGCGAAGAATGGAACATCAAGTGAAGTGAGAACTGCGTCACAATGGGTAATGTTGCATTCACAATCGGAGGTGCGAAATGGTCCGCAACGGCGTGGAGGTGGCCACGCTGGCCGATGCCTCCGAAATCGGTGACTCCCCCTTGATGCGAGCGATGTGCGGCGAAGTGGTCGACGTCGACACCCTCGCCGGCCTGATCTCGATAGCCAGCTACGAAACCTGCCTGGACTGAGGCAGTACCCCAGCCGTAAAACGGCCCTCACATGCGCCGTAAAACGGCCCTCACATGCGCCGTAAAACGGCCCTCACATGCGCCGTAAAACGGCGACGAGAAACCCGGAGCCTTCGTCGAACGGGCGCAGGTCCCAGCTCGACAACAGCAGATCGGGCGTGAGCCCGGCGCGCGCCGCGTCGTCGAAGAACTGCGCGTACTCGTAATCACGGCCGGCGCCGAATCCGATCACCGCCCGGCCGTCGTCGCGCAGATGAGCCCGGAACCTGTCCAGCACCTGCACCCGGGTGCTGGGCGCGAGAAAAGTCATCACGTTGCCCGCCGACACCACGATGTGGAACGGCTCGACGATGCCGCGGGCCGGCAGGTTGAGCTCGGCGAGGTCTCCGACCAGCCACCGCGGTCCGGGATGGTCCTGTTCGGCCGCTTCGATGAGCGCCGGGTCGACGTCGACGCCCACCACCTCATGTCCGGCTGCGGCCAAATAACCGCCCACCCGGCCGGGGCCGCATCCGGCATCGAGGATGTGGGCGCCGCGCGGGACCATCGCATCCACCATGCGCGCTTCGCCGTCGAGGTCGTCACCGGCGCGGGCCATGGCACGGAAACGCTCGATGTACCAACGCGAATGACCGGGGTCGGCCGCAACCTTGCGCATCCAGAGACTCGTTTCGACCATGCTGGCATTATCCCGGTGTGTTCAAGGTGCTGTTCTACTCGCCGCGCATCGCGCCCAACACCGGCAACGCCATCCGGATGGTGGCGGGCACCGGGTGCGAATTACATCTGGTCGAACCGCTCGGCTTCGACCTGTCCGAACCCAAACTGCGGCGGGCCGGGCTGGACTACCACGACCTCGCATCGGTGACCGTGCACGCCGACCTCGACGCAGCGTGGGCCGCGGTGACCCCGGCACGGGTGTTCGCGTTCACCGCGCATGCCACCACCTCGTTCGCCGACATCGCCTACCGCCCCGGCGACGTGCTGATGTTCGGCCCGGAACCGACCGGACTGGATCAGGCCACGCTGGCCGACCCGCACATCACCACCCAGGTGCGGATCCCGATGCTCGCCGGACGGCGGTCGCTGAACCTGTCCAACGCCGCCGCCGTGGCCGTGTACGAAGCGTGGCGCCAGCACGGGTTCGACGGCGCGGTCTGAGACCGCTACCAGGTGTCCCAGTGGGTGACCTGCTCGGCGGGCAGCCGCTTGGCCTTCTTGAAGTCGGTGCCCTTGGTGTAGGCGATCGGGAACAGCCCCGCCTGGCTGTAGTTGTCGAACGGAATCCCGAGAACCTCGGCGGCCTGCCGCTCGCCGTCACCGAGCAGGTGCAGCGTCGTCCACGCCGAGCCCAGGCCGCGCGAGCGCAGGGCCAGCATGAAACTCCACACCGCGGGCAGCAACGAGCCCCAGTAGCCTGCGCTGGCTCCCGACACCGCGTCCTGCGGTTTGCCTTCCAGGACCGGGATCAACATGACCGGGGCCTTGTCGAGGTGCTCGTTGAGGTACCTCGCCGAATCCTCCACGCGCGGCCGCTGTTCGTCGCGCATGTCGCCCTGCAAGGGCTTCGGGGCGTTCAGGTACGGCGTAGCGTTGGTCCGGTAGATCTCGGCGAGCGCCTTCTTCTTCTCCGGGTCCTCGACGAACACCCACTGCCAGCCCTGGTTGTTGGAACCGGTCGGCGCCTGCAGGGCGATGTCCAGGCATTCCATCAGCACCTCGCGCGGCACCGGCCTGTCGAAATCCAGCCGCTTGCGCACCGAACGGGTGGTGGTCAGAACTTCGTCGGCGGAGAGATTGAGCGTCATTGCGCCGAGCCTACCGTTCCCGTTTCCATTTCCGCCGAAATTGCATTCCACGCCGTCGTTTCGCGAAAAAGGCCGCGTGGAATGCGATTTCGGCGGAGTGGTTACCTAGCGGAAGTCGCGGGACTTCGAGGCCACCCGCAGGCTGAGCTTGCCCATCCGGTCGGCCACCACGGTGACGGCGCCGGTCGCGTTCTGCACGATACCGCGGACCACCAGCGCCGACGCGGTCTGGGCCAGTTTGCGGTGCCGCGCCCAAACCCCTTGCGAGCACATCACATTGACCATCCCCGTCTCGTCTTCGAGGTTCATGAACGTCACGCCCTGGGCGGTGGCGGGACGCTGCCGGTGGGTGACCGCCCCGGCCACCAGCACCCGGGTGCCGTCGGGCACCGCCAGCAGCTGATCGGCCGGGACCACCCCCATCGCCTCCAGATCCTCGCGGAGGAACTCCGTCGGATAGCGATCCGGCGACACCCCGGTGGCCCACACGTCCGCGGCGGTCAGCTCCAGCGCGGACATGCCCGGCAGCGACGGCACGTGCGACGCCGACCCGACCCCGGGCAGCCGGTCCGGACGTTCGGTGGCCGCCGCACCCGCGGCCCACAGGCCTTCGCGCCGGGTGATCCCGAAGCAGCCCAGCGCACCCGCGGTGGCCAGCGCCTCGGCCTGCGGCACCGACAGCTGCACCCGCCGGGTCAGATCGGTCAGAGAAGTGAAGGGCCCGCGTGCTTTCCGCTCCTCGACGACCTTCTGGGCCAGCTCGTCACCGATGTGGCGCACACTGCCCAGCCCCAGCCGGACGTCCAGCCCGTGGTTCTCCAGTGTGGCGTGCGCGAGGCTCGCGTTCACATCGGGCCCGTGCACGACGACGCCGTGCCGGCGTGCGTCGGCCACCAGGGTCTGCGGTGAGTAGAAACCCATCGGCTGTGCGCGCAGCAGCGCCGCGCAGAACGCCGCGGGATGATGCAGCTTGAACCACGACGAGTAGAACACCAGCGACGCGAAGCTCAGCGAATGACTTTCCGGGAAACCGAAATTGGCGAACGCCTCCAGCTTCTCGTAGATCCGCTGGGCCACCTCGCCGGTGATGCCGTGCTTGGCGGCCATGCCGTCGAAGAAGCGCCCACGCAGCCGGCGCATCTTCTCCGTCGACCGTTTGGAACCCATCGCCCGGCGCAGCTGGTCGGCCTCGGCCGGGGAGAACCCGGCGCAGTCGACCGCCAACTGCATCAACTGCTCCTGGAACAGCGGCACGCCCAACGTCTTTCGCAGAGCAGACTCCATCGACGGATGGTCGTAGGTGACCGCCTCCTGCCCGTTGCGCCGCTTGATGTACGGGTGCACCGAACCACCCTGAATCGGCCCGGGCCGGATCAGCGCCACCTCGACCACCAGGTCATAGAACATCCGCGGCTTGAGCCGCGGCAGCGTGGCCATCTGGGCCCGCGACTCGACCTGGAACACCCCGACCGAGTCCGCACGCTGCAGCATCTCGTAGACGGCCGGCTCGGACAGGTCCAGCTTGGCCAGATCGACCTCGATACCCTTGTGCTCGGCGACCAGGTCGATGGCGTAGTGCAGCGCCGAGAGCATACCGAGGCCCAGCAGGTCGAATTTCACCAAACCGATTGCCGCACAATCGTCTTTGTCCCACTGCAGAACGCTGCGGTTCTCCATCCGCGCCCACTCGACCGGGCACACGTCGGCAATCGGGCGGTCGCAGATCACCATGCCGCCGGAGTGGATGCCCATGTGCCTTGGCAGGTTGGAGATCTGCTTGGCCAGATCGATCACCGGCTCGGGGATGTCCTCAACATGCGCTGCGTCCGCCAAATTGCCCCACTGGCTGAACTGCTTGCTCCACGCGTCCTGCTGACCCTGCGAGAACCCGAGTGCGCGGGCCATGTCCCGCACCGCGCTGCGACCGCGGTAGGTGATCACATTGGCCACCTGCGCGGCATACTCGCGCCCGTAGCGTTGATAGACGTACTGGATGGCGTTCTCGCGCAGGTCGGATTCGATGTCGATGTCGATGTCGGGTGGTCCGTCCCGGGCCGGGGACAGGAAGCGTTCGAACAGCAGGTCGTTGGCGATCGGGTCGACGTTGGTGACCTTGAGCGCATAGCAGACCGCGGAGTTGGCCGCCGATCCGCGACCCTGGGACAGGATGTCGTTCTCCCGGCAGAACCGGGTGATGTCGTGCACCACCAGGAAGTAGCCGGGAAAGTTCAGCTGCTCGATGACCGCCAGCTCGCGCTCGATCTGCGCGTACGCCCGGGGGGCCCGCTCCGGCGGGCCGTAGCGCTCACGGGCGCCCTGCATCACCAGATGCCGCAACCAACTGTTCTCGGTGTGCCCGGCCGGCACATCGAACGGCGGCAGCTGCGGGGCGATCAACGCCAGACCGAACGCGCACTGCTCGCCGAGCTCGGCGGCCGCCGTCACCACCTCGGGGCAGTGGGCGAACATCCGCGCCATCTCCTCACCGGAGCGCAGGTGCGAACCACCGAGGGGCGCAAGGTAGCCCGCCGCCTCGTCAATGGAGTGGCGAGCCCGGATCGCTCCCATCGCCATCGCGAGCCGGCCCCGCGAAGGTTCGGCGAAGTGGGCGGCGGTGGTGGCGACGACACCCACGCCGAACCGGGGAGCCAGCGCGGCCAGCGCCGCGTTGCGTTCGTCGTCGAGCGGGTGACCGTGGTGGGTGAGCTCGACGGTGACCCGGCCGGCACCGAACCGGTCGACCAGATCGGCGAGCGCGGCCTCGGCCGCCTCCGGCCCGCCGACGGCAAGCGCCCGGCGCACGTGCCCTTTGCGGCACCCGGTGAGGATCTGCCAGTGTCCTCCCGCGGCTTCGGTGAGCGCGTCGTAGTCGTAGCGCAGCACCCCTTTCTCCCCACCGGCCAGATGCGCCGCGGCCAGCTGTCGCGACAACCGCCGGTACCCCTCCGGCCCGCGCGCCAGCACCAGCAGGTGCGGGCCCGGCGGGTCCGGGACGTCGGTGCGGGTGCCCCCGCCCAGCGACAGCTCGGCGCCGAACACGGTGGCCACGTCGAGTTCCCTGGCCGCCTCGGCGAACCGCACCACGCCGTAGAGCCCGTCGTGGTCGGTCAGCGCGATGGCCCGCAGATCCAGCCGGGCCGCCTCCTCGACGAGTTCCTCGGGCGTGCTGGCACCGTCGAGAAAGCTGTAGGCGGAGTGGGCGTGCAGTTCGGCGTAGGGCAGCGAGGCGCCGGGCCGGGCCAGCTCGGGCGCTTCGTACTGTCCCCGTTTGCGCGACCAGGCCGGGCTGTCGCCACCGTCGCCGATCTGGGCGTCGATAGGCCAGCCGGCGCGGCGCGGCTTGCCGTCCAGCACGCGCTGCATCTCGCCCCAACTCGGCGGTCCGGTATGCCAACCCACCCGGCCAGTGTATCGAACAGACGTTCGACAGGTCAGGCGGTCTTGCCGTCGAACCCGTCGCCGTCGCCGTTGCCGTCGCCCTCTTCGAGGTTGGGGCGCAGCACGTAGCGGACCTGGTTACCGCCGGCCATCCGGGCCTGCTCGATCGCCTGGGTGGCGATCCCGATCAGCTTGTCGAGGACCTCGTCGGGTGGTTCGGCGGCCAAGGGCGGCAACGGGGTGCAGACCACGCCGATGCTGGCCGTCAGCCGCTGCGGGGTGGCCGCGATCGCACCGCGGATGCGCTCCACCAGAGGGGACGCGTCGGCGGTGGTGAAGGTGTCGGCGATCAGGAAGTCGTCGTCGGAGACGTGCGCGACGATCGCGTTGTGCCGCACGGTCTCGCGCAGCGCCTGCCCGACCGTGACCCGCGCCCGGTTGCCGCCGCCCGAGCCCGACAACCCGAGCAGCAGCGAGAAGCTGTCGATGTTGACCGCGACGACCACCAGGTATTTGTCGTCGCTGCGGCTGCGCGACGCCAGCAGCGTGGCCACCGAGCTGTAGAACGCGTCGCGGTGCAGCAGACCGGTCAGCTGCTCGATGTCACCGTGATGGGCGTCGGGCTGCAGCAACTTGATCACCGCGCGGCAGGAGAACGCGACGAACACATTGAGCAGCACCACCACCAGCACCGCGCAGACCGCGACCGCCAGGTCGATCGACGCCTCCCGCACGAACAGCACCGCGAGCACCGCCGCGGCGACCGACCAGGTCACCACGAGCAACCGGGGGGCGTGGAAACACACCACGAAGACCGTGAGCACCACATAGGTCGCGGCGCCGAGGAATCCCACGAGCGGACTGGCCACGATCACCGCGGCCGTGCCGATCGCCACCGACCCGAGAACCACGCAGGTCAGGGACAGCGCTCTGGAGGGCCATCGGTCACGCAGCCACACCGCCGCCATCGCCAACGAGGCCACCGCGATCGCGATCGCGATGATCCGCAGGTGCAGACCTTGCGGTCCCAACCGGCTGGCGGTCATGCCCAGGGGAAGCAGCCCCAACACCGCGATGCACAGCGCGACGACCCGGCACGTGACGGTCTGCAGCCCGCGCGCGGCGAGCACCGCAGTAAACCAGTAGTACTGATCGGAGCGCCACAGCGCAGGACCTATTGCGGCGGCGGACGAACTCCGCAAACCGTCAAACATCCGCTCACCCCCGTCGCAAGCGTCCAAGGTCCAGCACATCAGCCCCGCCCTGCGCGAAGGCTACCAGCCCAGCAAATCAATTTCCCAGCGTTTGCCACTACCGTCGAAGCGGGCTCAGGCGGTGAACTCCACCTCTCCGTCCTCGAGTACCGGCCGCGGATCGGATCCGTCCGGACCGGCCGCTTCGGTGCGGTACACCGCCCGGCCCTCGCCGACGCGCCAGATCGACGTCGTCAGCGCGTCCCCGGGGAAGACCGGTGAGGTGAACCGCGCCGCGATCGCGGTGATCTTCGACGCGTCACCACCGCCGAGTTCGGCGACGAGCGCGCGGCCGGCCACACCGTAGGTACACAGCCCGTGCAGGATCGGTTTCGGGAATCCGGCCAGGGCGGCGAACCACGGATCGCTGTGCAGCGGGTTGCGGTCACCGGAGAGCCGGTAGATCAGCGCCTGGTCCTGCCGGGTGGGCAGCGCGACCCGGGCGTCGGGTTCGCGCTCGGGGATCTCGGGCGCCGGCGGGCGCCGGCCGGGCCGGCCACCGAAGCCGCCCTCGCCGCGGATCACCAGCGTGGTCAACGTCTCAGCGACGGCCTGACCCGTGTCCGGGTCGCTGCCGGTCGCCTTGAGCATCACGACGGCGTTCTTGCCCTCACCCTTGTCCTGGATGTCGGCCACCTCGCAGACCACGCTGAGCCTGCCGGCCGCGGGCAGCGGTGTGAACACCCGGATGCTCTGCGATCCGTGCAGCAACCGGCTGAAGTCGAACGAGCCGATCTTCGCGGCGGCCGCGAACGGCGAGCATGCGATCACCGCATAGGTCGGAAGCACCTGCTGCTCGATGTCGTGGCTGTTCTCGGTGGTGAACGCCAGGTCGTCGACACCCGCTCCGACACCGAGGGCGTACAGCAGCGTGTCCCGGTCGGTCCAGGTGAACGGTTGCGGTGGCGTCGTCGCGCCGATGGCGTCGGGATCGAGCGGCATGGCCAGAGAGTAGCCGGTGTTGACGTCGCGACAGTCGGGGGTGAGCATGTCTGGATGCGCTATGTCGTTACCGGCGGTACCGGGTTTATCGGCAGCCGGCTGGTGAGCCGACTACTCGAAGAAAGCGACACCGACGCGGTGCACGTGCTGGTGCGCCGAGACTCGCTGGGCCGGTTCGAACGTCTGGCGCGGCGGTGGGACGACCGGGTCCGACCCCTGGTCGACGCCCCGGCGGCCGAGCTGGGTCCTGTCGACCACGTCGTGCACTGCACGCCGATCCCCGATGGCACCGGCGCGGTGGTCGCGCTGGCCCGGCGGCTGGATGCGACGCTGCATCACGTGTCGTCGACCGCGGTGGCCGGCGATTTCCGCGGCACGTTCACCGAGGACGACTTCGACGTCGGCCAGGACCTGCCGGCGCCCGGTCACCGGGCCGCGTTCGAAGCCGAGCTGCTGGTGCGCTCGGCCGAGGGACTGCGGTTCCGCGTGTACCGGCCCGGGGTGGTGGTCGGCGATTCCCGCACCGGCGAGACCGACAGGGCCGACGGGCCGTACCGCGTCTTCGGGATCCTGTCGGCGCTCGCCGCACTTCCGAAGTTCACGCCGGTGGTGCTGCCCGACGCCGGTCGCACCAACATCGTGCCGGTCGATTTCGTCGTCGACGCGCTCGTCGCGCTGATGCGTCTCGACGGGCGCGACGGCCAGACCTTCCACCTGACGGCGCCGGCGACGACGAGTCTGCGCGGGATCTATCGCGGCGTCGCTCCGGCGGCGGGCCTTCCGCCGCTGGTCGGGTCGCTGCCCCGGGCGGCCACCGCACCGTTGCGGCATGTGAGCGGACCGGCGAAGGTCCTGCGCGACATGGCCGCCACCCAACTCGGCATTCCCGTCGCGGTGCTGGATCCCGTCGAGCCGGTGGCGACGTTCACCTCCGAACACACCGACGAGGCACTGCGCGGGAGCGGGATCACCGTGCCGGCGTTCGCGACGTACGCCCCGCAGCTGTGGCGGTACTGGGCGCAGCACCTCAACCCCGACCGGGCCCGCCGGGACGATCCGGCCGGGCCGTTGATCGGCAGGCATGTGATCATCACCGGCGCCTCGAGCGGGATCGGCCGTGCTTCGGCGATCGCGGTGGCCGCGCGTGGCGCGACGGTGTTCGTGTTGGCGCGCGACGCCGAGGCGCTCGACGAGCTGGTCGCCGAGATCCGCGCCACCGGCGGCGACGCGCACGCGTTCACCTGTGACATCACCGACTCCGCGGCCGTCGAGCACACCATCAAGGACATCCTCGGCAGGTTCGGACATGTCGACTACCTGGTCAACAACGCGGGCCGCTCGATCCGACGTTCGGTCATGGCGTCCACCGACCGTCTGCACGACTATGAACGGGTGATGGCGGTCAACTACTTCGGAGCGGTGCGCATGGTGCTGGCGCTGCTGCCGCACTGGCAGCAACGGCGGTTCGGCCATGTCGTCAACGTCTCCAGCGCCGGCGCGCAGGCCCACAACCCCCGGTACAGCGCGTACATTCCGTCCAAGGCAGCGCTCGATGCGTTCGCCGACGTGGTGGGGACCGAGACGCTCTCGGACCACATCACGTTCACCAACATCCACATGCCGCTGGTGAAGACACCGATGATCGCGCCGTCGGGCCGGCTCAACCCGGCGCCGGCCATCTCCGCCGAGCACGCCGCCGCGATGGTGGTGCGGGCGCTGGTGGACAAGCCGACGCGGATCGACACCCCGATCGGCACCCTGGCCGACATCGGGAGGTACTTCACCCCGAAGCTGTCCCGGCGCGTGCTACACCAGCTGTATCTCGGCTTTCCGGACTCCGCTGCGGCACGCGGCATCTCGCAGGACCCCGCACACCCGAGACGGTCACCGGTTCGCAGACCCAAGCGGCCGAGCCGGCCGGTGCCGGCGTTGCGAATACCCCGCCCGGTCAAGCGGGCCGCCCGACTGATGCCCGGCCTGCACTGGTGAACGGGACACGCCGCCCGGTCTTCGTCGACGTCGACACCGGGGTCGACGACGCGATGGCACTGGTGTATCTGTTCGCCAGCCCCGAGGCCGAAGTCGTCGGGATCGCCTCCACCGCGGGGAACGTCGGGGTGGACGCCGTGTGCCGCAACAATCTGGCGTTGCTCGAGCTGTGCGGGGTCACCGGCGTGCCGGTGTCGCGGGGATCGGAGGTGCCGTTGGTGGCGCCGCTGCGCACCGCCGAGGACACACACGGACCCCAGGGCCTCGGGTATGCGCAGATGCCTTCTCCGACAAGAGGACTCACCGACCATGACGCTGCCGAAGCCTGGGTGCGCGCCGCCCGCGCCCACCCGGGCGAGCTGATCGGCATCGCGACCGGACCGCTGACCAACCTGGCGCTGGCGCTGCGCGCCGAACCCGCGCTGCCGCGACTGCTGGGCCGGCTGGTGATCATGGGCGGCGCGTTCGACTACCGGGGCAACACCACCCCGGTGGCCGAGTGGAACGTCAGCGTCGACCCGGAGTCGGCGGCCGAGGTGTTCGCGGCGTGGAACGGCGCAGGGGCCGAGCACCTTCCGATCGTGTTGGGACTCAACCTGACCGAGCACGCCGCGATGACCCCGCAGTTGTTGAGCCGCTTGGCCGAGGCCGCCGGGTCGACGTCAACCCCGATGTCGGTGAGTGATCCCCGTGGCACCGCGTCGACGGCCTCCAATCCGCTGATCCGGGTGCTCGAAGACGCGATGCGGTTCTACTTCGAGTTCCATCACGACCAGGGCGAGGGGTACCTCGCGCACCTGCACGACCCGCTGGCCGCCGCCGTCGCGCTGGACACCGCGCTGGTGTCCTACCGGCCCGCACCGGTGGACGTCGAGCTGACGGGCACGCTCACGCGCGGCATGACGATCGCGGACTGGAGCCACCACTGGGGCCGGGAACCCAACGCACTCATCGGCGTCGACGTCGATCCGGCGGCCTTCTTCGACCGGTTCATCGCGCGGGTGGGTGGGTTCGCGGCGCGGTTGGACGGTGTCAGTCGTCGGTGACCCGGTGTGGGTCGTCGGTGACCTTTGGTGTCAGTCGTCGGTGACGACGAGCCTGACGTCGATGTTGCCGCGGGTGGCGTTGGAATACGGGCAGACCTGGGCCTTGCTACTCGTACACTCCTTCCAGGTACCACCGGCGTTGCCGGTAACACAGCAGCAGCGCCTGCGCCGGGTCGGCGTCGAGCAGCACCTGCACCCTCGCGGTCCTGCCGGCCTTGGCCGAGGCCGGATCCCACCACCGCTCGTCGACCGGCCAGGGGCCCGCCCACCACGACAACCGGCCGGAGCGCCCCGGCGCGTTCAGTCGCACCGGAGCCGTGGAGAACAACCCGCGACCGGTGACCCCCACCGCGTTGTCCTGGGCGTCGAACAGTTCGACAGGGTCGTCGAGCAGCACCGTCGGCGACGGCTCGGGTAACCGGCCGGGCCACGGCTGGTTCGGATCCGACTGCGGCACAAGCTCATCGCCGAGCGGGGTGAAGGTGATGCGCTCGGCCGGCCCGCGGCCACCGCTGAGCACCGGCACCTTGACCGCCTCGGGACCGAGCAACCCCTGTACCCGCACCAGCGCCCGTCGGGCCCGCAGCCTGTCCTCCTCTCCGACACCTCCCCACAGCGGCAGTTGCAGCGCCTCGGCCGACACCACCTCCACCGGCCGCAGCCGCAGCACCGTGATCGGCGCCGTGGGCCGGTCCTGCGGGTTGCGGCGATTCAGCCATCCGTCGAGTTGCCAGCGCACCCGGTCAGCGGTGGCGTCCTCGGTCAGCGGCTCCGCGCAGCGCCAGACGCGTTCGAGCTCCTGCCCCGCGGCGGTCACGGCGTGGATAGCCAACCGGGTGCATCCCACGCCCGCGGCCTCCAGGCTGCGGTGCAGTTCGCCGGCCAGCGACCGCCCGGCGAACGCGGCCGCGTCGACCCGGTCGATCGGCGGCTCGCAGTTCATCACCGCGTCGAGTTCGGCCTCGGGCTCCCGCCCCGACGGTCCGCGGGCGGGCTCCCCGCGCGCGATGCGGTGCGCCGCGACCGCGTCGGCGCCGAACCGGGAGGCCACATCGCTGCGCGACAGTCCGGCGAACTGACCGATGGTCCGTATTCCCATGCGCCACAACAGGTCTGTCAGATCCTCGCGCGGGGCAGGCGCGAGGCTCGGCTCGGTGGCCAGCTGCCGGATGGACAGCCCGGACAGGAACGCCGCGTCCTCCCCCGCGCCGATGATCCGCCCCGCCCGGGCGGCGAAGACCGCGGTGGGCAGCTGGTCGGCGACCCCGACCTGACATTCGGCGCCCGCTGCGGCCACCGCGTCGACCAACCGCTCGGCGGCGGTCTGCTCGGATCCGAAGTACCGGGCCGCACCGCGCACCGACAACGCCAGCAGGCCCGGCCGCAACACCTCCGCCCGGGGCACGAGGTCGTCCACGGCGGCCGTGACGTTCTCGAAGTGCCTGGCATCCCGGGCCGGATCGGCGGTGACGACGTGCAACTCCGGGCACCGGGCCTGCGACTCCCGGCGCCGCAACCCCCGGCGCACCCCCACCGCGCGTGCCGCCGCCGAGCAGGCGATGACCCGGTTGGCCAGGGTGACCGCGATCGGCACGGTCGGGGACAGACCGGCGGCCGCTGCGGCGGCGACGGCGGGCCAGTCCATGCACCAGAGCGCCAACACCCTGGACGCACTCACCGCTTCACCCACCCACGGCGCGCGCCGGACGGCCGACGAACCGGCCCCGGGCACGCATCGACAGCCGCACCCGGCTGATCCGTCCGCACCCCGGGGTGGGCACCCCGTCCTCCTGCCCTCCCGCGATCTCGTACCCGCTGACCCTGGCCTCCAGCCGCGCGGAGGCCCCCTGCCAGTCACCATCGGTGACCAGCAGCGTGCACCCCCGCTGACGGGCCCGGGCCACCACCGCCCTGGCCCTGCTCGGGGGCACTCGCCGGCCGCCCAGCCCGAGCACCACCAGATCCATCCCGTCCATCAGCACCGCGGCCACCTCGACCGGATCGGCCCCCGGCTCCGGGATGACCGCGATCCTGCTCAGGTCGGCCCCCATCTCCACCGCCGCCAGCAGTCCGACGTCGGGCTGACCGATGATCGCCACATGGCCGCCCTCGGCGGTCACCGCCGCAACCATCCGAAGTTGCAACGATCTGGCCCCCGACAGGACCGCCACCGTGCCGCGTGGCAACGATTCGGGAAGCACTTCAGCCAGCGATTCGGACCTCGGCAGCAAAGAATCCGGAGCGGGTGACAGCGCCGGGTCGGGCGTCGCCATCCGGCGCGAGCCGCCCACCTTGCCCGACACCGACGCCATCTGCTTGCGGAGCTGTTCCACCTGCTCAGCACGGGTGACGGCGCACCGGGTCCGGCTCTTTGGCGTCGTCACAACAGCACCTTTCACCCCATCCGAACCATCCACTGTTCGAAACTTTGTTCGATGTGGCCAGTAAACACCCGCCCACCGACAAGCGTCAACATGACCGGAAGCGCCATCGCTGCCATTTAAAAATATGACATTGACAAATGTCACCATTGGGAGTTGTATCCGTGTCGTGCTCTCGACGGCTCTCTTCGGAGCGAAGCGAACACACCGCGCCGATGCGGTGATCACCGGCGCGGGAAGCGGGATCGGCGCCGCGTTCGCCGCCGAACTCGCGCGCCGCGGCGGCCGGGTGGTGTGCAGCGACGTCGACGTCGAGGCAGCCCGGCAGACCGCCGTAGCCATCACCGCAGACGGCGGCCAGGCCAAGCCGGCACCATGCGACGTCACCGATATCGGCCAGGTGTACAGCCTTGCCGAGGAGGCGCAATCGTGGTTCGGCGGACCCCCGACCCTGGTGATCAACAACGCGGGCGTCGGCGCAGGCGGGGCCTTCATCGGTGACACCGACCTCGACGACTGGACCTGGGTGCTGAACGTCAACCTGTGGGGCCCCATCCACGGCTGCCACGTGTTCGCCCCGATCCTGCGTGATGCCGGCCGTCCCGCCGGCATCATCAACGTCGCCTCCGCGGCGGCGTTCGGCGCCGCCCCCGGCATGGCGGCCTACAACGTCAGCAAGGCCGGCACACTGTCGCTGTCGGAGACCCTGGCCGCCGAACTCGCCGGAACCGGGGTGAACGTCACGGTGCTGTGCCCGACGTTCGTCAAGACCAGCATCGTGGCGTCGGGCCGGATCTCCACCGAGACCAGCCGATTCGCCGAGCAGTTGATGCGGTGGACCGGATTCTCGGCCGCCCGCGTCGCCCGCAGCGCGCTGGACACCCTCGACCGGGGCGGCCTGTATTGCATGCCCCAGCCGGAGGCCCGAATCGGCTGGGGCGTCAAACGTCTCACCCCTACCGTATTCACCCGAGCCGCCGGTATAGCCGCCCGTCTCACCACCTGAAGAGGACTCTCATGGCCATGGATATGGATTCGATGCTGGCGAAGATCAAGGACAGGCAGTGGGCCCTGGCCGACATCGACTGGGACGCTCCGGGGGCCGAGAAGATCACCGACGAACAGCGCCCGAAGCTCAAGGCGTTCATGGCCGACCTGTGCTGGATCGAGAACATCGGGGCACGGGGTTTCGCCGCGCTGGCCAAGAAGGCACCGACCCCGACGATCGCCGAGATCTACCGCTATTTCCACGCCGAGGAGCAGCGGCACGCCAATGTCGAACTCGCGCTGATGAAACGGTGGGGCATGCTTGACGACGGGGAAATGCCCGAACCGAACGTCAACATCCGGCTGGCGATGGACTGGCTGGACACCTACGCCGACGGCATGTCGTTGTCGATCCTGGGCACCGTGATCCCGATGCTGGAGGTGGCACTGGACGGCGCACTGCTGAAGTTCCTGCTCGAGGAGGTCGACGATCCTGTCTGCCACCAGGTGTTCGAGAAGATCAACAACGACGAATCCCGGCACATCGCCGTCGATTTCGAGGTTCTGAACATGATCGGCCACGCCGACGCCCGTCGCCTGGCCATCGAATTCGTGGGTAATGTCGCCACCCCCGGCCTGATCATCGGCGCGGTCATGTACATCCCGCTGCTCAACCGCATCCGCAATGAGATCGTCGGTATGGGGTTGGAGCCAGAGCGGCTGTACAACGCGGTCAAGCGATTCCAGACCCTGGGTGAACGTGGGGAATTCACGTCCAGGGTGCCCACCTACCGGGTGCTTCGCCGGCACGCCGCGATGGTCGTCAAACCGCGCCACCCGTATCACCTGCTGGCCAACACGATGGTCCGACTGTCCGACCTGTATCCCCGGGCTCTGCTCAAGCCGATCCCGAGCTGGTTCACAGAACTCACCCACGAGCCGGCCGCCTGACATGATTCACGACACCCTGATCGTCGGCGCTGGATTCACCGGGCTGGGCACCGCCATCAAGCTTCGGCAGGCCGGCGTCGAGGACATCGTCATCGTCGAGCGCGGACACCGGGTCGGCGGAACCTGGCGCGACAACACCTATCCCGGTGTGGCGTGCGACATCCCGTCGCTGCTGTACTCGTTCTCCTTCGTCAAGAACCCGTCATGGTCACGGGCGTACCCGTCGGGGGCGGAGATCCTCCGGCACATCGAGGACATGGCCGACCAGCACGGCCTGACCCCGCTGATCCGGTTCGGCACCGAGGTCACCGGCCTGAAGTTCGACGAGCAGACCGGCGTGTGGACCGTGAGCACCAAGCGGCGCAAGCGGTTCCAGGCCCGGACGGTGGTGCTGGCCTCAAGACCGTTGGCGGACCACAGCTTCCCCGAGATCCGCGGCATCGACACCTACCGCGGCCGCAAGATCCACAGCGCATCGTGGGACCACGACTACGACTTCGCCGGCAAGCGTGTCGCGGTGATCGGCACCGGCGCGAGCGCGGTGCAGATCGTTCCGGAGCTGGTCAAGACGGCCGCCTTCGTCAAGGTCTTTCAGCGCACCCCGGGCTGGGTGCTGCCGCGCCTGGATCTCCCGATGCCCACGGCGGTGCAGACGCTGTTCGCGAAAGTCCCTGCCGCCCAGGAGATCGCCCGCCAGGCCCTGTACTGGGGGCATGAGGCGAGCGCGGCGGCGCTGGTGTGGAACACCCCGATGAGCGGTCTGGTCGCCCGGTTGGGCAAAGCCCATCTGCGTCAACAGGTCAGGGACCCGTGGATGCGTCGCCAGCTCACCCCCGACTTCACCCCGGGCTGCAAGCGGATGCTGATCTCCAGCGACTACTACCCTGCGCTTCAGCGTGACAACTGCAAGCTGATCGACTGGCCGATCGCCACGTTGAGCCCCGCGGGAATCCGCACCAGCGACGGCGTCGAGCACCATCTCGACGCGATCGTCTTCGCCACCGGCTACGACGTCCATCTGTCCGGCCCCCCGTTTCCGGTGACGGGCCTGGGCGGCCGGTCGCTGCAGCAGGACTGGGCCGACCACGCCGAGGCCTACAAAAGCGCCAGCGCGCACGGCTATCCGAACCTGTACTTCATGACCGGGCCGAACTCCGGTCCGGGACACAACTCGCTGCTGGTCTACGTCGAAGGCCAGATCGCCTACGCGGTCGACGCGATCACCACGATCCTGAACCGGAACCTGCGCTATCTCGATGTGCGAGCCGACGTCCAGCGGCGCTACAACGAGCGCATCCAGCGGCGGCTGGCCAAGACCACCTGGATGTCGGGCTGCCAGAGCTGGTATCTGACCGCCGACGGATTCAACGCCTCGATGTACCCGGGGTTCGCGACGCAGTATCGTCGACAGATGCAGTTCCGCGCCGAGGATTACACCGCGGTGGCCTGAGATGTCGGGCCCCATCCAGACGATTCTGCGCCGGGTCCGACGCGGCTCGCGCGACGTGGTCGAGAACGCGGTGTCACAGCTGTTCGACGCCGCCGTACAGCCGCACGGCGCCGCCGATTCCGGCGAGTACCGTATCGACGACCTCGCGCGGCTCGCGGGCACCACGACGCGCAACATCCGGGTTTACCGCGACCGCGGTCTGCTGCACCCGCCGCTGCGGGTGGGCCGGATCGCGCTGTTCAACGACACGCATCTGACGCGGCTGCGGCTGATCACCTCGCTGCTGGACCGCGGTTACAACATCGCCCATGTCAAGGAGATGCTCTCGGCGTGGGAACAGGGCAAGGATCTCGGCGACATGCTGGGCCTGGAATCGGCGATCGCGGGCAGCTGGGCCACCGAGAAGCCGCAGCGCATGCCGCTGACCGCGGCGCGGCGTCTGATCGACGACGACGCCGGATTCGACCGGCTGGTGGCGCTGGGCATCATCCGGGTCGAGGACGACGTGCACGCGACCATCGTGCGCCCCACCTTGGTGGAGGCATTCACCGAAATCAGGCACTACGGCGTGGCTTTGGACAAATTGATCGACCTGCACGAGCAGGTGGCGCCCCTGCTCGACCAGATCAGCGCGATCCTCGTGCGGGCCGGGCTCGAAGAGGTGGTCGACAAGGTCAACCCCGGCGCGGCCCTGCCCGACGACGTCGAGGTCGCCCAGCTGATCACGACGCTGGTGCGCTTCCGCACCCAGGCGGTGACCGCCGTCGCTGCGACGCTCGCGTTCTCGATCGAGTCGCAGGTGGAATCGACGGTGTCGCAGTTGCTCGGCGATCTGGTCGAGAAGACCGCAGAGGCCGCCGGCGAATAGCCAAGTATCCTTCCGGGCGTGCTTGACGAACTCTGGGCCACGGCCACCCGCCACCGTTTCCTCGCCGATGTGCGGGAGGGCACCATCACCGACGCGGACTTCGACCGGTGGCTGGTGCAGGACGCGGTGTTCGTCGCCGACCTGCTGACGTTCCAGGCCCGGCTGCTCGCACGCGCACCGCGGCCCGCCCAGACCACGCTCGCCGGAGGCTGCGCCGCGCTGGTGTCCGAACTCGACTGGTTCGACTGGCAGGCGGCGCAGCGCGGTATCGACACCGACCAGCCCGCCCTGCCGGCGACGCTGAAGTACCGGGAACTGCTGCAGCGCCTCGACACTGCGCCCTACGAGGCGGCCATCACGGCGCTGTGGGTCATCGAGAAGGTCTACCTGCTGGCGTGGGCCACCGCCGCGTCGGACTCCTCCCCGTACCGCGAGTTCGTCGAGCACTGGACCGCTCCGGGTTTCGCCGACTACGTGCGTGCGCTCGAAGGACTCGCGACCCCGGCCGGCCACGACGACGTCATCGCCGAGGTGCTGTCCCACGAGGTCGCGTTCTGGGACATGGCGCTCGGCGCGTGACTACTCCCATTCGATGGTGCCCGGCGGCTTGCTGGTGACATCGAGCACCACCCGGTTGACCTCACGCACCTCGTTGGTGATCCGCGTCGAAATCCGTTCCAGCACTTCGTAAGGCACCCGCGTCCAGTCGGCCGTCATCGCGTCCTCACTGGACACCGGACGCAACACGATGGGATGGCCGTAGGTGCGGCCGTCACCCTGCACCCCCACCGAGCGGACGTCGGCCAGCAGCACCACCGGGCATTGCCAGATCTGGTTATCCAGTCCCGCCGAGGTCAACTCCTCACGGGCGATGGCATCGGCCCGGCGCAACGTGTCCAGCCGCTCGGCGGTGACCTCGCCGACGATCCGGATGCCCAGGCCCGGTCCCGGGAACGGTTGGCGCGCAACGATCTCCTCGGGCAGCCCGAGCTCCCGGCCTACCGCGCGCACCTCGTCCTTGAACAGCAGCCGCAGCGGCTCGACGAGCGTGAACTTCAGATCGTCGGGCAGTCCGCCGACGTTGTGGTGGCTCTTGATGTTGGCGGTGCCGGAACCGCCGCCGGACTCCACCACGTCGGGATAGAGCGTGCCCTGCACCAGGAACTCGACCTCACCGCCGGACACGTCGACGGCGTCGCGGACGGCACCCTCGAACGCGCGGATGAACTCGCGGCCGATGATCTTGCGCTTGCCCTCCGGGTTGGTCACCCCCGACAGCGCCTCCAGGAACCGGTCGGCCACGTCGACGGTGACGAGGTTGGCGCCGGTGGCGGCGACGAAGTCGCGCTGCACCTGGGCCCGTTCGCCGGAGCGCAACAGCCCGTGGTCGACGAACACACAAGTGAGCCGGTCACCGATGGCGCGCTGCACCAGCGCCGCCGCCACCGCGGAGTCGACACCACCTGAGAGTCCGCAGATCGCCCGCCCGTCGCCGATCTGGGTGCGCACCTGCTCGATGAGGGCCTCGGCGATGTTGGCCGGTGTCCAGGTGGCGTCGATGCCCGCGAACTCGTGCAGGAACCGGCTGAGCACCTGCTGGCCGTGCGGGCTGTGCATCACCTCGGGGTGGTACTGCACGCCGGCCAGCCGGCGGTCCTTGTTCTCGAAGGCCGCTACGGGAGCCCCGGCACTGGTCGCGACGACCTCGAAACCGTCCGGTGCGGCCGTCACCGCGTCGCCGTGGCTCATCCACACCGGCTGAGTGTGGGGCAGGTCGGTATGCAGTTGTCCGCCAGCCACTTTGAGCTCGGTGCGGCCGTACTCGCTGGTGCCGGTGTGCGCGACGGTGCCACCCAGCGCCTGCGCCATCGCCTGGAACCCATAGCAGATCCCGAACACCGGGACGTCGAGGTCGAACAACGCGGGGTCGAGCCGGGGTGCGCCGTCGGCGTAGACGCTGGCCGGACCCCCGGACAGCACGACCGCCCGCGGGTTGCGCGCCTTGATCTCGTCGACGGTGGTGGTGTGCGGGATGACCTCGGAGAACACCCGCGCCTCGCGTACGCGTCGGGCGATCAGCTGCGCGTACTGCGCGCCGAAGTCGACGACCAGGACCGGGCGGGGGGCTGCAGATTCCACCGGGTCAGTCTAGTGAGTGCCCGGTCAACGTGATCGCCGGAGCGCTCCCGCGGTTCGGCGCACCCCCCGCTGCCGAACCGCCTCGCCACCGGCGATCACGTTGACTCCCCCGAGCACTGGCCACGCTATCGGCGCCCGGCGGGACTGTCTGTCAGCCGAACGGCCGAAATCTAGTACAGGTCGTTGAGGCTGAGGATCCCGTCCTCGATCGCGCGCGCCAGCAGCGCCGACTTCGTCGGGGCCGGCCTGCCCACCCCCGCGTATTTGGCCCGCGCCCGCTGCAGATGAGTGCGCACGGTGGTCGGCGCGATGAACAGCCGCTTGGCCACCAGTTCCTTGCTCTCGGTCTGGAACCACGCGACCAGGATCTGTTTCTCACGCTCGGTGAGTTTGATCCGCCCCACCGTGCTGTCGTTGAGCATGGCCTTGCCCATCCGTGGACCCACGTAGGGCGTGGCGGTGTGCGCCGAGTGCACCGCCTCGATCAGGTGGCGCTTGCCTTCCGACTTCACCAGGTAGGTGACCGCGCCAAGATCCAGACACCGCAGGATCACCTCGTCGGCGGTGATGTGGGAGTACACGATCACCCGCTGGTCGCGATCGGCGAGCCTGGACAGCGTCTCGAAGTCCGGGCGGTGGCCTTCGATCTGCAGGTCGAGCAGCACCACGTCGACGTCGCCTCCGTCGGCCGGGTGCTTGTCGAAGTACTCGGCCGGACGCATGAAGCTGTCCACCAGTTCGATCGGCGGGTCGGCGTCCCCGCACCACGCCTGAATCCCTGCATGCACGACATCGTGATCGTCGATGATCGCGATTCGCACAGGTCGCCGCGCCTCGCCCTCGCGGGACATCCCCCGGCACCTCCCCCTGGTAGACATACTCGTCAAACTGTCAGTCCGTGCCGGTATTTAATCCCAGCCCTGCGTCGGCCGCGAGGGAAAACCCGGCTGAAGTTGCCGAATATGGGCTTTCTGTCGCCGGCAACGACGAATTAGTACGTTCGACCGACACGACGGCGGCGATATGTTCCCCGGGCTAACGTAGCGGCGACAACGCATCGGGTTCGCTGGGGGGCGGCATGGCGACGAGCGGCACCAGGGTGGGTTCTGCCGCGCAACGGCATTTGATGAGGCGGGCGGCCACCGTCGGTCTGCTGATGCGCAACACCGTGAACCTCGGCGTCGCGCTCATCACACTCGCCGATCCGGACGGCCTGGCCACCCCTGCCGGCAGGTGGCTGCTGGCGGTGCTCGCGGTGTGGTCGGCGGCGCGGCTGCTCACCCGGTCCCATCACCCGGCCTGGCTGGCGGTACGCCCTCGTGCTGGCCGTCTGTCTGGCCATCCCGGTACTGACGCCCGCTGCGGATTTCTACGCGTCGAACTCGGCTCCGCAGGCCATCGCCGGTACCGCGGTGGTGAGCATCTCGGTGTCGGTGCCGGCGCCGGCCAGCGTGCTGATGACCGCCGGAATCGCCGCGGCCTACGCCTGGGGCGCCGCCGCCGTCACCGGCTGGGAGAACCTGACCTCAGTGACCGCGCTGTTCTACTTCGTCGTCCAGTGCGCCACGGCCTCGATCATCCGCTACATGCTGCTGCGGGCGGCGGGCGTGATCGACCGTGCCCGCAGCGAGCGCGACGAAGCGGAGGTCGCCCGCCGGGTGACCGACGCTCTCCGCGACTACGAACGCGAACAACTCGCTCTGCTGCACGACACGGCCGCATCGACCCTGCTGATGGTCGGCCAGGGCGGTCCGCTGCCCACGCGGCGCCTCGCCGCCCAGGCCCGGCGCGATCTGCGCCTGCTCAGCGACGGCGCCTGGGTGGCTCCGCCGGCGCGGGTGGAACTGGTTGCGGCGCTGCGGGAGTGCGCCCAGCACCTCACCACACCGGTGGTGTTCGACGGCAGGGAACGCCTCCGGCTGCCCGGGGCGACGGCCGCTCCGGTGATCGCGGCGGCCCGCGAGGCGATGACCAACGTCGACCGGCACTCCCGCGCCACGCTGCTGCGGATCACCGTGTCCGACAGCATGATCCGCCTCGAAGACGACGGAATCGGCTTCGACGTCGGCGTGCCGCGCCGCGGTCACGGCGTGGACGACTCGATCATCGATCGGATGGCGCGGGCGCGCGGCCAGGCACGCGTGATATCCAGCCCGGGCGCCGGAACGGTGACCGAACTGTGGTGGGCCCCGACCGACACCGCGGTGAAGTCGCCGACCGTGGACCCGGACCGTCTGCTGGAGCGCACCAGAACCCGCTACGGTCTCGCGCTCGCCGCGTACGCCCTGGTGAACCTCGCCGTGACCGTTCCCGCCGCCGATGCCGTACTCGGTGTCGTCGCAGCACTCGGCACGCTGGCCGCGGTACCCGGAATACTCTGCCAGCGATGGACTTTGGCCTGGCCGGCCGGGCTGCTACTGCTGGCGGTCACGGTCGCCCAGCCTGCGCTACTGCCGCAGGACGCGCTGGTCGGGTACGCGCACTGGGCGCAGAGCGGTATCGGCTGGTGTGTGCTGCCGCTGCTTCTCGCACTGCCGACCAGGATTGGGGCCGCGCTGCTGGTCGGCTTCTGGGTGCTCAACAGCGCTGTCGTGGCCCTGCGGGATCCGTCCGCGGTTGTGCTCGTCAACATCGGTCTGGGCACCGCGAGCATTCTCGGCGTGCAGCTGTTCGCCTTCGTCTTCAACGGTCTGATGCGCGACGCGGCCAAAGTGGTGGAGGCCGAGACCCGGGCCCACCGTCGGCTGGTCACCCGGGACCGGGTCAGCGCCGCGCTGCGCACCGAATACCAGCGCCGCTACGCCACCATCGTCGACAACGTCGTCCCCCTGCTGGACGCGCTGACGCGTGGCGAACCCGTCGACGCGGCCATGCAAGCCCAGGCCCGCGCTGAATGCCGCAGGCTTCGAGCGCTTTTCGATCAGGCCGGCATCTTCGACCATCCGCTGATGCAGAAGATCCGGACGCTCGTCGACGACGCCGAAGCACGCAATCTCGACGTGGCGTTCGACCTGTCCGGCACGCTGCCCGACCTCGGCGACCAGCAGATCGCCGCACTGGTGGACCGGCTCTCCGAGGTGCTGGCTCACTGGTGCACCATCCTTGTGTCGGTGATCTTGGATGGATTGCCGATGCACCCGAGGTGCCGCTGATCTATCGCCCTGCTCGCTCGACACATTCGATGTCCAGCATGAGTTCTGCGGAGGCCAG
>NZ_JBQQCF010000061.1:0-27585 GCF_052245755.1 Mycobacterium sp. 4D054
CATACACGTCGGTGTGATGAAAGCCGGCATCGGCGTAATCGCGCTGGCGACAGTGGAACAACACAGCCACAGCTTCAAGCCGCTGCGCGATCGCCGCCGACTCGGCACGCGCCGCCGAACCCATCGCCTCGATAAGCTCCCGCGGCTCGACACCCTCGAACATACCTTCGATTATGGCAGGCAGCACTGACACGATGACGCACCAAAATCCGAGACCCCCGCCCCGCGACGGGCTCAGGATTACTGAATCAGGCACCGCTGCAGCATCTCTCGTTCGGCTACCGGATCGTCCACCGGCTAGAACAACAGCGCCAGCACCACACGCACGATCCACTGCGCGGCCTGCGGATCGTCGTCGTCGATACCGGTCAGTTCGGCCGCCAGCGCGGGCGGAACCGCCGACCGGCCGATCCACGTCAACTCCCCCTTACGCCGAGTTCAGCCATGTCTGGCCGATCGGGTCAGTCCGGATCCGTTCCAGCTGAGACCGGTTACGGCGGAGCGCACCGTCGCGATGATCCGCTCCGCCTGACGCACCGACATGCCGGTAGATCGTGGCCCGCGAACAGTGCACGACTGCACTGGCCACCGCAGATGACCCCGCACACGCCCTGCACCGCCAGATGCTGGTGCCGCAGCTGGCCGCCAGGCGAATCCGCGACCTCGAGACGTTCGTCGAAACGACGATGGGTGCGCTGTGGCGACAGGTGCCTCGCGGCAGACCCGTGGAATGGATGGCTGCGGTGGCCAACCGGATCTGGGCGTGGGCGTATGCCAGCACCCAGGTGCTCCAGGGGCGAGTGGACGAACCCACACTGGCCGGCGCAGGCACCGCCCTGATCGGGTCGGCAACGCGCCGCGCTGGCGCGGCTTGAGGCGAAGGTGGTCATCGAGCACCTGCTGCGGCACACCGCGCTGATCGAGTCGGGCGGGCCTGCCCGGTGGTTGCCCGGCCTGCTGGTGCGACGACTTGACGAGCTTCCCCTGACACTGCGCAGTCTTCCTTGAAAGTGCTCGCAGCAACCTTTAAAGCTGAAATACAGCAAAGACACTGACTCTTTCGATGGGCACACGATGGTGCTACATTGCCCTCACCGGAGACATCCAAACTGGGGGAACTAATGGGTCTTCACCTGCAATCGGGCGCCGCGCTGGCGGTGGCAGCACTCGCCGGAGCCACCATCATGGCTACACCTATCGCCCCACCGAGACCGGTAGCCAGCAATCTAGATACTGACGCAGCTGTCAATCTGACCGCGTCGTCACGGCCGCTGTCCCCATGGCCCTGGGTGTTCGCTCCGGAAGCGACCGCGTCCCACCGCGACGGCTCGCAGGCCGCGGCCCCGACGATCGCGGACGACGACACGCTCTCGACCGCGGACCGGATCGACGAGGACTTCATCGACTTCCGCACCGACGTGCGCACCGTGTTCACCCCGTTCGCCAACCAGCTCGGCTACGTCGGCAAGCAGCTCTACGTCGGGTTCAACTTCGTCGAGAGCATCTCGGCGAGTGCGGTTTTCAACGGCACCGACGTTCTTCGCGGTGAGGGATTCTTCACGAACCTGGGTGACTTCGCCCGTGATGTCGTCCTCGCCGCCGTCTGGGTTGTCGCCGACGAGCTCTATCTCCATGTCCCGGGACTGCCGCCGATCGTGGTTCTACCTGACCGCCCGCCGTCTGAGTATGTCCCCGGATGGCGGCGTCCGCTGCCTCCGCAGCCGGGCCGCGATCTCGTCGTCCCGGTTCCTTACGTTCCGCCGACCGACGGTTCCGCAGAGGCTTCCGCGGACGTGGTCACGGCCGACGATGACGCGACAGCGGGAACCGACGACGGCGCGGCACCAGAGGACGACGCAATCGACGAATCGGCCGATTCAGCTGCGGTAGAGGGTGATTCCGTGGCCGCGGGATTCACCAACGCCGAGAAGCAGAACGAGGACACGGCCGGTGCCGCCCCAGCTGGGACCGAGGACGCAGGCCAGACGTCCGCCGGGGAGCCGGCGGACGAATCGGCCGAGGAGACGGCTGAAGGGACGGCGGAGGAGACCACCGAAAACAACGACGCCGACGACTCCGACGACGAGCAGACCACCGAGACCACCGCGCGAAACACCGAGACCGACAACCGGGGCTCCGCCGCCACCACGGAGGAGTAGTGTCTACAGCTTGAACCGTCCGGCAAAGCCGCGCAGCGGCAGATCGGCCGAGGTGATGATGCCCGGCCGGGCGGCCACCACCGACGAGATCGCGCTCAACGCAGGCATTCCGGTGACGGTCATGCCGATCGAGGCGAAGTTCGCGGGGTCTGACAGATCGACGCCGGGCTTCGGGAAGATCATGTGCTTGTTGTAGATGTTCGGGTCGCCCTTGATCGCAGTGATGTAGCAGCCCTTGATATCCCAGCTCGGATCGGTGTGCGGGGTCATCTGCCATTCCAGGTGCGTCTCGACGCGGGGCACGCCGTCGACCATGCCCTGGTACTTGATGTAGTTGCCGCCCAACGATCCCTTGGGCAATTGGTACCAGCCGAGGTCGACGTCCTTGGTGCAGGCGCCGAGCACATAGCTGAACTTCACCTCGTCGAGGGTCAGATCGAAGCAGTCGGCCATCATGTACACACTGTCGGCGAACACACGGGTGTACTTCTCCAGCTTTCCCGGGATCTCCGGGTCGTCGGCGGGCTGCCCGTAACCGACCTCGATCCAGGTGTCCCTGGAGTGGTGGCAGGACACATCCACCGACTCGATGGTGGTGACGTTCTCGATCTCGGAGACGTCGGCGGAGCACACCACCCCCAGGATCTGGTTCAGGCCCGGGTTCATGCCGGTGCCGTAGAACGTGGAACCGCCCTTCTCGCAGGCTTCTTGGAGCAACTGGCTGACCGGCTTACCGGACGGGTGCGGGTGATTGCGGTCGCGGTGCCAGCCGGTGATCCAGTCGGCGGTGGTGACGATGTTGATGCCGGCCTCGAGCACCTTGACGTAGAGGTCCTCGTCCGGGAAAACCCCGTGGAAGGTCAGCACGTCGGGCTTGGCCGCGATGATCTCCTCGACCGAGCCGGTGGCGATGACGCCGTTGGGCGCCAGGCCGGCCAGCTCACCGGCGTCCCTGCCCACCTTCTCGGGCGAGTAGCAGTGCACCCCGATCAGTTCGAGATCGGGCCGGTCGGCGATTCGCTTGATCATCTCGGAGCCGACGTTGCCGGTGGCAACCTGGAAAACCTTGATCGTCATGGCAGCCTTTCAGATGTCAGAGTGCGGATTTGGCGGCCAGCTCGGCGGCGCTGCCGCCTCTGCCGTCGGGATAGAACTTCTTGGCCCACTCGCGGATAGCGGTGAACCCTTCCAGTTCGGAACTCGCCAGCGCCGGCGGATCCGAATAGCGTTGGTGCGCCCAGATGTGGATGTCCTGGCGGAACTGACGGATCACCTCGGCGCCGAATTCCTCGGCCTTGACCCGGGCGCGCTCGGGGTCGCGCACCTCCCCCTTCGGTCTGCCGATGTAGACCATGAACCGCACGTCGGAGGTGGATTCGTCGACGGGCGTGATCGCCGAGATCGTGCGGTTGTCGATCATCCCCCAGCTCTTGGTCACCGCGATGCCGAGTCCGCCGTTGATGGCCTCGACACCGCTGTTGACGTCCTCGATGCGCTGACCGTCGTCGCCTTCGAAGGTGATGGTGAAGTCGACATAGGAGATCGGCTCGTCGAAGTCGTGGCGGGTGAAGATCGGATTGAGAGGTGTGCCGTGCACGTACTTGAAATGCGCGAAGTCGACGCCGTTTTCGAGCACGTACTGCGGGTGCATCTCCAGGCCCTGTTCGAACAACCGCTGCTGCGGGTAGTAGTCTTCGACACCCGAGCCGTCCTTGAAGTCGGCGAAGACATCCGGGGCGTCGAAGAACGGCTCGCGGTTCTCGATGTCGTGCCAGATGTACACCGACTCGTTGCGTTCCATCACCGGGTAGGTCTTGATGCGACGGCCCCGGTTGGGTCGGTCCTCGTACGGGATACAGACGTTGCGGCCCTGCTGATTCCACTGCCAGCCGTGGAACGGGCACTGCAGCACCTCGCCCTGCACGGTACCGCCGAAACCGAGATGCGCCCCGAGGTGTTCACAGTAGGCGTTCATCACGGTGATCTGGCCGGATTCCGAACGCCAGGCGACCATCTCCTGGTCGAAGTACTTCATCGTGTGGACGTCGCCGATGCCGATCTCGTCGCACCAGGCGACCTGAAACCAGCCGGTCGGCTTCATCGACAGAGGCGGTTTGGCCATGCGGTGAGGATAGAACAGCGGACGACAAAAGCATAGTAGGTTCTACGAAACTTTCGGTATGCTCCTTCCATGAGCAAGGCGGCAGCACCCGAGCGGCGCCCAAACCGACGCGGGCAGGCGACTCGGGCCAACATGCTCGAAGCGGCGCTGAAGTCGCTGGCCTCCGGTGAGCCCGGATCGGTGTCGGCGAACCGCATCGCCAAGGACATCGGCGCGACCTGGGGCGCGGTGCAGTATCAGTTCGGGGATGCTGACGGCTTCTGGGCGGCCGTGCTGCACCGCACCGCTGAGCGCCGGGCCGACGTGTTCGCCGCTGTCGACACAGCCGCCCCGCTGCGTGACCGCGTGGCGAGCATCATCGATACGCTGTATGACGGCCTGGCAGCGCCCGATTCGCGCGCGATCGAGAACCTGCGCGCCGCGCTGCCGCGTGACCCCGCCGAACTGCGGCGGCTGTATCCACAGACCGCCGCCGAACTGCATTCCTGGGGTCGGTCATGGCTGGAGATCTGCCGGAACGCGTTCGCCGGCCTGGGTGTCGATCCCGAGCGGGTGCGCGAGGTCGCCACCCTGATCCCAGGGGCGATGCGCGGGCTGGTGTCCGAGCGTCAACTCGGCTCGTTCGCCGATCTCGACGTCGCCCGTCGCGGATTGACCAACGCGCTGGTCGCCTATCTCCAGTCGACCGACCGACCTCACCCCCACACCGACATCAGCGTCACGTAGCACGCAGTCCCGACCAGGATGCTGAGCAGGGCGTGGCCTCGCCACAGATGCAGGCCGGCGGTGACAACGACGGCGACGGTAAGCCAGACGAGCTGGGTGAGTGTGTCACCGGCGACCGTGCGCACGGTGTAGATCGCCAGGATCAGCATCACCCCGACCGGCATGTGCACGCTGAGGTACTTGACCACCCGGCTGTGCCGCATCGGGGCCAGCACCGCGAACGGCAGTGCACGCAGGGCCCAGGTCACCGCCGCGCTGACCGCCACCAGCACCGCGATGTAGCGGTTGTCAGGCACGGTCGGCCTTGCGCTGCAATATCATCCGGACCAGCAGCACACCTGCGAACGCGGCGAACGCCGCTATCAGCATCTGTCCGGGCACCGTCAACCACGCGACGATCGCACACGCCGCCGCCACGGCCGCGGTGACGGGATCGGGCCGCTGGCGGTACGCATCGATGCCGAGCACGATGAACAGCGCGGTCAGCGCGAAGTCCAGCCCGACCAGTCTTTCGATCGGCAGGGCTTCGCCGAGCAGACCGCCCAGGGTCGCCCCGGAAACCCACAGCAAGTGAAAACACAACTGCATGAACAAGATGAGCCGCGTGGACCATGTCCGCGCCTCCGGGCTGACCCCGACGGCGTACGCCTCGTCGGACAGCGTGTAGGTGCTATACATTTTGCCGAGCACACCGCGGACCCGGTGGAGGGGGAACGACAGCGCGTAGAACACGTGCCGGGAGTTCACCACGAACGTCGTCAGCGCCACGGTGGCGATGGGCGCGGCAGTCGCGGCCAGCTGCACCATCAGGAACTCCAGCGACCCCGCATAAATCACCGCCGCGAACACCGGGGCCCACCACCACGCCAGACCGGCATGCACCACCAGGAATCCCAGCGCCATGCCCAGCGGGATGAACGCGAGCCCGACTGGCGCCGACAGCGCCACCACGTTGCGCAGTGAATCGCGCGATCCCGGACTGGGCGGCACCGAAAACACCTCCTGGACGACGACCCGGCGTCTAGCTTTTCACGGGTGGACATCTTCACCGAATGGCGGCGCCATGCAACGCGCTTCACCTGGGCCTCCACCACACCGGCGAACGCGGGCGCCGAGGTCGAGGTGTTCAGCCGCCGGTGCGGCACCCCGGGAGCGCCCGCGCTGGTCTGTGTGCACGGCTTCCCCACCTCGGGTATCGACTATCACGCGTTGACCGTCGAACTCGCCGACGAGTTCGACATCCACATACTGGACTTCCCCGGATACGGCCTGTCCGGCAAGCCGCCATCTCCGTATGTGTATTCGCTGTACGACGACGCGCGGTTGCTGGTTCACGCGATCACCGAGCGGTGGGGCCTCGGCGACTACCGGATGATCACCCATGATCGGGGCAGCAGCGTCGGCATGATCGCGCTGGGCATGCTCGCCGACGCCGGCGCAGCGCCGGCCGACGTGTTCATCACCAACGCCAACGTCTATCTGCCGCTGGCCAACCTGACGGCGTTCCAGGTGGCCCTGCTCGACGACGCCACCGGACGTGCCACAGCTGCGGCGACGACGCCCGAAATGCTCGCCGCCGGCCTGGGAGCGACCACTTTCATGCCCCGACGCTCTCTCCAGGACGACGAGATCGCCGCGCTGGCAAGCTGTTTCGCCGTCAACGACGGAATCGGCGTGCTGCCCGACACCGTGAGGTACCTTCACGAGCGGGCCGCCGACGAGACCGGCTGGCTAGAGCGGCTGTCCACCCTCGACGTCGACACGTCGCTGATCTGGGGCCTGCACGACGGCGTCGCCCCGTTGCGGGTGGCCAACCACGTCTGGCAGCACTATCTGAAGCCGAAGCCCGGCACCAACCGCTACTGGGTGATCCCGGGCGCCGATCACTACGTGCAGTGTGACGCGCCGGGCCAGTTGGCCGATATCATCCGACTGACCGCGTGCGGCGGCCCGATCGGCCTGCAGACCCTCGGCGACCGTCCCGACGGCGCGGTGCTGGTCGACAGTTCAGACGGCGACAGCCGATGACGTTGCCGCACCGTAGATCTCGACGGTGTCAAAGGCACGGGCGATGGCCGCGAGCTCAGTGTCGGTCAGCCCCTGGCCGCGGGCGCTGCTGAGCACCGCGGCCCGGCCGTCGACGAACCTGGCGGTGCTGCTCAGCCGCCCGAGCGAATGGTAGAACACCTTCGCCCAGGTCTCGTCGGTGACCGCACCGGTGGCCGCGTCGGTCATCATCAGGTAGGCGGCGTGGCTGAAGATCGTGCTGTTGACGTGCTCACCGCGGTCGTCGCCCTCCCCCCGGTACCGCTGGCTGTAGCGGTCCCGGTGCGGCCCGTACACGGTTCCGATCGAGGTCGGATCGGCGAGGTCGCGCACGGCGCCCAGCGCGGAGTCCTCCCCGACGAGCCAGCGGTCCGCCCCGGTCTTGCCCTCGACCAGCACGCCGAAGATATCGCTCAAAGCCTCGTTGAGGGCGCCGGGTTCGTCGAAGTCCAGCACGGGACCGCCGCCGCCGACCACATGGGATGTCACCGCGTGCGCGAACTCGTGGGCCACGACGTCCAGGCCGGCCTGCAGGTATCCGCTGTCGCCGAACGCGAACAACTGCCGGTTGGGGTCCCAGAACGCGTTGGCGTAGCCGGAGGTCGACATCCGCGGGTTGTACCGGATGCTGACCGAGACCAGGGCGCCCTTGCCGTCGAACGACTTTCGCCCGAGTACGTCCTCGAAGTAGTCGTAGACCTGCGCCATGTTGGCGTGCGCCGACACCGCCGAGGCGTCCCACCCAAACAGGCCGCGCTTGACCACCGAACCCGGTAGCTGCGGATTGCCCAACCCGAACAGCGTGTAGGTGGTCCGGTAGGTGGTGATGTTGCGGGGTTTGTCGATCAGCTGGTACGTCCGGAGCCACCACACCTTGCGGGTGTCGATGGTGAAAAGACGCGACTGGCCGAGCCAGTCCTTGGCGAAACTGATCGACGTCGCGGCGTGGGCGTCGGCCGAGGACACGATGACCGCACCGGCCGACGCGCCGTCGGCGTGAATCAGGTAAGTCGTCCCCGACGGCGACAGCTCACCGGTGTCGCGCACCACCACCGCTACCCGCCACACCAGGCTGGAGGTCCCGTCGTCGTCGGTGTAGACGACCAGCTCCTCGGCGAATGCGCTCGCGTTCAGGAACTTTCGGACGGCGCGGGATTCGGCGGCCGCCCCGAGGTGGGCCGCACTCGCGATCAGCCGCACCTCGATGTGCTCGTCGACCGAGGCGTCGGGGGTGATGTCGAAGCCCTCCCCCAGCCCGCGGTAGTAGTTGAACACGCTGGTGACCTCGCCGGCGGCGTTGGTCACCAGGATCACCTCGCTACCGAGAACCTGGACCGGACCCAGCTTCTCAGTGAATCGGTAGAAGTGCTCGGCGGTGTCCCCCTTGCCGACGGTGCTGACGGTGATGGCCCCCGGGGCGGCGAAGCCGGCCGTGGCACCCAGCGCCGGCGCCAGCGAGTTCAACACCGCAGCGGCATCGCCGGCGTTGACCACCAGCGCGTCGGTGAACCGGCCGTCGATAATGCTGACACCGCCGTCGCGGCCGGGGGTTACCGCCACACCGTCGCGCGCCGTAAGCTCGTCGACACCAAGTCCCGACGGAAATCCTTCTGTCACAGCAGAATTCGCAGCGACGGTGACGGTCACGACGGTGGGCCCGGTGATGCCGAGCAAGCCGAGCAGCCCGTGCACATGGAACGGGTTGCCGGCGGTGTCGTCGATCTTGACGGTGAATCTGTCCGCACGGCCGGCCGCCGACGCGCCCGGTGTGTACGTGAAGCCGCCGGAGGCGTCGAGGACGATCCGACCGTGGACGGGCCCGGTGACGACGGTGTAGGTGAGCACTGCGTCGTCGAAGTCGGTCGCGTTGAGGGCGCCGGTGACTGCGCCGTCGGGACCCGGTCCCGATGTGGTGACGGCGGCAACGGGACGCTGGTTGTTCCAGGTGTACTGGGCTTGGCGCACCGCCAGCCACAGCGATTGCACGAGCGCCGAGACCGGAGTCTGCGGGTCGCGGCCGTCGTCGGCACGGGTGGGCAGTCCGATCCAGGTGAGGACGTCGGTGACGATGGTCTCCACCGTGACGGGCCGCGAAGCAACCGGCGTGCGCAGGTCGGCGGACGCACCGGCACTCCCGGCCACCGCGGAGGACGTCGCGGAGGACGTCGCCTCGGCATCCGCCGTGTCGGTGTCACCGGCCGCGTCGGTCTCGACAGCCTTTTCGGTCTCCTCGGTCTCGTCCGGCTGGTGGCCGGCAGCGTCGTCCGAGCGGGCGACCGGGCGCTGCGACGGCTCGTCGCCGTCGGCGTCCGTGGCATCGACACCGTCGAGATCGTCTGCGATGTCAGGGTCGTGTGCGCCCTCTGCGTCGTCCGGATCCCCTGTGTCGCCCGGATCCTCTGCGTCGTCCGGGTCGGTGTCGGTGCTCTCGTCGGTGTCGGTGCTCTCGTCGTCGCGCGCCGACGGCGAGGCGTTCGAGGACGCAGCCGCCACCGAGTCCGAGGACTCGGCCGGGCTGGCCGTCGCCACCCCTTGACCTGCGGCCATGCCCAAGCCGAGGCCGACCAGCACCACGCCGGAGTACAGACCGCGCACAGAACCGTTCGGTGTTTTCGGGCACCGGTCCACGTTGACCCCCAGCGTTGGCGTAGCGAGCCGAACTTACCATTGCGTCAGCAAACTCTTGGACGTTTCCGACCTCGAACTACCGCCGCGCCGCCAGTACCGTTGCCTTCATGAGGTACCTCGACGTCGACGGAGTGGGGCGGGTCAGCAGGATCGGCCTGGGCACGTGGCAGTTCGGTTCCCGCGAGTGGGGTTACGGCGACGACTACGCGGCGGGCGCCGCCCGGGACATCGTCGCGAGAGCACTTGAGCTCGGGGTGACGTTGTTCGACACCGCAGAGATCTACGGGTTCGGCAAGAGTGAGCGGATTCTCGGCGAGGCGCTCGGCGCCGAGCGCACCCGGGTGGCGGTGGCCACCAAGGTCTTTCCGGTTGCGCCGTTCCCGGCCGTCGTCAAACAGCGCGCGAGGGCCAGCGCCCGGCGGCTTCAGCTGGATCGCATCCCGCTCTACCAGGTGCATCAACCCAACCCCGTGGTGCCGGACGCGGTGATCATGCCGGGGCTTCGCGACCTCCTCGATGAGGGAGTGATCGGGGCTGCGGGGGTCTCGAACTACTCGCTGGCGCGCTGGCGCAAGGCGGACGCGGCGCTGGGCCGGCCCGTCGTCAGCAACCAGGTTCATTTCTCGCTGGCTCATCCGGACGCCCTTGACGATCTCGTGCCGTTCGCCGAGCAGAACAACCGCATCGTCATCGCGTACAGCCCGCTGGCCCAGGGACTGTTGGGCGGCAAGTACGGCGTGGACAACAGACCCGGCGGCGTGCGCGCCTTCAACCCGTTGTTCGCAACGGAGAACCTGCGCCGGGTCGAGCCGTTGCTGCAGACGCTGCGCGCGGTCGCCTCCGATGTCGGCGCCGAGCCCGCGCAGGTTGCGCTGGCGTGGCTGATCGCACTGCCCGGCGTGGTGGCCATCCCCGGAGCGTCGAGTGTGGAGCAGCTCGAGTTCAACGTCGCCGCGGCTGACATCGAGCTGAGCGGGCAGGCCCGGGACGCGCTGACCGCGGCGGCCCGGGCCTTCACGCCCGCGCCGGCGAGCCGGGCGGTCATCGATCTGGTGAAGGAGAAGTTCGGGCGCAGGTGAGTCAGCCGGCGGGGGCCACCGTGGTGGCGTCGACCGGCTCGATCCGCACCGCGACGCCGTTGAGCACCGACATGCCGGCGAGGCGCTCCAGGTCGGCCGGATCGTTGGACGTCAGCTCGTTGACGTTCGCCCCGCCGGACTGGTTGGCCAGCTGCCAGCCGCCCCTGTGCCCCCAGCCGTGGGGAATCGCGACGGTCCCGGCCGGCACCTCGTCGGTGACGAGCACCTCGGTCTCGATGGCCCCGTCCCGGGAGGTGACCCGCACCCTCGCGCCGTCGGTGAGTCCAGCGGCCGCGGCATCGGCGGGATGGATCCGGGCGCGGTGGCGCCGGTCGCCCTTCATCAGTGTGGGGCAGTTGTGCATCCACGAGTTCAGTGAGCGGATCTCGCGCAGGCCGATCGCCCTCAGCGGGAACGCGGGATCGTCGGGATGGCGGTCACCGAGGCACTCGATTTCATTGAGGATCTCCGCCGGAGCCAGAGCCACCCGGCCGTGCGGATGCTTGACCGCCTCGGCACGGATCCCGGTCGGGGCGACCTCGGACAGCACGATGCCGTGCGGGTTGTCCCGCAGTTTGCGAGGGTTGATTCCGTTGCGGCGCAACCCAAACCGATCACCGTAGGGGCCGATCCGCATCAACAGCTCGACGAGGCGGCGCGGTGTCAGGCGCGCGACGCCGCGCCGGTCCAGCCAACTGAGCACGCCGTTGAAGCGTTCCAGCGGGCCGGTCGCGAACAGTGACAGTCCCATCCGGCGCGCCAGCTCGTCGAACACCTCCCACTCGTTGCGTGCCTGCCCGTACGCAGGCACCACCGGTTCGGTGGCCTGCGCGAACACCGCGGCCGAACAGTTGGCCAGGCTGTAGGGCACGTCGTAGCGTTCCAGGAAGGTGGTGGCGGGCAGGATGTAGTCGGCGTGGCTGTTGGTCTCGTTGACGTAGAGATCCAGCGACACCAGTAGATCGAGCTCGTCGAGCGCCTTCTCGAGCATCGGACCGTTGGGCACGGTCAGCACCGGGTTGCCGGCGGTGACGAACAGCGCCCGCAACTGTCCGTCGCCGGGGGTGATGATCTCCTCGGCCATCAGCGTGGCCGGATAGGTGCTGATCACCTCGGGCAGGCCACCGACGCGGGACCGGGCGGTGTCGTAGCTCATCTTCCCGGCCTTCTCCCCGAGGTCCTCCAACGGCACGACGGCGCGGGCGAACAGCGTCCCGCCGGGACGGTCGAGGTTGCCGGTCACGATGCTCAGCGCGTCGAGCAGGAAACTCACCAGCGTGCCGTGCCTGCCCAGGCATGCGCCGGTGCGCCCGTACGCCGCAGCCGCCCGCGCGGTGGCGAAATCCCTTGCCAGAGTGCGAAGTACGTCCGCGTCGACGCCGGTGCGCGGCCCGGTGACCTCGGGCGGGAAAGCCCGGGCACGTTCGCGCAGTGTCCGCCAATCCGTGGTCTGTGCGTCCAGGGCGGCGGTGTCGGCCAGCCCCTCGTCAAAGATCACGTGCAGCATCGACAACAGCAGCCAGGCGTCCGAATCGGGCCGTACCGCGAGGTGCTCGTGCGCGCGGGCGGTCTCGGTACGGCGCGGGTCGACCACGACGACGCGGCCACCGCGCGCGACGATCGCCGACAGATCGTCTTTCACCCGCGGCGTGCGCACACCGCTGCCATGGGACACCAGCGGATTGGCGCCGAGCATGAACAGGAAGTCGGTGCGCGGCAGATCGGGGAACGGAATCTGGCTGGCCGCGCCGTACAAGAGCTTGCTGGCGACGAAGCGGGAATTGATGTCCTGAGATCCCGACGAGTACTGGTGGTGTCCACCGAGCCGGCTGAGGAAGAAGCCCGACCAGATCCCGGTCGCATAGCCGAACGCGATCGGGTTGCCGAAGTACTGCCCGACCGCGCCCGCCCCGTGCGCGGCGAGGATTCGGCTCAGCCGGGCCGCGATGTCGTCGAGCGCCTCGTCCCAGCCCACCTCGTCGAACGTGCCGTCGGCGCGGCGCCGCAGCGGCGTCAGCACCCGGTCGGGGTCGTTCTGCACCTCGGCGAACGCGATGCCCTTCGGGCACACCCGGCCACGGGACAACGGATGGTCCGGATCCGGCTGCAGGGACTGCAGCCGACCGCCCTCGACGGTGGCGATCAGCCCGCACAGAGCTTCGCAGAGACGGCAATAGGTCACGCGCTGCTCAACCGCCATCGACCCAGATTAATGCAGTCGAATAAATTCCGGGAGGAGTTCGCGGTCAGGAATCGGCGCTGCCCCGCAGTCCCCCGCACGCGAACTCGACCACCTGCTCCACCCACTCCGGGTCGAGCCCGTCCGGGCCGAGCGGACGGCGGTAGGCGGCCAGATCGGCGCCGGCCAACGCCGCGATCATCGAGTACATCGCCAGCGCCGCCCGCTGCTGAACCTTCCGGGTGTGCAGTCCCGGGATCGCGCGGCCCGCCGCGGCGACGAAGAGATCCGGCAGTCCGGGATCGCCGTCGAGGGCCTCGCGCCAGATCGGGTCGTCGTCGAAAGCCAGCTGCGTCATGACCTTCAACCACGACAGGCCGTGCACGGGCTCGGTCTGCAACAACGTCACATGCGGCATCAGCAGAGCTTCGACGACGTCACGCACGCCCACCTCCGCCGGCGCGTCGACGAGCGCGGCCAGGTTGGCGGCGATGGCCGGGGTGATGCGCCAGGAGCGGCGGAAGGCAACCGCGGCGATCAGGTCACGCTTGGCCGGAAAGTGGTACATCACAGAGCGATTCGCGACTCCGGCTTCCCGTGCGATGGCCCGTAGCGACACCGACCCGATCGAGGAGTCGCCGAACATCCGCTCGGCGGTGTCCAGGATCAGCTCGCGGATGTCGACATCCCCACGAGGCCCGCGCCGGCGAACCGTGGTGTCGACCATCCGCACAGGGTAGCGACTACCGCGCCTAAGCTGGTTCGGTGACTCTCGTTCTCGGCCCGGTGCTGCGGCACGTCGGCGACACCACCGCCCAGGTGTGGGTGCAGACCGACGCTCCGGCTGAGGTGGAAGTTCTCGGGTGCACGGCGCGGACCTTCGAGGTCCAGGGCTTCCACTACGCGCTGGTGCCGGTCCGAAATCTGACCCCGGACTCCACGGTCGAGTACGACGTCCTCGTCGACGGCGTCAAGGTGTGGCCGGAACCGGATTCGAAGTTCCCGCCCAGCGTGATCCGGACCCGTGGGCCGGGCACCGAAGACCGGCTGCGGGTGGTGTTCGGATCCTGCCGCTATCCCAAGACCGGCGAGAAAAAACTGGACGAGAAGCTGGGGATCGATGCGCTGGACTGCTATGCCACCCGGTTGACGGCGACCGACGTCGGCGAATGGCCCGATGCGTTGCTGCTTCTCGGCGACCAGGTGTACGCCGACGAACTCACCCCCGAGGCGCGCCGCAATCTCGCCGGCCACCGCGGCAGGCGGCGCCTCAGCCGGCGCCGCCCACCCGACGAGGTCGTCACCTTCTCCGAGTACGAGGGGCTCTACCGGCACACCTGGGGCGATCCCGAGATCCGCTGGATCCTGTCGACACTGCCGACCGCGATGATCTTCGACGATCACGACATCCGGGACGACTGGAACACCTCGGCGGCGTGGCGGCGCGAGATGAACAAGAAACCGTGGTGGCGCGACCGGATCCGCGCCGGTCTCGGGTCGTACTGGGTGTACCAGCACATCGGCAACCTCAGTCCCGAGCAACTCGACGCCGACGACGACTACCAGAAGGTGACGGCGGCCCACGGGGACTGCTGGTCGCATCTGGTGGAGTTGGCGGACCGCGCCGACAGCGAGGTGGACGGCGACAAGGGGCTGCGGTTCAGCTTCCGCTGGGACCTGGGCCGCAGCCGACTGATCATGGTGGATTCCCGCAATGCCCGCATTCTCGACAGCGGCGACCGGAAGATGTTGGGCGACAGGGAGTTCAGCTGGCTCGAAGATCAGGTGCAGGACAACCTGGGCGAGCTGGACCATCTGCTCATCGGGACATCGCTGCCCTGGCTGCTGCCGCCCGCACTCGGCGACCTGCAGACCATCAACGAGTTCGCCGCCAACCGGGCCGGATGGCGCGGCGCGCTGGCCGAGAAGATCCGCCAGACCGCCGACCTGGAGCACTGGCCGGCGTTCCTGAAGTCGTTCCTGCGGCTGTCGAAGCTGATCCAGGCCGCCGCGTCGCAGCCGTCGCGGGGGCCGGCGACGGTGTCGGTACTCTCCGGCGACGTCCACCACAGCTACGCGGCCCGGGTCGACTTCCCCGAGTCCACCGCCGCCCGGGTGCATCAGCTCGTGTGCTCGCCGGTGCACAACTACGTTCCGGCGCCGGTGAAGCCGGCCTTCAAGATCGCCTGGTCTCAGCGTGCGGCCCGGCTGACCCGCCGCTGGGCCCGTCGCGTCGGCTGCCCCGACCTTCCCATGTCGTGGCGCAACCTCAGCGGACCGCTGTTCGGCAACACCATCGCCAGTTTCGAAGCCGGGAACCGAAGCGCCCACGTGGTTTTCGAGCAACCCGACGATGACGGCGAACTGTCCTCGGTCGCCACGGTGGAGCTCACCGACTGACCGTCAGTGCACTCCTTCCATCTGCCGGCTGATCCACGGCGAGATGGCGAACACGATCACGCCGGCGAGAATCGCCACCCCGCCCAGGACGCCGAAGTAGACGACCTCGCCGGACGGGTCGTAATACCCGGCCAGCACCCCGGACATCGACGTCCCCACACCGACGGAGAAGAAGTACAGCGCCATCATCTGCGCCCGGAACGCCTCCGGCGCGAGCTTGGTGGTGACCGAAAGCCCGATCGGTGACAGCAGCAGTTCCGACACCGCGAACACGCCGAGCACCACCAACACCAGCAGGGCCGGAACGGCGCTGAACCCGGCCAGCGGTACAAAGCACAGGAACGCCAGACCCATGCCGATCACACCGTAGGCGAACTTGCGCGGTGTGGTGGGTGCGCGGCTTCCCAGCCGGGTCCACATCGCCGCGAACAACGGGGACAGCACGATGATCCAGATCGGTTCGATCGACCCGATCCAGTTCGACGGCGCGACCCAGCCGAAGATGGACCAGTTCATCCGCTCGTCGGAGTACACCGCGAGCACGGTGAAGATCTGCTGGAACAGCGACCAGAAGACGGCGTTGGCGATGAACAGCGGGATGAAGGCGCGCACCCGCATCCGTTCCGGGGCGGTGACCTTGTCGCTGCGGAGCATGATCGCGAAGTACACGACCGACGCGACCACGATGACCCCGGTGGTGACCTGAGACAAATTGGCCAGTGCCACCAGTTTCAATGCCACCGCCGCGGCGACGACCGCCAGCACCAGGACGAACACACCGACGGTTCTACCGAGGGCGCTGCGCGGCAACGGATTCGGCACATGCCGTCCGTGCTCTCCGAGGTTGCGCCGGAACACGACGTACTGGATCAGGCCCAGCGCCATGCCGACGGCCGCGGCACCGAACCCGTAGTGGAAACCGAGCCGGGTCTGCAGCAGTCCGGTGATCAGCGGCCCCAGGAAGGCGCCGAGGTTGATGCCGAGATAGAACAGCGTGAACCCGCCGTCGGCGCGGGCATCCCCCTTGTCGTAGAGCGTGCCCAGCAACGAGGACGCATTGGCCTTCAGCGCCCCCGACCCCAGGGCGACCAGCAGCAGGCCGACGCCGACACCGGTCAGTCCGGGAAGGACCGCCAGCGCGATGTGCCCGAGCATCACGATCACACCGCCATAGAACACCGTGCGTTCCATGCCCAGGATCCGGTCGGCGATCCACCCGCCCAGCACGGTCGACAGGTACACCAGACCGCCGTAGGCGCCGACGATGCCGGTGGCGGTGCTCTGCGGCAGACCCAGACCGCCGTCGGTCACCGAGTAGTAGAGGTAGTAGCCGAGAATCGTCAGCATTCCGTAGAAGGAGAACCGCTCCCACAGTTCGACCCCGAACAGATTCGTCAGCCCGATCGGGTGACCGAAGATGGTGCGGGACGCCGCCCGCTCGCTGGTGGCCATACCGCTACTCTCGGCCTTGTGCCCGTTCCCGACAAGCCGCGCCCCGGCCAGGAGTCGGTGTGGGATTACCCGCGGCCGCCCCGGTTGGAGGTCTTTCGCGGTTCGATCACCGTCGAACTGGGAGGTGTGACGGTCGCTGCGACCGATCAGGCGTGGCGGGTACTGGAAACCAGCCATCCGCCCACCTATTACCTGCCGGCAGGCTGCTTCCAGGCCGGGGTACTGCGACCGGCCGAGGGATCGTCGTGGTGCGAATGGAAGGGCGAGGCGAGCTATTTCGATCTGGTGACCGCTGCCGTGTCCGCGGTGCGGGCGGCCTGGGCCTATCGACGGCCGACACGTCCGTTCGCCGCCATCGCCGGAGCCGTCGCGGTGATGCCCGCGCTGGTCGACCGCTGCACCGTCAACGGCGAGACCGTCACGCCGCAACCCGGGGGCTTCTACGGCGGCTGGATCACCAGCTCGATCGCCGGTCCGTTCAAGGGTGTTCCCGGTTCGGCCGGTTGGTGAGACCTGGCGGCGCCGCGTCGGAGGACTGAGCGCGGCTACTCGCCGACGGCGACCTGCGCGCGGCCGCCCGGATAGGGCAGATCAATGCCGTGTTCGTCGTAGGCCCGCAGAATCGCCCGCCGGAGCTTGCGCTGTACCGCCCACTGCGCGTTCGGCCGGACCTTCACCGTCATGCGGAGCCTGATCAGGTCGGGCGAGAGTTCCTGGACACCGAGCATCTCGGGCTCGCCGATCACCTTGCCGGCCAGCGCGGGATCGGCCACGGCGTCGTGGGCCGCCTGAATCGCGACCTGCTCGGCCTGGTCGACGTCGGCGGTCAGGGCCACGGGCACCTCGATCCGAGCGACGGCGTACTCCTGACTCATGTTGCCGACGCGCGCGATCTCGCCGTTACGGACGTACCAGAGCGTGCCGTCGATGTCGCGGACCGTGGTGATACGCAGCCCGACACTCTCCACCTCACCGGTCGCTTCGCCGAGATCGACGGTGTCACCGACGCCGTACTGGTCCTCGAGGAGCATGAACACCCCGGTCACGAAGTCCCGGACCAGATTCTGTGCACCGAAACCGATCGCGAGGCCGACCACGCCGGCCGACGCGATGAACGGCGCGATGTTCACTCCGAGAACATTGAGGATGGCCAGGACCACCCAGACCAGCAGCACGATCGACACCGTCGACTTCAGCACCGACCCGATCGTCTGGGCGCGCTGCTGGCGTCGCGCGACGACCTGCTCATTGCTGGCCGAGGAGGGCACCCGGTCGCGCAGGTAGCGGACCAGCGGCGGAGTCTTGGCCCGCTCGCCGTCACCGGCGGCGGCGCGGTCCTTGCGGGACCTGGCGGTGGTCGCGCGGTCGATCATGCGGTGCACGAGGAAGCGGATGACCAGGGCGACGACGAGGTAGGCGACGATCCTGATCGGCACCTCGATGAGCCAGTGCCTACTGGTGTCCGTCCATTCGAAAGCCAAAAGGGAGACATCCATGTGTTCCCACCATAGGTGACAGCAACAGAAGCACGAACCGGGAGGGGTTCGCCGGCGGCCGTGGCACGATCATGGCGTGACTGTCGTTCTGGCGCTGCGGTGCGCAAACGGGGTAGTGCTGGCGTCGGACTCACAAATCACCGATCCCGGCCGCGGTATGACCTATCCGGCGCAGAAACTGCACGCGCTGGGCACCCACGCCGCGTGGGGCGGCAGCGGGTCCCGCGCGGTGCTCTACGACGTCGAGCAGGTGCTGGCCGACGAGGCAGACTCGGTGCTGGAGGCCAAGAACGTCGGCCATGCGCTGCAGGCCCGGGTGCTGCCGATCTTCAAACACCACTATGCGAGCTTCATCACAGACGTGCCGGGGCAGAAGGCGGGCGGCACCCCGGCGACGTATGTGCTCGCCGCCGGATATGTCGGTGAGACACCGTTCATCATCGACGTGGATCCCAACGGGCTGATCGGGCATCACGAGGAGACCGGATTCCAGTCGATCGGCAGCGGCGCGGCGATGGCCCAGCAGGCTCATGCCCTGCTGACGTCTTTTCAGATGTCCGAACGCGATGTGAACTACGGGGTGGTCGCCGCACTGCGGGTGCTCGATGCGCTCGACGCGTCTTCATCGAGCGTCGGCGGGCCGATGGACGTCTGCCGCATGACTCCCGACGGTGCGCACCACCTGACCCCCGATGAGGTCAATGAGGTTCGCCGGCACGTGGATCGGTGGATCGAGCTCGAACAACGGGCGCTCGACCGGCTTTTCGATCAGTTCGACTGATTCGCGTCGGCCGCCGCGGTCTCGATGGTGATCAGTTCACCGAGCCCACTGATGGCGAACACGGTTCTCAGTAGCGGGTGGACGATGAGGGTGTCGATCTGCTCGGCGTGGGCGGACAACACGCTGATCGCGGCGCTGTCGGCATATTCGACCGCACCGAGGTCGGCGACCAGTGGTGCCCCGGAATCGTCGGCCTCGGCGGTCGCGGTGGCCAACGTCCGCTTCAGGGCGTCGACGTTGCTGAGGTCGATCTCGCCGGACGCGACCACAGCGACGGCGCCGTCGGGCCGTCGGATGATCTCGAGGGTGAGCTCGGTGGGCATCGGTCAGATCCTTGCGTAGAGCCGAACGGTGGTTCCGGCCGGGTCGTGGTCAATTGCGATGTCTTGCATAAGGTTTCGCATCAGCGCGATCCCCCTGCCGCGATGAGCGTCGCGAACGGGCTGCGGGAGTTTCCACGAGCCTGTGTCGGCGATGGTCAACTGCACCCGGTCCACCAGCGCGGTGGCGTGCAGGCTGATCGTGCCGCCCGGACTGTGCCGGTGGCCGTGCTCGATGGCGTTGGCGACCGCTTCCCCTGCGGCGACCAACACCTCCATTACGCGGCCCGGCTCGACGCGGGCGCGGGTCAACCAGCTGCGCAGCGCGGTTCGGGTCGGCGCGAGTTGGCTGGCATCGGCGGGAAAGCTCAGCTGTAGCGGCGCAGGATGGCGGTACAGCAACAACGCGACGTCGTCCTGATAGCCGGTGTCGGGCGCCATGCGCGTCATGATGTGGTCGGCCAGTTCCTCCAGCGAGGCCGTGCGCTGCTCTTCGAGCAGACCCGCGGCCCGGGAGATGCCCTCTTCCAGAAGCACGCGCCGCCGCTCGACCAGTCCGTCGGTGTAGAGCAGCAGGGTGGCGCCCGCCGGTATCGTGATGCGCGCCTCGGGGCGTTGCCACCCGACCCTCAGCCCCAGCGCGATGGTATGCGCCTCTCCGAGGAGCTGCACCGCGCCGTCGGCGTGCACCAGGATCGGCGGCGGATGTCCGGCACTGGAGAAGACGAGTTCCCCGGTGGCCGGGTCGAGCACCACGCACACGGCCGTGGCGCACTGCGCGCCGGGAAGCCGTGCGGCGAAACGGTCCATGCCCGCCAATGCGGCTGCGGGACTGGGATTGTCGAACAGCAGGGCGCGGCAGGCGCTGCGCACCTGGCCCATGACGGTGGCCGCGGGCAGCCCGTGGCCGACGCAGTCGCCGACGATCATCGCGATGCGTCCGTCATCCAGGTCGACGACGTCGTACCAGTCGCCACCGACCTGCAGGGGCCGGCTGGCCGCCTGGTAGCGCACCGCGAAGCCGTGCGGGAGGTCGGCCGGACCGAGGATCGCGTGTTGCAGCGCCAGCGCCGTCTCGCGCTGCTGATCCACCCGGTGCAGGCGTTGCAGCCCCTGGCTGAGGCGGCCCGCCAGCACGGTCAGCAGCGTCTGGTCCTCGAGTGTGAACGGCCGCTCCGCGGCCAGGTCCATCCAGACGACCAGCACACCTTCCGGGTGCTGGATCGCGATACCGGCCGTGCCGGGTTGTGACACGGTGGGCGTCAGCAGGTCACCGTCACGTAAAGCGTGAAGCGCATGATGGGTCGCCGCCGGCAGGTCTGTCCACAGCACGGTCTCTCCCACCGACACCACCTCCGGTGCGGCATCCGGCGCGGGGGCGTGGCTCGGGAAGATGACCGCCAGCACGCGGCGCGCCCGCCAGAGTCTGCGCAGTTCCTCTGTGGCGGCGATCAAGGCGGAGTCGACCGAATCAGCTTGGGAGAGTTCCTGGTTCAGCGCATGCTCACGTCCGGCCGCCAGTGCCAACGCGATGGCCGCGTGGCGGGCGAAATCGCTGACCAGTTCCAGATAGTCGTTGTCGAACGCCGGCTGGTGGGGTCGGCGTGCGACTGCGATCACCCCGAGCACCGCGTCGTCGGCGATCAACGGCATCACGATCGCCGAGCGGTTGCCCACGTCGGTGAACCCCTCGATCGGGTACTGGAACGAGTCGGTGATCAGCGGAAGACCGCGCCGCGCGACACCACCTGTGGTCGAACCTTCCATCGGGACCTGACGGCCGATCACCTCGGAGGCGTAGCGACCCGCCGTCGCCGCGACGATCAGGGTGGCGACCTCGTCGGCGGGCAGGTCGGGCTCCCCCGGCACGAGCAGGATCGCCTGCTCGGCGTCGGCCAGTTCCAGGGCCAGGTTCACGATGAGTTGCAGCGGTCCGGTCTGCGGGTCACCGGACAGCAGTGCGGTGGTGATCTCGCGACTGGCCTTGGTCCATTTCGCCGACTCCCGTTCGCGTTCGAAGAGTCTGGCGTTGTCGATGGCGGCCGCTGCCGCGGTGGCCAACGCGCGGACCGCGCCTTCCTGCGAATCGGTGAACGTACGGCCGGGCCGGTCGTCGACCAGGTAGAGCGCGCCGAAGTCGGCTCCGCGCACCGTGATCGGCATGCCGAGCACGGCGTGCATCGGGAGATCCCGAGATTCCGGGTCCTGGTGCCCGCCGAAATCGTCGACGCGGATCCCCTCACCGACGGTCATTTCGGCCAGCCGGTGCGCGGCGGTCTCCTCCATCCCCTCACAGACAAAGCGCGCCAGGCTGCCGTCGGCGGCGCGAATCCCCAGGGCTCCGTACCGGGCGTCGCAGAGCTCCATGGCCCCGTGGACGATCCGGTGCAGGGTCACATCCAGGTCCAGATCGGCACCGATCGCGACGATGACCCGCACCAGACGCTCCATCTGATCGCGGGCAGCGACGAGTTCGTCGAGATCCGGGACACCGGTTCGCTGCATGGACTCAACCTAGACCTTTATCGCAGTTCTCCGTCACGACACCTTGCCCACGTGTTCCCGTGCCGGCGTCGCGGTACCGGCAAACGGACTCCGAACTGCGCAGTGGCACCTTCGGTGCGGCCAGGCCGCAGGGACACCTCGGCGGCAACTTGTTCGCTTTCTGGATCAGATCGGTCGTTTTCTGCATCGGCGCCCGGACCATTGCCAGCCCGCTCCAGGAGTCCCCCCGCAAACCTCCCGCACGATCGGACCGGATGGCGATCGGCAGGCTACGATGGCTGGCCGTGGGGAAAATCACGGTAATGGTCATCGGGTTTGCTGCTGCGTTCACGCTGATGCCTGCAGCGAACGCCGATCTCGTTTCGGCGCCGCTGCAGCAGGGATCGGAGTGCGACCCCAACTATTCGGGAGCCTGCGTCCCGATCGCGAGCGACGTCGACTGCGCCGGCGGCAGCGGCAACGGCCCCGCCTACGTCTCCGGCCCGGTGACCGTCACCGGTAGCGACATCTACGGGCTGGACCGGGACGGCAACGGAACCGGGTGCGAATAGCGTCCGCTGCGGTTCCGCCCGGCGGCAGCGGGGTACCTCAGCCTCCGAGGAGGCGCCATGAACATTCACTCGATACTGCGTTCCGCAGAATCGGTCAGCGCGGTCGACCGCCCCGCTGACCGCGCTGCCGACACGGTCGAACGACTACTGGGCAATAGACCACTCGCCTCGGCGTTGCGCGGGTCCTGGCTCGGACACCCTGTTCATCCCTTGATGATCTTTCTTCCCCTCGGTTCCTGGACGACCGCGTTGCTGTTCGACGTGGCTTTCAAGGACCACACGACCGCGCGCCGACTGTTGGGGATCGGACTAGTGGCCGCTCCACCCACCGCCCTGGCGGGTTGGGCGGATTTTCCGTTGCTCAATCGCGAACAGCGCCGGGTCGGACTCCTGCACGCGGCGACCAACGGCGCCGCCATCGTGCTGTTCGCGCTGGCGTACCGGGCGCACCGCAAAGAGCGTCACCGCCGCGCCACGGCCGTGACGATGATCGCACTGGCCGTCGTCAGCGTCGGCGGCGCGCTCGGCGGGCACTTGTCGTACGCGCAGGGCGCCGGCGTGCACCGCTTCCAGGCGCCGCATCACGGCACCGATCTTCTCTCCCACGCGCGCGGACGCGCGGCCTGACGGTCGCCGCACGCGCCTGGAGGCCGGACGCGCAGAGCCGCCCCGCCGGCGCGGCGGGGCGGCTCCTTCGCCTGTGATCAAAGTCGGATGAACACGCTCTGCTCGCCGTCCCAGACACCCCAGGCGCTGAGGTCGGAATTCCACACGATCGTCAGGCCGTCGGCCCAGTCGGGCAGCTCAGGCGGCGGCGGGGTGCCTACCGGCGGCAGCACCGGGTTCACGACCCAAGCGGGGATCTCCGGAAGAAAAATCCGGTCCTGTGGCATCGGGCCACCATGTCCCGGAGGCGGCAGGAAGCCCAGACCCGGAGGCAACGGGTTGCCCGGCCCGCCGAAGTTGACCCCCGGCCCGGTGAAGTCCGGTACGGGATTCGGGTTGCCGTGACCCGGACCTTTGTTGTGGCCCGGACCGTTGCCGGAGTGCCCCGGGTTCGGATTCGGCGGGTCGGCCAGTGCAATCCCGGCTCCGAGGCCGAGACCACCCAACCCGAGCATGCCCGCGGTCGCGGCACCTGCGGTGATCTTCTTCATGTCCATCGGTGACCTCCTTGGTTTCTGCGAGACTGCGCACCCCGGGGGCACTGCAGCGCTCGTACGTGCGATGTGCACTCCGGACGTTGCCATCGAGATCGAAAGCAGCGATCCGGCCCCCGTCGCAGAGAACTATGGCCGTCGATCTTGGGTCCTAAACACGTTCGGGCCAACGGGTTTCGTTTCAGCTGCTTGACGGATCGCTGTGGATACCTCCGCGGATGTGAATTTGCTGGCATTCGTCCGATTCGTGTAACGCTCAGCGGTCGGGAATCGATACGGCTTCTACCGCCGGTCGAGGGACCTGAAGACGGCAGGGCGATGTCTCGTTCCCGATGACGTGAGCGATGATGACGTGAGCGATGAGGACACTGGGACTGCTGGGGCTTGGTGGGGCGGGCGGGGCTCGAACCCGCGACCAATGGATTCGTTTTTGGCCGTTCTTAGAGTACGCATTCAAATCCGGGAATTTCCCAGCGGCACATAGGCTTTCCGGCTCCTACGAACCTGGGCGTAACCGAGCGATTCTGGCCGATTCGGGGCGATTCTCGATCATTGTCGGTGAATATTCGATGGCGAAATGTGTCTGGACATAACCCGCAAATCAGAACCAAATCGCTAGGTTCCGGCATTCAGTGCGCTGGCCGGGTCCGGGGCTCGGATGGTCACGACGCCACAGCCTTGCAGCTGAGCGATCAAGGCGTCGAGGTGGCCTGGTGCGATCTGACTCGCCTCGGCATCGAGGGTGGACCGGTCAGACACATCCGCAGAGACTGTTCGATAGCAACGCGTCATCGCATGGGTAATCGGCGGCAGCGCCGCCTGGCTATGCGGCGTCTACATGAAGTTGTTATGCCCCATACCGGGTGGCCAGGCCGGTGTTGTGTGGGCCAAGCAGTGATGACCCGGTGACGCCAGGTAAACCCAGCCGAGGTCTTACCACCACATGTCGGCACCCCGCATTAGGCTCATGTCGCTCAGGTAAGCAGAGTGTCGAGCGCCAGCGCCCGCGCGTCGCACGCTAGTCTGCGCGTACAGGTTAGTGAGTGACCCTGCCATCGGGACCACAAAGGAGCTGGCTGTGCGATGTAACTCGCACTACGGGCTTACCTAGAGTGCGGGATGATGGAGTGGAGGTGACGTGATGACCGTGATGAGCCAGGGTGCCGTGGAGGCCCCCCGTTCCAGGCTGTCGTACGCCGCGATTGCGACGTACGCCCAGCAAATCGCACGCGAACACGGAGTCATTGACACAAACGGCCGCGTCAACGTGCACGAGCTGCTCACGCGGCTAGGCGGTGAGATTGTCGTTGATGACCGCGCCGAGTCGCTCGAGGTGCGCGAGCCGGGTGACTTCACGGTGATCATCCCTACACACACCTCGCAGCTTCGCGACAGGTTCACCATCGCCCACGAGCTCGGGCATTACTTCCTTCACTACCGCGCCCCAGCCAGCCATCGCGTGGGTGGCCCGATCTCAACTTTCACCCGCCTCGGCCGTAATGTCGCCGAGACTCAAGCAAACGTTTTCGCGTCCAACCTCCTGATGCCCGAGGACCACTTCCGGTCGGTCTTCGAGCATCTGGGCCATGACATGTCGCGGGTCGCCCGCCATTTCGAAGTGTCAGTGCCAGCAGCGAAGGTCCGCGCCGAGTACCTCGGCCTTCTCACCTGATGGCGTCAGGCGCCAACCGCGACGGCTCGATTCTGTTCCTCTCCTGCGATCTGCAGAACTCGACCCAATTCAAGCAGAACGGGGAGAACGAATGGATCAAGACGTTCCTTGCGTTCTACACAGAGTTTCCATCGATTCTTTCGGCGGAAGTCGCGAAGTCGTGCCCCAACCTCGGCGGGCGCCTGTCACTATGGAAGGCCGTCGGGGACGAGCTGATCTTCTCGATCCTGATCCAGTCTGAGCAGGAATGCAGTGATGCTGTCGACGCGTGGCTGGCGGCGATGCTCGAGTTCGAATTGCAGCACTTGTTGCCGAAGACACCGATGACTCTGAAGGGTGGGGCGTTCCTGGCCACCGTGCCATCACCCGATCGCCGGGTTGCCATCCCCCGTACCGTTCGCGCGAAGGATGACGAGTCGCAGATCGACGCCGAGGCGGCCAACGAGGCGACATTGAACGCAGCGACTGAGGAACCTTCAGCAGAGTTCGCGATGGATTTCGTCGGTCCGAGCATCGACACCGGATTCCGTTTACTCAAGTACGCGACGCGGAGGTACTTCGTGCTAACGGTCGAGGTCGCTCACCTGCTGTTTAAGCACTACAACGACCAGGACCAGCGCGAACGTCGGGCGCACCTAGTTGGAACGCATCTCCTCAAGGGTGTGTGGGGTGGGAAGCCCTACCCCGTGTTCGCACTCGCGCGGGAACTCGACGAGGTCGCTCCGTCGCTCGCGCTCGCCGCGGCGTTCAACGACAGCACCTTGATCACCGATGAGTATCCGTCGCGCAAGCCCAGCGACATTCTTGAGGCGATATCCGCATACCGCGCAGCGAAGGGATGGCAGGGCGCCATCCATACCCCAGAAGCCCACGCTGCTGTCTTCCACAGTCACCCGTCAGCCGTAGATATGCGCAGCCGGCTCGACAATGACATCGTTGATACCTCAGAGGACCCGCTTGTAGTCACGGACGACCCGGGAGACGAGGACGTGGTGGGCCCCGACTTACCCCGCGACTGAGGCGACGACAGGCTGCGCGACAACCGAATTGGCCTTCAGAAGTAGGCCGGGTCCCGTAGCTCGCACGCGCTCTCGCCGCGTGTAGCGCCGCTAGGGTTTCGCGGCGCCAACCGCACATTGAAGCCCCGCATCGTGGTCACGTGCGACTCATGGGTCACCGTGACACTGCTCGGCTCATCCGTTCCTCACCGTAGAGCGACGAAGTGTGGGGATAGCCGCTGGCGCGGGAAGTTGCGACGGGCGTTCGTCCGCCAAGCACTGGGCTCGGCGAAGTACCGGTGGGACGACTACCCGCGCATCCCTGGAGCTGCGTTCGACACACCATGGCGCAGAGTCATTTGTGGTGGCCGCGGCCGGGTTGGATCGTCAAAGCTCTTCTGCTGAACGAAACTGAGGTGGCCCGAGGGGATACTCTCGATGTTCCCACACATGATCAAGCACGTTCTCCAGGGCGTGTTCGTCGGCCGACATGTTGAGACCACCGAGCGTCATCGCTGCACGCATTGCGGATGCGATCGTCGCCGAATGCCTGGCATCAATAATCCGGATGGTTTCTCGCGCAGCAAGTGTCGTGACAAAGTCGAGAGCTGCGCCGCGGGCTGTAAACGGAGCAATGGAAGAATCTGGCTCAATCTGCAGAGCAGAGAGTAACTCTCGTGCTCCGTCCCACCTGGTCCCCCGATGTGCATGCGCGAACTCGCTAAGCGCGCGGTTCAACGCGCCTAGCCGCCGCCAGCCCGCTCCCTCCAACCAATCCCGCGGAGTAGTACCGGGGCTGCCCTCAAGAGCAGCCGCTTTGGCCGGTTTGATGTGCCAAGTGCGTAGTCGCGCTGTCTGTTCGAGAGTACAGCGAAGAGCCGCCATTGCTCGGTCGTCGTCTTCCAACCAAAGCCAGTACGCCGTCCGCAGCGAGGAGGAGACCACGGTGGCGGCTGCCGCAAGGTCCGGCAGTTCCGCGCTCCAGCGCGCACAAAGACCAGCGATCTCGGCTGCGAGGGTAAACGTGATCCCCCTCCCGGCGAGATTCTGCGGCTCGAATCGCTCACCGTAATATGCCTTTTCGCGTTCCAGCATGAACGCCGCGACCGATGCACTGGCGTGTCGGTGGGCGGTGAACGCAAGAGTGATGAGTTCGTCGTCGCGATATAGTCGCCCCTCGGGGAGTGTCGTCTGCCAGGAGGATGGGACCAGTGTGAGCTGATTTTGCCAGGGTGATGGGACCACCTGGATTGCCAGTTATGGGACCACCGGCGCGTCGCGTCGGTGGTCCCTTCATCTGTTCGTTTGATC
>NZ_JBQQCF010000062.1:0-26890 GCF_052245755.1 Mycobacterium sp. 4D054
GGATGATCTGATCCGGAGTGTGCCGCCGGCGCTTGTTCGTTGCCATGTCGTCATTGATTCTTCCTGCCCGAGCACTCGGGCAACAGAGTCCCACAACGACTGGACCACTACAGGGGGCTCACCTCAGCCCGTCTTTGCGGCGCACGCTCAATGTCTCGACAAAGTGCTGACGGCGGCGCTTGCCTAGCTTGAGGGTCAATTCGTCGCTGCCAGCGCGAGCCGCTGTCATACGAAAATCGGCGTCAACGTCGGACAGCTTGTGGGAACTACCTCGCGGGCCTTTGTCGGCATCCTTGCCGAGGTGATCCAGCCGCAGCACCGCCACCTTCTGATCACGCAACGGTTGTATTGCCAATCGGTAGAACTGGCTCCACGTATCGGCGTCGTTTTCACCACCATCTATGAACCGGCTCACCGTTTCGAGAACTACCAAATCAACTCCACCAAGCGGCTCGGCCAAATCCGATATGAGCGTGAGGAATTCGGCAGAACCCTTGGCCGTGTCCAGTCCACCAACGTCGGGATAACAGACGACCGACAGGTTAGGCAGGTCTAGCGGAGCACCCATCGAATCCAAGCCGTCACGCCACCAGTCAGGGCCGTTTTCGGCGTCCAGATAGATCACCCTGGCGGGCTCGATTTCGTGGCTCGGATCGAACGCTGAGCGGCCTAGCGAAGCCTCTACGGCAATCGCTCGCGATAGCACAGACTTGCCCGTACCGGGCGCAGCCGACAGAGAAACGTATGAGGCGCACGGCAGCATGTCAGGCAGCAACCACGAAATCGGTTCTGGCGGCACGGTGCGTAGCTCGCGCAGGTCCAGCGGCGCATTGCGTGTAGAACCCGCATACATCGAATCTCCTTGCACTGCAGTGCTTTTGATTGGTGAGCAGACGCACGGAGTCTTGCCGTAGTGCTGGGAACCGTTCTCGCTCTTGAATTTGCGCAGCGCACCTGTCAGCGACCGAAAAATCTCCCGGCGAAGTTCGCCATAGCTGCGCTTATCGCGAGCGGTTACGTCCTGAATCCAGAACTCGGTTGCCTCGTTAATGGCGGTGAGCCATCCCGTGTGGCCTTCTGTCGCCAGGCGCAGAAATTCCCAGTGTGCGTCGCGCACCTTGTCGTGCGAGGTGGCATCCTCGGCAATCGATCGCTTGCGACGCTCCAATTGCCTACGCATCACCGGGCACAGCGTCTCGGCGTCTTGAAACTGTTTCAGTGCCCATTGCTCAAGCTCACCGAGCGAGGAATCTGCATCAATTGGCCGCTGGCTGTCCCGCATCCGACCCTGAGTCAGATAGTCCACCCAAGAGTCAGGCAGCACCGGAAGCGTGGTCACGTCGGGGATTTCGTGACCATCAGCGCCGTGACCATGATCTGACCACGATTGCGGAGAGAACAGGCGATAGGTGGTTTCCGTCTTCGGATTGAACGACGGCCAGACGACGGCGAATCGGTGATTCTTCTGGATCACCTCAATGTCGGCGGCAGCTTGACCACGGAATGCCAACCCACGCGGAACCAAGAAAAATCTGATTCCAGAAGTCCAATCGCCACGGTCGGTGCCGTCATCGTTGCGTGCCCTGGCGGTAGACACCCACGTCGGCGGCAGTGTCCCTAGTTGGCTCTCCAAAGCGGCGAGCTGGTCACCGCCGAGCTTGTCCTTATCGCCATCGAGATAGTGATCGACGTCGATCCCCAAAACCTCGCATTCGATCCCGTTGACCATCACGGGCCAACCGAGATGCAGGCCGAGATTCGGATTTCGATACTTCGGGTCATCGCACCACTGAGCGATTTGGGCATCGGTAGCGAAACCGGCGTTGCGGCCTGTCCAGCCCACCGGGGGCGGATTTTTCGCCTTCTCTGGTAGCGGGATCGTGCCGAGCCAACCGGCAGCCCGCCAGGGTGCGGCGATGTCGGAAAAGCTCACCATCAGCGCCGTGTAAGCTTGTGCGTACGGGCAGGCCGGTTCGCTGGCGGGGTTGGCACTTGCGACTGCCGCTGTTCCTTCTCTTCTAGGTACGCAAGCAACGAGCTGAGCCGGTACCGGACCCGGCTGCCGATCTTGACGAACGGGATGCCATCGCCGCGAAAACGATCCTGGGCAAGCGCATCGGGAGAAATGCTGAGATAGTCGGCCACTTCTTTGGCTGTAAGCAGCATGTCGGGAATTTTGGATGAATCCGATTTTTCAGATGAGTAGGGCATGATTTTCCTCAGAGTTAAGTCGAGCACACCAAATACGGGGTGGTCCGCGTCAGCTTGGTGGGCCTGGCGCTCTCCGAGTCATACGCCCTTTGCGCCATTCATAATGCCGCCTAATACTGAGCCGGTCAAGCACCGAGTTGCAACGGTGTCGTCAACGGTCGTGACAGCTCGTGAGCCGTGCTGTACTGTCGCATCATCCCAGCTCAGAGCAGGTGTAGAAGTTTTCACAAACAGAGAAATTTCCAGGCAGAAGGGAATTAAATTTTTAAATGGCAACTGTCAGTAAGTACACCAATACGAATGGAAAAACGCTGTATCGCGTCCGGTATCGCACGCCCAAAAACCGACAAACCGACAAACGCGGTTTTTCTACAAAACGGGATGCGGAGCGATTTGCAAATACCGTAGAAGTTCAAAAGATGACCGGCGCATACATCGCGCCATCTTTAGGCCAAATCACGGTTGGCGAGCTTGGCCCCGATTGGCTAGCACGGCAGGTTCATCACAAACCGTCGTGGTCGGCTCGTCTTGAATCGATTTGGCGTATCCACGTCGAACCGAAATGGGGGCGACGACGCGTCGCTGACATTCTCCAGACCGAGGTCCAGAATTGGGTTGCCGAAATGGAGCTGTCAGCGTCTTCGGTTGCCCACGCTCATACCGTCCTGGCGGGAATCCTGGATGACGCCGTGAGTGACCGTCGATTGGCGACGAATCCGGCTCGTAACGTCAATCTGCCGCGCAAGGTCGATAAGACACGGAACTACTTGACCGCTGCGCAAGTGCGGGCATTGGCTGACGAATCTAAGCACCCTGACATCGTTTGGTTGCTCGCGACGACGGGTCTGCGGTGGGGCGAGATGGCCGCACTTCGGGTGCGCGACGTTGATTTAGGTAGCAGCCGTATCCGCGTTGAGCGTTCGGCGTCCAAGGTCAATGCCGAGACAATCATCGGCACGACCAAGACTCATGCGGCCCGTTCGGTAGCAGTGTCGGCCTCGGTGCTCAAACTCATGGCCCCAGCAATGGTGGGCAAGTCTCCCGATGAGCTTCTATGGAGTCGGGCCAATGGACAGCCATTGCGGCCCCCGACGACAACGCATTGGTTCGGCGCAGCGGTGAAACGCTGCCAGGCCGCAGACGCAACATTTCCTCGCATAACCGTGCACGAGCTTCGGCACACGGCGGCGTCGTTAATGATCGCGAACAAAGCCAGCGTCAAAGTTGTGCAAAGTCAGCTTGGCCACAAGACAGCCACGATGACCCTCGATCAGTACGGCCACCTGTTCCCTGACGATCTCGACAACGTGGCCGACATGATGGACGACCTTGTGGTCGGCTCACGCTAGATCACGCGAGATTGTGGGCAATTTGTGGGCAAAAAGGGAGCAGGCCAGGCCAAAAATATGGCCTGACCTGCGTATTCACTTGTGGAGCTGCCGGGAATTGAACCCGGGTCCTACGGCATTCCCTCAAGGCTTCTCCGTGCGCAGTTCGCTATGTCTCTACTCGGATCTCCTGATCACGCGAACAAGTCAGGATGACGATCCCAGTCGCTGTTTGATGTCCCCGCGGGTTCCGCGACCGAACCCGTGGGTGGGTCCCTCTAGATGACGCCAGGATCCGGGTCGAGGGCACTCCCGGTCTGACGGATTAGCTTCGCTTAGGCAGCGAGAGCGTAATCGCGCTGATTGGAATCGGCGCTTAATTGGTTACAACGACGCTTACGGTGGTCAGTTGTCTGCACCGGCACGCTTCCCTTGATTCGATGCGCGAAGTCGAAACCGTTCAGCCCCTCGCACACCCGCCGACCTTCGGCGGAAACTTTATACTACCGGTGTCTGCAACACCGGCCGCCGGATATTTAATCCGTCTCTGTGCGGTCGCGCACTACGGCGGGCGAGAACTCCCGGTCTCGGCCCTCGACGTACATGTCGACCAGGTCCGCCATCGGCACCGGACGGCCGAACAGGTGTCCTTGAGCCAGCCTGCCGCCGGCGCGGTAGACCATCTCCGACTGCTCGGACGTCTCGATGCCCTCGGCGATCACCTCGAGCCCGAGGTCGCGACACAGGCGGATAACCGAGCGGTACAACGCCAAATCGCGCGCCGGATGGCCTCCCGAGACCAAGCTGCGGTCGAGCTTGACGATCTGCACCGGCAGGCAGTGCAGGTAGGTCAGCGAGTTGAAGCCCGCACCGAAGTCGTCCAGCGCGACCTTGACACCGAGTTCGCTCAGCCGGCTGATCTGCGCAGCCGCCCGGTCGAGGTCGACGATCGGCTCGGTCTCGGTGATCTCCAGCACCAGCCTGTTGCGCGGAATCTTGTGTCGTGTCAACGCCGCACGCACCTGCTGCTCGAAGCCGGGGTTTCCGAGCCGAGCCGCCCCGATGTTGACGTGGATGTCCAGGTCGAGCCCTGTACCCCTGACCTCCTGGCAGGCCAGGTCGAGCACCAGGGCGTCGAGGTCGGAGCCCAGTCCGGCAGCTTCGGCCACTGCGACGAACGTCTCCGGAGAGATGTCGATGCCGTTCGGCGCTGTCCATCTGGCCAGCGCTTCGACCGCCATCGGGCAGCCCTCGGGTAGCCGCACCACCGGCTGATAGACCAGGCGGAACCCGGGCGGGGGTCGGCCGGCGCTGCTGCGCAGCAGCGTCGGGAAGTCGACCATCACCCCCGAGGACGGCTGGTAGACCACGGCGGTGTCCTTGCCCAGCCGCTTTCCGGCGTACATCGAGATGTCCGCCTGCCGCAGCAGATCATCCGAAGTCTGCGGCACTCCGTCGGCTTCCGGCCGCACCAGCCCCATGCTGGCCCTGACCCGCAGCGAGGAGCCGTGTACCGGGAACGGGTCACGCAGCGCGATCCGCAGCCGCTCCGCCACGACCTCTAACTGCTCCGTTTCGCCGTGGATCAGGATGGCGAATTCGTCGCCGCCGATGCGGGCCAGGGTGTCTCCGTCGGACACGCACCGCTTCAACCGTTCCCCGACCGCGCAGAGCAGTTCGTCGCCCGCCGCGTGACCGAAACGGTCGTTGACTTCCTTGAAGTCGTCGATGTCGACGAAGATCAGCACGAAATCGCCGTGTGCCATGGCTTCGTCGAGCCGCCGGGCGAAGAGGATCCGGTTCGGCAGTCCGGTCAGCGCGTCGTGGTGGACCTGATAGGCCAACCCTCGCTGCGCCCAGTACAGCCGTTGGGTCAGCAGATTCTGGGCCCGCAACACGAGGATCTGCCGGACGGTGACCAGGGCGACCATCGCTACTGTCAGCCACACCACCAAGGAGCTCAGCTGCTGCCCGATCAGGACATGGAAGCCGAACATGATCGCGATGCCGAGGAATCCCAGGTAGGGCAGGATCAGCTGGGCCCAGTCGACGCCACGGCCGGTGCCGCTGTCACCGGAATCCGAGGTCTCCAGCATCGCCTGTGCGATGAACACCGGGCCGATGATCAGCCCGATACCGGCCCACAGGTCACCGCCCTCCACACCGACAGAGCGGAGGTAGGCGACCACCCGGTCGGAGGCGGCCATGGTCACCAGGCCGCCGGCCAGCAGCAGATAGTTCTTGCGGTACGGGCGACCAGGCTGGTAGATCATCGCGATCACCACCGCCCACGCCACCAGCAGCAATTCGGCGACCGTGAAGATGACCTCGATCGCCGGCACGCCGGATCGGGGCAGCGACGCGGTTGAGCTGGTGCCGAAGTCGCCCATCACCGCCAGGATCAGGAAGGAGACCCCGGCGATGACGCCGTCGAAGGCGTTGGTGATGAACGGATATCGCAGCGGACTGTCCGGGGGCCCGGTGACCCCGCCGCTGGAGCGGACCAGCAGGATGACCGCGCCCAGTGCGAGCACCGGCAGCGACAGATAGGCCACGCGCGCGATCATCGGCGCGGTACCGGCGCCGCTGCTCCACCACGAGATCTGGCCGAGCACCCAGGCCGCCAGCGCCGCCACGTAGAGCAGCCGCCAGGCCCGTGCCAGTCCGGTCATACGTCGCGCGACGACGAGCCCGCATACCGCGGCGCCCAGCGCGGTGCCAGTCTGCAGTACGAGCTCGCCTCGGCGGGCAGCCTCCTCGCCCCACAGCGCTGCGGCGTTCACCACCGCCAGCAGGGCGACCCCGATGTAGACCGGAAGTCGGATTCGCGACGGGCTGGCTGCCACCCCATCTCCTTCCCAGGGGGCGCCCCGCGGGGGGACGGCACTGAGGTCGACCGTAGCTAATTGGCCGCGATCATCGCGACCGAACCGAGCGCTAGCACCATGCCGAACGCCTGCCATCGGCTTACCCGCTCACGCAGCACCACGATCGCCAGCAGCACCGTCGCGGCCGGGTACAGCGCGATCAACACCCCCGCCAGCGACAACATCGACGACTGGAGTGCCAGCAACGTCGCGACGTTCGCGACGGTGTCGAGCGCACCGGCGAACACCGCCAGCCGCAGCGGCACACCCCGCTCCAGCACCAGGTTCGCGGTCATCGCGGCGGCGATCAGCACCACCGCGGCCGCCGCGAGCCGGCCGAGCACCAACGGCCACAGTTTGGCCTCAGTCGGGACCTGGTCCAAAACGACGAAATTCATCCCGAACGCCACCCCGGACCCGACCGTCAACCAGGCGACCTTCGCGGTGAAGCGGTGCGGCGTGGAGTCCCGGTCCTCGGCGCCGCGGCTGACCAGCACCACTGCGACCAACGCGAGCACCACCCCGACACCGGCGAGAGCGCTGGGCCGCTCTCCGAGAGTGAGGCCCACCAGCACCGGGATCCCGGCGACCAGGACCGCGGTCAGCGGAGACACCACCGCGATCGGGCCCGAGCCCAGCGCCGCGTAGAACCACCACACGCCGAAGGCCTGCACCAGCCCCGCCAACAACCCCCACCACACGGCCGGACCGCTGAGCTGCCCACCCATCGGGATGGCGACCAGCGCCAGCAATACCAGCGCCACCGGATACGAGACGAGGACCACCCGCAGTGCGGCCACCCGCCGCGAGGCGATGCCACCGACGAAATCGCTGACGCCGTAGCCGAACGCGGCGAGCAGCGCGGTGAGGATGCCGGTCAGGACGTGATGCCCTTGACGCGGCGCCCCAGTTCGCGGGTGACCTCACGTTGGGCGTCCCGCCGCGCCATGTCCTGGCGTTTGTCGTGAGCCTGTTTGCCGCGGGCCAGCGCCAGCTCGACCTTGACCTTGCCGCCGGTGAAGTACAGCGACAGCGGCACCAGGGTGAGGTTCCCGTCGCGGATCTTGCCGACCAGGTTGTCGATCTCCCTGCGGTGCAGCAGCAGCTTGCGGTTGCGCCGCGGGGCATGGTTGGTCCAGGTGCCGTGGTGATACTCCGGAATGTGCAGGTTGCGCAGCCAGATCTCGCCGTCGTCGACGGTGGCGAACGCGTCGGCCAGCGACGCCTGACCTTCGCGCAGGCTCTTGACCTCCGTGCCCATCAACGCGATGCCCGCCTCGAAGGTCTCCAGGATCGAATAGTTGTGCCGCGCCTTGCGATTGGTCGCGACGACCTGGTTGTTGCTGTCCTTGACGGCCTTGGTCTTCTTGGCCACCGCTACCGTCGCACGTAGAGCCGCAGTGTGACGTACGCCGTGATACCCGACATGGCGAGACCGAGGAACAGCATCCACGGAGCGCTGTAGTACAGGATGTCGGCATAGTCGACCTTGGCGATCAGGTTCGCTTGGTAGAACTGGTCGAGCGCGTTCTCCAGGAACAGCGCGCGCACCAGGATCAGCCCGACGATCGCGATGACCACACCGATGAACGCGGCGAGCATCGCTTCCACCAGGAACGGCAGCTGGGTATACCAGCGGGTGGCCCCGACCAGTCGCATGATGCCGATCTCGGTGCGCCTGGTGTAGGCCGCGACCTGGACCATGTTCGCGATCAGGAGCACCGCGCCGATCGCCTGCACCAGCGCCACCGCGAATGCCGCGTTACTGATGCCGTCGAGGACCGCGAAGAGCCGGTCGATCAGGTCCTTCTGGTTGAGCACGTTCTGCACTCCGGGCTGACCGCGGATCGCGTCGTCGAAGTCCTCGTGCTGCTCGGGGTCGTCGAGCTTCACCACGAACGACGCCGGGAACGCGTCGCGACCGGCGACGTCCTTGTACTGCGGGAACTTCCGGATCGCGTCGTCGTAGGCCTCGTCGCGGTTGAGGAACCGCACCGAGCGGACGTCGTCGCGGTCCTCGATGGTCTTCCGCAGCGCCTTGCACGGGTCCGCATCACACGTCGGGTCGTTGGCCGACACGTCGTTGGTGAGGAAGACCTGGCTCTCCACCCGGTCCAGATAGATCGCGCGGGACTGATCGGCGAGCCGGACGATCAGCATGCCACCACCGAACAGCCCGATCGAGATCGCGGTGGTGAGGATCATCGCGACCGTCATGGTCACGTTGCGGCGAAGCCCGGTCAGAACTTCGTTGACGAGAAAGCCGAAGCGCACTAGCGATCCATTCCGTAGACGCCGCGCTGTTCGTCACGAATCAGCCGGCCGAGTTCGAGTTCGACGACACGTTGGCGCATCGAGTCGACGATGTGGTGGTCGTGGGTGGCCATCACCACCGTCGTGCCCGTGCGGTTGATGCGCTCGAGCAGGTCCATGATGTCCTTGCTGGTTTCCGGGTCGAGGTTGCCGGTGGGCTCGTCGGCGAGCAGCACCAGCGGCCGGTTGACGAACGCCCGCGCGATCGCGACCCGCTGCTGCTCACCTCCCGACAGTTCGGCGGGGAGTCGGTTGGCCTTGCCGGACAGCCCGACCATCTCGAGCACCTCGGGGACCACGCGGTTGATGGTGTCGGCACGCTTGCCGATCACCTCGAGCGCGAAGGCGACGTTCTCGAAGACGGTCTTCTGCTGCAGCAGCCGGAAGTCCTGGAACACGCACCCGATCACCTGCCGCAGACCGGGGATGTGACGTCCGGACAGCTTGTTCACGTGGAACTTCGAGACCCGGATGTCTCCCGAGGACGGGTGGTCCTCGGCGAGCAGCAGCCGCATGAACGTGGATTTGCCCGAACCCGACGGGCCGATGAGAAAGACGAACTCACCCTTGTCGATCTTCACCGACACGTTGTCGAGCGCCGGACGCGCCGACGACTTGTACTGCTTTGACACACGATCGAGGGTGATCATCACGGCACGCCAGTGTAGCGGGGTGGCCTGTCCCCGCCCCCGACCTAGGGCAGTGGCGGCACCGGCGGCGCCTGGCCGGGCGGGGTGATGGTGGTGGGCGGCACCGCCGACGGCGCCTGCGTGAACGTCTGCGGGCTCAGCGGCCCCGGGCCGTCGGGATCGATGACCGTCGTCGTCGGGCCGAACGGCACCACCGGGCCGATCGGACCCGGGGTGGTGGTGTCCGTCGGTTCCGGTGTGGGGGTCGGTGTCGGCGTCGTGGTCGTCGTCGTCGTGGTCGTCGTGGTGCGCGTCGTGAATTCAGGTTCGCGGGGCGCGACGTTGGTGCGCGGCACCCAGGTGTAGTTCGGGTCGGGTACGAACCCGGGCGGGACCACCTGGTTGGCCGGCGCCGCCGGCGGCGACGGAGCGGGAGGCTCGAAGTTCTCGTACACCCAGTACAGCGCGATGAACGCGACGATCAGACCGAAGGTGGACAGCCGCATCCGCCGTCCGAACAGATAGGCGCGCGAATGGCGGTCGGGTCTGCGCCAGCTCTGCAGGGACGCCGGGAGCCTCATGACTTCTGCTCCGATCGCCCGGCAGTGGCGGCTTCACTGCCCACCGTGTCGCCGCTGGCACTGATATTGCTCACCGTCGGAGTGTGATCCTGCGTGGCGATCCCCGCGCCGGCCAGCGCCGCGATGATCAGGATCCGCAACCGGCGACCGACCTCGAACTGCTTGCCGGGCAGCGTCCGGGCGACCATGCGCAGATTCACCGTGTCGACCTGGATGCTCTCCACGCCCATCAGCTGGGGCGTGTCCAGCAGCAGCGCACGCAGCTCGGGGTCCTGCATCGCCCGCTCCCCGACGCGGTGCAGCACCTCGTTGACGCTGTTGAGGTCCACCGAGGTGGGCACCGGGATGTCGACCACCGCGCGCGCCCAGTCCTTGGACATGTTCAACGATTGGACGATGTTGCCGTTGGGGACGGTGAACACCTCCCCCTCGCTGGTACGCAGTTTGGTCACCCGGAGCGTGACCTCTTCGACGGTGCCCTGGGCCGGTTCGGGCGCGCCGACCACGTTCAGCTGCACCAGGTCGCCGAAGCCGTACTGACGTTCGGTGATGATGAAGAACCCGGCCAGCAGATCCTGCACCAGCTTCTGAGCGCCGAAGCCGAGAGCGGCGCCGATCACGGCCGCCGGTGCGACCAGTGACCCGACGGGTATCGCGAGGATGTCGGTGATCTGCACGGCCACCATCACGAACAGCAGCGCCACCGACACCCAGGAGATCACCGAGGCCACCGCCTGGCGGTGCTTGGCGCTCTCGGTGCGGACCAGCTGATCGCTCTCCCGGTACTGGGCGTCGATGCGGCGGGTGATGCGTTGTGCGGACCAGTTGATGAACCTGGCGGCCAGCAGGCCGCCGATCAACAGCAGCGCGATCGGCACACCCCGGGCCAGAATCCAGACACCGGTGTCGCCTTCCCAGAACCCGTGCCAGGTGCCGGAGAGGTCGAGGGCGAGGAGTCGATCAGTCGTCATCTTTTTGGTGACGCCAGCGGATGCCGGCCTCCAGGAAGCCGTCGATGTCTCCGTCGAGCACCGCGGCCGGGTTTCCGACCTCATACTCGGTGCGCAGGTCCTTGACCATCTGGTACGGGTGCAACACGTAGGAGCGCATCTGGTTGCCCCACGAGCTGCCGCCGTCGCCCTTGAGCGCGTCGAGCTCGGCCCGCTCGTCCTGACGTTTGCGCTCCAGCAGTTTGGCCTGCAGCACCCGCATCGCGGCGACCTTGTTCTGCAGCTGCGACTTCTCGTTCTGGCAGGTGACGACGATGCCGGTCGGCAGGTGTGTCAGCCGGACCGCCGAGTCGGTGGTGTTCACCGACTGTCCGCCCGGGCCGCTGGAGCGGTACACGTCGACGCGCAGGTCGGTCTCCGGGATGTCGATGTGGTCGGTGGTCTCGACCACCGGCAGCACCTCGACGTCGGCGAACGACGTCTGCCGGCGGCTCTGGTTGTCGAACGGGCTGATCCGCACCAGCCGGTGGGTGCCCTGCTCCACCGACAGGGTGCCGTAGGCGAACGGGGCGTGCACCGCGAAGGTGGCGCTCTTGATGCCGGCCTCTTCGGCGTAGGAGGTGTCGAACACCTCGACCGGATAGTTGCGCTGCTCGGCCCAGCGGATGTACATCCGCATCAGCATCTCGGCCCAGTCGGCGGCGTCCACGCCACCGGCGCCGGACCGGATCGTCACCACGGCCTCGCGTTCGTCGTACTCCCCGGACAGCAGGGTCCGGACCTCCATGGCCTCGATGTCCTCGCGGAGCTTCTTCAGTTCGGCGTCCGCCTCGACGGTGGCGTTGTCGGCGTCGCTGCCCTCCTCTTCGGAGGCGAGCTCGTAGAGCACCGGCAGATCCTCGAGACGGCTGCGCAGTTCCTCGACCCGGCGGAGTTCGTTCTGCGCGTGGGACAGATCGCTGGTCACCTTCTGCGCGCGGGTCTGGTCGTCCCACAGCTGGGGATCGGAGGCGTCCTTCTCCAGCTGTTCGATGCGCCCGCGAAGCCCGTCGACGTCGACGACACGCTCCACCGTGGTCAGGGTGGCGTCGAGGGCGGCGATGTCGGCTTGGCGGTCGGGATCCACGGAACAACAGGTTACTCACTCCCCCGCCGGCGGCGGTCGTCGCAGCCCGGCGGGCGATCGGCGACCGATTTCACCGCCACCATCCCAGAATGCCGTCCACGGAGATGCGCGCGATCTAGCATCGGGGTCGGAACCTCCGTCCGGCCACGTCGCGACAGCCCCTTGCGCGCGGCCGGGTAGCGACAGAAGGCAGCCCACATGCCCCCTTTGCGGCCCTATTACGTGGCCATCGTCGGCGCCGGACCCTCCGGGTACTTCGCCGCGGCGTCCCTACTCAAGTACGGCGGGTCCGATGAGAACCGCGACGTGCGAGTCGACATGCTGGAGATGCTGCCGACGCCGTGGGGACTGGTGCGGTCCGGGGTCGCCCCGGACCACCCCAAGATCAAGTCGATCAGCGCCCAGTTCGAGAAGACGTCGCTGGACCCGCGATTCCGGTTCTTCGGAAACATCGTCGTCGGCGATCACGTGCACCCCGCTGAGCTGGCCGAGCGCTACGACGCGGTGATCTACGCGACCGGTGCGCAATCCGACCGCGCGCTCGGGATCCCCGGTGAGGACCTGCCCGGCAGCGTCGCCGCGGTGGACTTCGTCGGCTGGTACAACGCCCACCCCCATTTCGTGGCGATGACACCGGATGTGTCGGGTGGCCGTGCGGTGGTGGTGGGCAACGGCAACGTCGCTATCGACGTGGCTCGGATCCTGGTCAGTGACCCCGACCTGCTGGCCGAGACCGACATCGCCGATCACGCGCTGGAGTCGTTGCGACCCCGCGGTGTCGAAGAGGTGCTGATCATCGGCCGGCGCGGTCCGCTGCAGGCGCCTTTCACCACGCTGGAGCTGCGCGAGCTCGGCGACCTGGAAGCGCTCGGTGACGTCGACATCGTGATCGACCCCGACGATTTCGCCGACATCACCGACGAGGATCTCGAAGCCGCCGGGAAGACGGTGCGCAACAACATCAAGGTGCTGCGCGGATATGCCGAAGCGACACCGAAGGGTGCGCGGCGCCGGATCGTGTTCCGGTTCAAGACCTCACCGATCGAGATCAAGGGCGACGGCAGGGTGGAGTCGATCGTGCTGGGCCGCAACGAACTGATCAGCGGCGCCGACGGGCGGGTGACGGCAAAGGACACCGGCGAGCGCGAGGAGGTGCCGGCGCAGCTGGTGGTGCGGGCCGTCGGATACCGCGGGTTGCCGACGCCCGGTCTGCCGTTCGACGAGCGGGCGGGCACGATTCCGCACACCGACGGCCGGATCGACGGCAGCCGCAATGAATACGTGGTGGGCTGGATCAAACGCGGGCCCACCGGCGTCATCGGCAGCAACAAGAAGGACTCCGCCGACACCGTCGAGACGCTGCTGGCCGATCTGGCGGACGCCGAACTCGCGGAGTTGCAGCCCGATCACCTCGACACCGTGCAGCGCTGGCTGCTGGAGCGTCAGCCGAAGCTGGTGACCGCCGATCACTGGAAGCTGATCGACGAGCACGAACGGACCGCGGGTCAGGGCTCGGGACGGCCGCGGGTCAAGCTGACCAGCGTCGAGGAGCTGCTCCGCATCGGGCACGGCTGACGACGTCGCGGCGAGGCACGAGCCGGTGCGGAGTCGGCCCGGCCGAATCAGTGCGGCGGCGGTGGCGGGTCGGTCGGCGGCAGCGGCTCCGGACGTGTCCCGAACGCCCACTTCTCCGGGTTGCCCGGCGAGTACATGACGTCGATCAGCTGACCCATCGTGGGCCAGTTGTCGACGTCGGACGTCATCCGCGTGTACACGGTGTACTCGTTGATCGTCGGGCCGTTGATCACCCCGGTGATCGTGACGAACTGCTCGCCCGTGACCGCGTCCGGGCGTGGGCTGACCCCGGTGACCAGCAGCGTGCCGGGCACCCAGTCGTTGCCGACGCCCCGCCGTCGCGCGAGCAAGGGTCTCGCCAGAAGCACCAGCGCACCGACCAGCAGCAGGATCATCGCGAATTCGAACACACGGCCATGGTAGGACGGCACCTATGAGCACCCTGGCGGACGACCTGACCCTGGCACTGCGACTGGCCGACGAAGCGGACGCGCTGACGATGCAGCGTTTCGGCGCCGTCGACCTGAAGGTCGAGACGAAACCGGACATGACGCCGGCCACCGACGCCGACCTGGATGCCGAGAAACTGCTGCGGTCCCGACTGGCCGAGGAGCGGCCGCAGGACTCCGTGTTCGGGGAGGAGTTCGGCGGGACAAAGGAGTTCAGCGGCAGGCAGTGGGTGGTCGACCCGATCGACGGCACGAAGAACTTCGTTCGCGGCGTGCCGGTGTGGTCGACGTTGATCGCGTTGCTCGTCGACGGCGTTCCGGCCGTCGGCGTGGTCAGCGCCCCCGCTCTGGGCCGCCGGTGGTGGGCCGCGGACGGCCAGGGCGCGTACACGTCGTTCGGCGGTCAGACCCGCAGCATCTCGGTGTCCGGCGTCGGCGAGCTCGACGCGGCCAGTGTGTCGTACTCCGATCTGACGACGGGCTGGGACGACAACCGCCCCCGGTTCGTCGAGTTCCTCGACGCGGTGTGGCGGGTACGCGGCTACGGCGACTTCTGGTCGTACTGCCTGGTGGCCGAGGGAGCGGTCGACGTCGCGGTGGAGCCGGAGGTCAAGCTGTGGGATCTCGCGCCGCTGGACATCCTGGTGCGGGAGGCCGGCGGGCGGTTCACCGACCTGTCCGGCGCGACCGGCCCGCACGGCGGCAGCGCGCTGGCGACGAACGGACTTCTGCACGACGCGGTGCTGGCCGCCCTCACCGACTGAGGGCGCGGGCGTGTGAGATGCGCTACAGATCCACCGACCTTACTCAGCAGTCAGTTCCGATACCTTACTCTGGAGTCAGTTGCGCAATCGCGTATCTCCGATGATCAGACGAGGGCAGCTGACAATGCCGAACACCCTGCCGACCAAACGCAACGGCCACGAAAGTGCCGTCGGACTTCAGAAGCACAAGCGGTCCATCACCGATGTCGGGTTGGCGCTGATCACCCCGATCATGGGCCAAGAGTTCCTGGATAAGTACAACCTGCGCGATCCGCTCAACCGGGGGCTGCGCTACGGGGTCAAACAGGCCTTCTCCGCCGCAGGCGCCTCGACCCGCCAGTTCAAGCGCATCCAGGGCCTCGGTAAGCCCGCGACCCGACTGGAGGCCAATCGACCCAAAGGCTCGGACTACTTCGACCTGACCCCCGACGACGACCAGAAGATGATCGTCGCGACCGTCGAGGAGTTCGCCGAGGAGATCCTGCGGCCCGCGGCGCACGACGCCGACGCCGCCGCCTGTTATCCACCGGACCTGATCTCCAGGGCCGCCGAGTTGGGCATCACGGCCATCAACGTGCCGGAGGACTTCGACGGCATCGCCGAGCACCGCTCGACGGTGACCAACGCGCTCGTCGCCGAGGCGCTGGCGTACGGCGACATGGGGCTGGCGCTGCCGATCCTGGCACCGGGCGGGGTCGCATCGGCATTGACCCACTGGGGCAGCGCCGATCAGCAGGCGACCTACCTCAAGGAGTTCGCCGGCGACAATGTGCCGCAGGCGTGCGTGGCAATCGCCGAACCGCACCCGCTGTTCGATCCGACGGCACTGAAGACCACCGCCGTCCGCACGCCGAGCGGGTACCGCCTCGAGGGCGTGAAGAGCCTGGTGCCCGCTGCCGCCGACGCCGAGGTCTTCATCGTGGCCGCGCAGCTCAACGGCAAGCCGACCCTGTTCATCGTGGAGGCGTCGACGGAGGGTTTGACGGTGACCCCCGATCCGAGCATGGGCATCCGGGCTGCCGCGCTGGGCCGCGTCGAACTCGACAAGGTCACCGTGCCGCTGAGCGCGCGGTTGGGCGAGCAGGACGCGGCGGAGGCGGACTATGCGCAGGCCTACTCCGAGGCGATCGCGCTGTCCCGGCTCGGCTGGGCCGCACTGGCGGTCGGTACCTCACACGCGGTACTCGACTACGTCATCCCCTACGTCAAGGAGCGCACTGCGTTCGGTGAGCCGATCGCGCACCGGCAGTCGGTGGCGTTCATGTGCGCCAACATCGCGATCGAACTCGACGGCCTGCGCCTGATCACCTGGCGCGGTGCATCCAGGGCTGAGCAGGGATTGCCGTTCGCCCGCGAAGCCGCACTGGCCAAGAAGCTGGGCAGCGACAAGGCCATGCAGATCGGCCTCGACGGCGTCCAGTTGCTCGGCGGCCACGGCTTCACCAAAGAACATCCGGTCGAACGCTGGTACCGCGACCTGCGGGCCGTCGGCGTCGCCGAAGGCGTCGTCGTTCTCTGACCGAAGTGTCCTCTAGGAAGGCTTGAAGATCATGGCGATCAATCTGGAAATGCCGAAGAAGCTCCAGGCGGTCATCGAGAAGGGCCATCAGGGCGCCGCGGAGATGATCCGTCCCATCTCACGCAAATACGACCTCAAGGAGCATGCGTACCCGGTCGAGCTCGACACCCTCGCCGATCTGTTCGAGGGCATCTCCGAGGCCAACACCATCTCGTTCGCGGGCACGGACGCGTTCGTAGGTGGCAGCGGCGACGACAAGAAGTCGAACATCAACGGCGCCAACATGTCTGCGTTGCTGAACGCACTGGAGATCTCCTGGGGCGACGTGGCGCTGCTGCTGTCGGTGCCGCGGCAGGGTCTGGGCAACGCGGCGATCTCGTCGGTCGCCACGCCGGAACAGCTGGAGCGCCTGGGCAAGGGCGTGTGGGCGGCCATGGCGATCACCGAACCGAGCTTCGGTTCGGATTCGGCCGCCGTGTCGACCACCGCGGTCCTCGACGGCGACGAGTACGTGATCAATGGCGAGAAGATCTTCGTCACCGCCGGCTCGCGCGCCTGCCACATCGTGGTGTGGGCGACGCTGGACAAGTCCAAGGGCCGTGCGGCGATCAAGTCGTTCATCGTGCCGCGCGAGCATCCCGGGGTGACCGTCGAGCGCCTGGAGCACAAGCTCGGTATCAAGGCCTCCGACACCGCGGTGATCCGCTTCGACAACGCCAGGATCCCGAAGGACAACCTGCTCGGCGACCCGGAGATCCACGTGGAGAAGGGTTTTGCCGGGGTCATGGAGACCTTCGACAACACTCGCCCCATCGTGGCGGCGATGGCCGTCGGCGTGGCCCGCGCCGCACTGGAGGATCTGCGCAAGATCCTCACCGACGCAGGCATCGAGATCTCCTACGACAAGCCCGCGCACGCACAGAGCGCCGCGGCCGCGGAGTTCCTCCGGATGGAGGCTGAGTGGGAGTCCGGCTACCTGTTGACCGTGCGGTCGGCATGGCAGGCCGACAACCGGATCCCCAACTCGAAGGAAGCCTCGATGGGCAAGGCCAAGGCCGCCCGGGTGGCCAGCGACATCACCCTCAAGGCCGTCGAAATGGCCGGCACCACAGGCTATTCCGAGCAGACGCTGCTGGAGAAGTGGGCGCGTGACTCAAAGATCCTCGATATCTTCGAGGGCACCCAGCAGATCCAGCAGCTGGTCGTGGCCAGACGTCTACTCGGGCTGACTTCGGCCGAGTTGAAGTAGGTCGCGCGCGAAGACGTCAGCCGCGCGCCGAACACCGCCCGTGGCCGCGAATCCGGCGGCGACTTCGCGTGCCCCGGCGGTCAGCGTCATCGCTTCGCGGACTTTGTCTCGCAGCCGCGGCGCCGACAGGCGGCGCCTGGGCAGCCGTGTCCCGCATCCGGCGACCTCGGCACGCCGGGCGACCTCGAACTGGTCTCGACCGAACGGCACCACGCACACCGGGATGCCGCGGGCCAACGCCCGTTGGGTGGCCCCCATGCCGCCGTGGGTGATCGCACACACCGCACGGTCGAGCACCGCCTCGTGGTCGACGAATGTCAGCACCGTCGCGTTCGGGCCGCCGGGGTGATCCTCCGGTCGGCCGGCGGGCACGGTGGCCACCACGTGGACCGGCTCGTGGGCAAGCGCCGTAATGGCCGTCGACACGAGACCGGCGTCCGACTGTCGTTCCGTCGATGTCGTGACGAGCACGATCGGGCGGTCGATGGCAGCCAGCCAGTCCGGAGCGGGCGGCGATGATCCGGCGGGCACGCAGGGTCCGATCATGTGCACTTCGCCGCCCCAGTCGCCCGCATATTCGAAGGGTGTACCGCTGGCGACGAAGAGCAGCGGCGCGCGGCGCAGGAAGTCGTCCAGCGATGTCACCGGGCGCACCCCGAGATCGGAACGGATCGTGTTGATGGCCCGTAGCGCCGGCCGTTCCAGCGGCGCACTCACCGCGGTCCGGACCAGGGCGTCACGCAATCGGCCCGTCACGCCGGGCAGTGGCCGCAGACCGAGCCCGAAGGGCGGCACACCGGGCACCCGCAATGCCGGTGTGAACGGCGAGAAGCAGGCCCACGCGACACCGACGGCCTCGGATACCGACAGCGCACCCCAGCAGTTCACATCGACGAGCACCGCATCAGGCCGCACCTCCTCCACAGCCGTCGTGTAGTCGGCGACCTCACAGGCTGCGCGGCGCGCGAAGGCGCCGATGGAGAGCTTCAGCGCTCCAACAGGATTGGAGGCTTGCCAGTCGTCCATCTGGATGTCCTCGATGCGCGGATCGATCGGGCCGGCCTCGAAACCACTCCGCCGCGCCAGGTCGACGCCGGCCGACAGGGTGCGGACGTGAATCGAGTGTCCGCGATCTGCCAGTTCGGACAGCAGCGCAGACATCGGGATCAGATGCCCGAGAGCCGGAGAGGTGTACGCGAGGATCGTGGCCATCAGCCGCTCGCCATCGCCGCCATACGGCGCGCCTCGTCGAGCCGTCCGTCGGCCGCGATGGTCTCGCACGCCACCAGATAGCTGCGGCACAGTGCGCGGTGATCCTGCGAAAGGCCGTGTGCGGCGGCCAACAATGCCCGCACCCGCAGCGTCCAGAGATCCATGGCCGCGGTGCCCGGGGTGTGCTCGGCCCAGAAGTCGAGCAGATCGTCGGCCTCCTGGAGATCGCCGGGCCGGCCGCGCGCGATCAGCAGTTCGCACAGTGCCTCTGCTGGACCGGGGTAATGGAACAACGCCGCGTCGCGCCTGTGCAACGCGACCCGCCCGCGGAGTACCTCGATGGCTTCCTCACCGCGACCTTGACGCGCCCACTCCAGCGCCAGCTGCGGCTCGATGAGGGCCATGGCGAAGTTCTGGATCTTGTCGGTGAGTATGCCGTTCCTCGCGCGATCCAGCAGTCCGACCGCCTCCCCGCGGCGGGCCGGGTCTGTGCAGAGCAGTAGCGTGCCATAGGTCCACTGGGCGGCGATGATCCCGAACCGGTCACCGAACGACTCTGCGCGTTCGAGCGCGTCGGACATCTCGTCGACGAGATCGCGGGCCACGTGCAGGCCCATCGCCGCCAAGATTCCCCAGTACAGCAGCACCGCCGAGAAGAGCACCGGCGGCATCGCACGCGCCAACTCGGTTGCACTGCACAGCATTTCGACGCCTTGGTCGTGATGCCCCCGGCACACCTCGGTCAGTCCTGCGATCGCGTGGGCGACGGCGCGATCCACCGAAGGACGGTTGAGGCGCAGGGCGAGGCTTCTGGCCGTGATTTTCAGGGTGGCGTCGAACTCGCAATTGGCCCAGCGGGCGAACGCCGTCGCGGTGAGCAGAATCTCCAGTTCGGAAGCAGGTTCATCGACGAGATGATCGACCACCTCGGCCAGTTCTGCGGCGATCGGCATTGCCTCGGGTACACGGCTGCTGTTGACGATGAAGGCCATCACCCGGCCGGCCATCGCCAGTGCCAGCGGCCTGAGGTCACCGGTGTGCAGCACGAGTTCGCGGAGTTCTCCGAAGCGTTGGTCGTTCTCGGCATCGGTCCCGGTGAACAGCTCGGTCGAGATCAGCATGGCGCGTGGCGCGGTGCGCAGCTCGAGCACACCGTCCTGATCGTCGGGCAGCTGGTCGGCCACGCGCAGCGCGCTATTCCACTGGACCCTCGCCGCGACGAGATCCCTTGGGCGCAGCCAATCGGCAGCCCGCAGATGCCACCGGCACGCGTCGGCGAACGCGCCGGCAGACTCCAGATGCGTGGCGATCAGCGCGGCGTTTTCCTCGACGGCCGCGGGGTCACGGCTCTCGATCGCCGCCGCCAAGCGCCGGTGGGCCTGAACCCGGGTGGCGTTGAGTTGCGAATCATAAGCCACGGTGCGGATCAAGGTATGGCGGAAGCAATACCGTTGCCGGGGAATGAATTCCGTCTGGTCAATCAGTTCCGTCGCCACCAGCTCGGCCAGCTGGGTGGCGACCGAGCCGGTCACCAGTGTCGCGAGAGCGTCCGCATCGAACCGGGGTCCGATAACCGCCGCGGCGTTGAGCACGGACTTGGTCTCCGATGGCAGCCGATCGATGCGCGCTGCCAGCACGGCGTGCACCGTGGCCGGCACCCCGATGTCAGCCGGATCGCCGACCAACCGGTAGTGGCCGCGGCCGCCGGCGAGCACTCCCCGCCCGGCCAGGTCGCGGATGATTTCCTCGACGAAGAACGGGTTTCCGCCGGCAACCCTAGCAACCTGTTCGGCCAAAGCAGTAATCGACATGTCGCGACCGAGCAGGTTACACGCCAGGTCGGTCGCGGTCGCTTCGTCCAACGGGTGCAGCGCCACCGCCAGATCCGCAGCGCGATGGAGGTTTCCGTCAAACTCCGGCCGGTAGGTGGTGACGAACATCGCCGCCGTTCCCGGTAGCGCGGCCGTGAACTCGGCGAGAACCGCATCGCTGGCCGGATCGGCCCAGTGCGCGTCCTCCAGAATGAAGACTGTCGGCCCTGCTCGCGCTCTGAGAGCCCGCGCCATGATCGCGAGCAGCCGGTGCCGCCATCCGTCCACGCCCACCTGCGGCGGCGGTGAGGAGACGGCGGCGACACCCATGGCCTCGAACAGGATCTGGGCGTCCGTGGACGTGACGTCTTGCAACCGGGCGCCAGCCGCGGCGCGACGACGTGCGGGTTCTGCGCTCAGCCCCTCGACGGCGAACATCGCGCGCAGGAACCGCGACAGCGCGCGAAACGCGACGGGCGTCGCGTGGGCGTCACAGCGGGCCACGACCACGTCCAATCCCCGACGTGCGGCTTCGGTACCGAATTCGTCGACCAGCCGGCTCTTCCCCACCCCCGGCGCGCCGACGACGGCGACCACCGGGCTCGACCGCGAGTCGAGCGCTCGGTGCAACTCGGCCAATTCGGCGGTGCGACCGAACAGCAGGCCCTCGTTGCGGCCGATCACCATCCGCTCGGGTTCGACGGCCAGCACCCGGCGCCCGGGAACCGGCCGGTCGGCTCCCTTGACGTCGACGTGCACGACGCGCCCCAACCGGACGGAACGCTCGACGAGGGCGGCCGTGGTCAGCGAGCACAACACCGAACCCGCGCGGGCTGCGGATTCCATGCGCTGCGCCATGCCCACCGCGTGTCCGACCGCGGTGTAACTCCTTGGTCCCGTGCCGATCTCGCCGACAATCACATCACCGGTGTTGAGTCCGACACGCAACTGCAGCGCCACACCGTCGCGTCGGTGTAGGTCATCGGCCAGCTGCCCGGCGACAGACTGGATCTCCAGCGCGGCGATGCAGGCCCGCAAGGCGTGGTCCTCCAGCGCCATCGGAGCACCGAATAGCGCCATCAGCCCGTCCCCGGTGAACTTGTCGATGGTGCCCTGGTAGCGCTGCACCACCCCCGCGCAACGGTTGAAGAGATCGTCCATGATCTCTCTGAGACGCTCGGCGTCCAGTTCCGCGGCCAGCTTCATCGAGCCGACGACGTCGGCGAACAGCACCGTGACCTGCTTGTGCTCACCATTGATCCGCCGATCCTGAACCGGTGCACCGCACAGGTCGCAGAAGCGCGACCTCGCCCGCAGGTCGTTGCCACACGACCCGCAACACGCAGTGCTCTCAGTTACCGGGCTGGCCATCCCCTGCCGTCTCCGTGAAGGTACCGCTCATGATGGCCCATATCCTCACGCGGAGCGAGCGGATTGAGTCCATGGCCTGCCGCGGACGCGGAGCCGGATCAGAACCCGTCGTGGACGACCACCCGTGTCCGTCCGGTCACTCCGCCGCCGATAATCGTCTTCAACACGTCAGCGACCTGACGGATCGGCACGTCGCGAGTGAGGCGGGCCAGATGACGTGGAGTCAACTCCGATTCGATCTGCGCCCAGATCTCCCGGCGCTTCTCGATCGGCAGTAGCACGGAGTCGATTCCGGCCAACGTCACGCCACGCAGGATGAACGGCATCACCGTGGTCGGCAGGTCCACGGATCCGGCCAGTCCGGAGATCGCGGCGACACCGCCGTACTGCAACGTGCTGAGCGCGTAGGCCAATGTGGGCCCCCCGACGCAGTCGACGACGGCGGCCCAGTGCGCCTTGCCGAGGGGCCGGACCTTCTCGTCCGGGCCGGGAACGCGGTCGATCACCTCAGCGGCGCCGAGGTCACGCAGCAGGTCGCGAGCGTCGGACTTGCCGGTGGATGCCACCACTTCGTAGCCCAGCCCGGCCAGCAGGTCCACGCTGACACTGCCGACTCCCCCTGTCGCACCGGTCACCAGCACCGGCCCGTCGGACGGGCTGATCCCGTGCGCGCGAACGGCGTTGACGCTCATCGCCGCAGTGAAGCCCGCAGTGCCGACGGCCGCGGCGTCGGCGGTGCTCAACGACGACAGCTTGACCAGGTAGTCGGCCGGATAGCGGGCGGTCTGGGCATAGCCGCCGTGCCGGCCCGTGCCGATGTCCTGACCGTGCGCGACGACGCGATCGCCGACGGCGAACTCCGGGGACGTGCTCGCCGTGACGGTGCCCGCGACGTCGATGCCCGGGATCAGCGGATACGAGCGGGCAACACCGCCTTTCGGCGTGACGGCCAGCGCGTCCTTGTAGTTGACGCTGGAGTACTCGACGTGGATGTCGACCTCCCCGTCGGGCAGGAAGGACTCCTCGACCACCTCATGCCGTAGAACGATGCCGCCCTCGTCGTCCTGATGCGCCACCATCGCATTGATTTCCGTCATGACGGCCACAGTAGCCAGAGTCCTCAGACCAACGAAGCCCCCGACCCATCCGGGCCGGGGGCTTCGTCACTGCGTTCTGCGTCAGAGGAGGTGCGCCTGCAGGTCAGGCTTCATGGCCTGCAGCTCGCGGCCCCAGTACGCCCAGTTGTGCGTGCCGTTGGGCGGGAAGTTGAACACACCGTTCTTGCCGCCCGCGGCGATGTAGTTGTCGCGGAAGGTCTGGTTGGTACGGATGGTCAGGCCTTCGAGGAAGGTGGCGGGCAGGTCGCCGCCGCCGAGCTCGTTGGGCTGGCCGTTGCCGCAGTAGACCCAGATGCGGGTGTTGTTGGCGACCAGGGTCGGGATGTTGACCATTGGGTCGTTGCGCTTCCAGCCGCTGTTCGGGTCCTGGGTCTTGCCCCACATGTCGTCGGCCTTGAAGCCGCCGGCGTCACCCATCGAGATGTTGATCAGGAAGGGCCACCAGCCCTCGGAGGGGTTCAGGAAGCCGGACATCGAGCCCGCGTAGATGAACTGCTCCGGGTGCCAGGTCGCCAGGTTCAGCGCGGCTGAGCCGGCCATCGACAGACCGACCGCGGCGCTGCCGGTGGGCTTGACCGCGCGATTGGCCTGCAGCCACTGCGGGAGCTCCTGGGTCAGGAAGGTCTCCCACTTGTAGGTCACGGTCGGGCCCTTGTTACGGGCGGGCGCGTACCAGTCGGTGTAGAAGCTGGACTGGCCGCCGACTGGCATGACCACCGAGATACCACTGTCGAGGTACCACTCGAAGGCCTGGGTGTTGATGTCCCAGCCGTTGAAGTCCTCCTGAGCGCGCAGGCCGTCGAGCAGGTAGAGCGCTGGGGAGTTCTCGCCGCCGCTCTGGAACTGGATCTTGATGTCGCGTCCCATCGACGGAGACGGCACCATCAGATACTCGACCGGCAGACCTGGCCGGGAGAATGCTCCGGCGGTCGCCGACCCTCCGGTGAGGCCGACCAAAGCGGGCATCATCGCTGTCGCGATAGCCACGACACCGAACCGGCGCGCCCAGGGCCCACGAATCCTGTCAAGAAGTCTCATACCGTCAATCCATCCATCTTCCGGTACCGCGTTGCGCGGCCTGTCTGCGTTTTCCCAGTTCGACTTAGACGCCACCGACACCACAGCGATGTCTCCACCGCGCTGTCTCACCTCTCCGGAACTGCCAACGGGCGACGGAGTGGACCGAGAAAACTTCAGTTGTAGCGGTTGCAGTAAAGCATGTGACCACGACCTGAGAAAGTCCGGCCACGCCGAATAGCGCATCTTGGTGCGTGAAGGCGAATCTTACGACGGCGAAGATCACCGTCGCGACGTGGGGGAACACACCGCGCCGTCGAGCCAGGAAACGAATCTGCGGGGCGCACCCACCAACGGAGCGACGGCGATCACATTTCGGCGATTCACTAGGCTCCCCGGGATGGCGAAGCGCCGCGAAAGTGCAGGCAGGCTGACAGCCGAGGATTGGATACACGCCGGTTACGCGGTCCTCGCCGACGACGGGCGCGCAGCGCTCAAACTCGACCGTCTTTGCGCGCGCCTTGGCGTCACCAAGGGCAGCTTCTACTGGCATTTCCCCGACATGGCCGCATTCCGTGCCGCGCTGGTGCAGTCCTGGGCACAGCTGCACGATCGCGACCGCCGCGATTTCGATCAGCTGGGACACCTCGACCCTCGACAACGCCTCAACCAGATGATGACCTCGCTTTTGGGTGAGCGGCAGTGGGCACTGGAACGCGCGATGCGGGAGTGGGCCCGCACCGACCCCGTCGTCGCCGAGAGCGTGCAGCACGCTGACCGCCTGGTGGTCGCCGCGGTCCGGCAGGCGTTCCTCGACGCCGGGTTCGACAGCGACGAGGCCGACATGCGGGCGCAGGCCACCTTCGCGGCGGGTATCGGGTTTCTTCATCTGGCCGTCACGCCTCCGGAATCGCGCACCGCGGCTCAGCGGGAGCGCTTCCTGGACCTGATGCTGTCCCGCTGACCCTTACATACCAAAAGGTATGGTAATTTCCGCGCATGCCTGGCGCCTCGACCGTCTCCCCTGACTTCATCGACCGGCTCGCCGCACGCGCGGCCGAAGCGGAGCGCCTGCGCACGTTGCCGGCCGACACCGTTGCCGACGCGACGGATTCCGGGTTTATCGACCTACTGGCGCCCGCGCGATTCGGCGGGATGCAGGCGCGGTTCCCGGACATCCTCGACCCGGTCCGCCGGATGGCCCACGGCTGCGCGTCGAGTGCGTGGACGCTGGGCTTCTATGCCCTGCACAACTGGATGCTCGCGTTGTTCGGCGAACAGGCACAGAGCGAGGCGTTTGCGACGCGTCCGTTCCTGGCCCCGGCGCCACTGGCACCTACCGGCCGCGGAGTCGGCTGCGACGGTGGGATGCGGCTGACCGGCCGCTGGTCATGGGCGACGGGTGTGATGCACGGCAACTGGATCATGGTGGGCGCGCTGTTCGCACGGGTGGCCGGCGACCCAGCCACGATCCATCCGGTACTGGCACTGCTCCCCATCCAGGACGTCCGCATCGAGGACGTCTGGCACACCGACGGCATGCGGGCCACCGGATCCCACGACGTGGTGATCGACGACGCCTTCGTACCGGCGCACCGACTCGTCGAGGTGTCCGACATCTATACCGGTACCGCCCCGGGGGCGGCTCTGCACGACGCCGACACGTATCGCTGGCCGATGGTGCCGGCGTTGGCGCTGCTGGCGGCGATGCCCGCGCTGGGCAGCGCCGAACGCGCCACCGAAATCTACGGCGAGCGCCTCTCACAGAGGTTCCTCGCCTACGAGGGCGTCACGCAGAAGGACAAGCCGGTGGCAGCCATGCATCTGGGCGAGGCGCACGTCCGACTTCGGGCGCTGAGAAGTTTGTTGGCCGACACCGTCGGCGAGATCGAAGCGATCGTGGCGGCGGGCGACCCGGTGGACCGACCGGTGCGCGGTCAGGCCAGGCTGGCGGCGGCACATATCGTGCACGAGTCGTGCGCGATCATCGGCACTCTGCTCGCCGCGTCCGGCGCCAGCGCCCACTTCCTCGACAATCCGCTGCAACGCATCAAACGGGATGTCGACGTGATCGTCGGCCATGTCATCTTCGATTACGACACCAGCCGCGAGCTTGCCGGTGCCCTCACAATGGGAGGGAAGATTCCGCGCACCGCGATGGTGTGAGCCCGGGGAGGTTTCGATGGTCGACACGCTGCGTGACCGCGTCACCAAGTTCTTCCAGAAGAACGTCGCCAATCGGGTCATGCGGCACATGCCGTTTCAAACGCTGTTGGAGACGACCGGGCGAAAATCCGGCCAGCCCCGCTCGACCCCGCTGGGCGGGCGCCGCATCAAGGACAGCTTCTGGTTCGTCTCCGAGTTCGGCGACAAGTCCGACTACATCCGCAACATCAAGGCCGATCCCAACGTCCGGGTGCGGCTCAACGGACGCTGGCATCGCGGCACGGCGCATCTGCTGCCCGAGGACGATGCCCGGGAGCGGATGCGCACACTGCCGCAGTACAACAATGTCGGCGTGCGCACCTTCGGAACCAATCTGCTCACCGTGCGGGTCGACCTCATCGATTGATCAGCGACAGCTTTCACGTCGCCAAATTCCACGGCCGGATTCGGTCACGTTCTTTGGTCGTCTTCGTCGTCTTCGTCGTCTTCGTCGTCTTCGTTGTCTGCGAGTAGGTGGTGTTCGGGGTGGTGGTAGCCATTGACCAGCTGCGTGCGGTGTTGGCCGGCGTCGAGCCCTGGTGGTGGGTGCCATTCGGTCTGGTTCTTGGCGTTTTTGGTGGTGGTCCAGCCGGTG
>NZ_JBQQCF010000063.1:0-26746 GCF_052245755.1 Mycobacterium sp. 4D054
GCTCGCCAGGGCGCTGCGCGCCGGCTCGCGCGGGCCGAAAACCCTGCTCCGCTCGTCACGGCCTCTTCGAGGTTGCGCGCGCCACCCCGCCGGTCCCCCGCACCCCCAGCGCTAACCGGCGCACCCACCCCGTACACGAACGGAGAACACCATGGAGATCGACTACGGCCTGGCCTGGGACTTCCTCGACGACCACGACAGTCGGCCCTACCAACTGCGCTTCCGCCGCAACGGGTGGTTCGACGACACCGGCCAACTCATCGCCGTCGTCGCCAAGTTCGACCACCCCGACAACGGACACACCCTGCCCATCAGCCGAGCCGACGTCGACTTCAACGACGTCGAGCAGGCCATCGACGGCTGGCAGAACTGGGCCCGAATCACCGACTCCACCGTCAGTCTCGCCGCCATCCGCCGCCGCCTCACCGCCGCCGGCCTCGCCTAACCCCACCCCCAGAAAGGAACCCACCATGAGCGCATTCATCGTCGACCCCGAACACATCCACGTCCTGCTCTGGGCCGCCAGCCGGCCCACCAACCCCTACGGACCCCTGGTCTGGTACTACGACAACCCCAGCCGAGAAGGCCGGCTCACCGACGACGCAATCGACACCGTCGGACAGATGCTTGTCGACGAGAACGCCGCCTCCGTCAACTACCGCTACGACGAAGACGACGCCTATATCTACGCCTACCAGCGGCCCCGCCACACCACCTGGAGCGGTGTCGAGCTGCTCAAAGCTCTGCACTGCTACGAATACCAGTCCTGCGAGCACCCCGGCTGGCGCACCAGCCAAGCCCACTCCTTCTGCCGCGCCCTCGAACACCGCCTCATCGGCGAACTGCCCGGCTACGACGACGCACCCTGGGCCATCAGTCGCCTCGACACCCCCGCCGCCGAACGACGGGCCGACACCCACCCCGGCACCTAACCCGCCGCCCCCGGCCGGTGTCCGCGCAGGGTGCGGGCACCGGCTGGTGTGGTGTCTTCGCGGTGCGCGGTCGCCGGCGCACTAGGTGCGACCGGCGGATGCCCGCCTGCGGCGGGCGTGGTCCGTAGCCCCTCACCTTTAACCGTTCAGCTGGGTCGCCCAGTGTGACCGACGAGGCCCCGTCACGCGCAACCCACACCCGCGCCGAACTCCGCAGGCCGAGTGACCTTTTCGGCCCAACGCCAGCTCGCCAGGGCGCTGCGCGCCGGCTCGCGCGGGCCGAAAACCCTGCTCCGCCCGTCACGGCCTCTTCGAGGTTGCGCGCGCCACCCCGCCGGTCCCCCGCAACCCCAGCGCTAACCGGCGCACCCAACCCGTACACGAACGGAGAACAACCATGACCATCAAACTTGGAGCCCCCGCCGACGTCATCGCCGCTGCCCCCGCCCTGCTGGGCTTCACCCCCACCAACAGCGTCGTGGTCTACCTGCTAGGCACCGAGCCCGACGGCACCCCCATCATCAAAGTCACCATCCGCTGCGACATCACCATCAGCGCCAGCCAAGCTGCCAGCTTCGCCCGCACCTGCCACCTCGACGCCGCGAAATACGACGGCGCCCTGCTCCTGGCCGTGTGCAGCGCCGAGCTCGACGACCACGCCGCAGTGGTCCTCGACGGCATCCGCGACTCCCTCACCGAGGCCGGCATCACCGTCCGCCGCCGCCTCACCACCCGCGACGTCACCGCCGCCGGTACCTGGATCGACCCCGACACCGGAGCCACCGGAACCACCTACCCCTACACCGACTCGCTGCTGACCGCGCAGCGCATCCACGACGGCGCGATCCTCACCGCCCACCGCGAGGACCTCGTGCGCGAGTTCGACCCCATCACCCCCGCCCCCGCCGTCGCCGTCGGAGACCACGCCGTCCTGGTAACCACCACCATGGAGGACATCACCGACGCTCTCACCGGAGCCAGCCGCTACATCAGCGCCACCCTGTCCACCCGCGCCGGCATCCTCATCACCAGCCACCCCGCCCTCCGCGACGCGATGCTGCACCTCGCCCTCGACCACGAGCGTGCCGCCACCAACGTGTGGACCCACATCGCCCGCCAACTGCGCGGGCGCCCCCGCACCGAAGCGCTCACCATCGCCGCAGTCTGCTACTGCCTGATCAACGACACCGTCCGCGCCGGAATCGCCGCCGACATCGCCATCACCGAGGCCACCGACGCCGGCGACGAACCGCCCACCCTGGCCGCCATGCTCCTGGCCGCCCTCGAATCGGGCATCGAGCCCGCCCTGATCCGCCGCGTCCTCACCGACACCCACCCCGGCACTTAACCCGCCGCCCCCCGGCCGGTGTCCGCGCAGGGTGCGGGCACCGGCTGGTGTGGTGTCTTCCGGTACGCGGTCGCCGGCGCACTAGGTGCGACCGGCGGATGCCCGCCTGCGGCGGGCGTGGTCCGTAGCCCCTCACCTTTAACCGTTCAGCTGGGTCGCCCAGTGTGACCGACGAGGCCCCGTCACGCGCAACCCACACCCGCGCCGAACTCCGCAGGCCGAGTGACCTTTTCGGCCCTACCAAGCTCGCTGCCGCTCGCGGGCCGAAAACCCTGCTCCGCCCGTCACGGCCTCTTCGAGGTTGCGCGCGCCACCCCGCCGGTCCCCCGCAACCCCAGCGCTAACCGGCGCAGCAAATACCGCAGACGAACGGAGAACAACCATGACCCTCGCCGCCAACCCCTGGGCCGTCACCGACCACGACCCCACCAGCAACCTCAACGCCGGGCCGAGCACCACGGCGGTGCTGGCCTACGCCCGCGCCGACATCCACTCCGCTGTGGCCGCCGCCGACGACCCGCACCGCCGCCACCAATACGCCCTGTCGGCCCGTGACTACGCCGTCACCGTCCTGCTCGCCGACGACGCCACCCCCGACGAGCTCCGCCACGCCGAGTACTACCTGGCCGACGCCGAAGCCTTCATCGCCGCCACCGCCCCAACCCACTAGGGCGCCACCGACCGCACCCCGGGACCCGCACCGCGCGGGCCCGGGGTGCACCGCACATCCAGCACCGCACATCACCGACCGCACATCACCCTCAGCGCACACCGCGCCCCGTGAAAGGACTGCCATGACGCACACCGACACCCTCAACACCTTGAGTGCACTGCGCACCGCGCTCATCGAGCGCACCGAACCCACCGCCGACCTCGCCGAGCGCACCGCCACCGTGCTCACCGGCGCGCACGCGCGCCACCTCGCCGGCGTCGCCGACCGCCACGAAGCCCGCGCCGCGGACCTCTACGAGCGCATCGCTACGCACCTGGGTCCGCGGCCGATCGCCGCAGCGGCCTACGTGCTCGCCGCCCAATGCGCCTTCCTGGCCGCCGACTACCGCCGCACCGCGGCCCTGCTCGCCGACGCCGAAACTCATGCCGCCCGCCACGGCGGCGACGTGCCGCCACTGGCCCGACTGCTCAAACTCGACCACCGCGTCAGCGTCCACACCGCACCCTGACCCCAGACACCAAAGAGCCGGCACGCCCTGTCCTCGTGACAGACAGCGTGCCGGCTCTCTTTTTCCTCCGGTCCAGCTCCGGCCTCAATAGCTGATGCCGGCGCTGAGCCCCGCGCTCATCCACTCCCACAGCTGGCCGCCCACCAGCCACGTCAACACCGCGCCTTCTGCAGCCACCGCCGCCAGCGCCGCCCAAATCTTGCCCATTCTCACCCCCTTTGCTCCGTAGCTGCTGACTGCTCACACAGCTGCGCCAGCCACGCCCTGCGGTCCGCCCCAACCCGCCGCCACGCCCGCACCGACCGCCAGGTCGCCGCGGCCGGCGCCCACGCCGCTCGCGCGGCGCCGCCGACCCGCCCCTCACCTCTCACAAGCCCACTCACCTCCACGTCGTCCCCCACACCCCAACTCTTTCCATCCCCCTCACCCTAAGCCCGCCCCTCACCACACACTGGCATCAATTCCTCACCACCTCCCCCCTTGCAGCACACCCACTCCGCCTCCGCTCCGCTCCTACCCACCAGACTTCCGCCAGACTTCCGGCACATTGGCACAAGTTGTGCAATACTCGGGTTCGGGCGCTGGCGCGCCCGAACCCCGGCCGCCTGGCGGCGGCCTGTCCGGCTTGGTGAGGTGGTCTGGTGGCGGTGCGACCGTGCTGACGATCTCGCGGCTGAGTCGCTGGAGCATCGGCTACTACAACGACACCGCCAATCAGGCCCGGCAAGCCTCGATGGACCGCCAGGCCGCCGGCGGTGGCCTGGGCGAGTACTACTCCGAAGGCGACACCCGCGTCCCGACCTGGGTCGTGGTCGGCGACAAAGCCACCGTCGGTGAGGCCACCGGACTCGACGGCGCCGCACTCGACGGCGGATTTGCTGACACCGAGGTAGCGGCGCGGTGGCTCGACGACGGCGTGACCCCCAACGGGGAGGCCGGCCGGGCGTTCGGAACCAACGGGGTGCACGGGTTTGACCTGATGTTCGCCGCACCCAAGAGTGTGTCGCTGCTGCGATCGCTGACCGACGACGTGGCCGAAAAGGTCATGCAGAACGCCCACGTCAAAGCAGTCGAAGCCGCGATGACCTACCTGCACGAACACGCCGGGTACACCCGGGTGCACAACCCGCTGACCAGCAACAAAGACCTCCAGCGGCTGCCCGGACTGGTCGCGATCGCTTACCAGCACGAGACGAGCCGCTGCGGGGACCCGCACCTGCACACCCACGTCATCGTGCCGAATCGCCAGGTCAGAGCCGATGGGCGGCTGGTGTCGATCGACTCCAAGTCGCTGTATCACGAAGCCAAAGCCGCCGGGATCATCTACCAGGCCACGCTGCGCCACGAGTTGCACGCCGAGCGGGGCTTCGAATGGCAGCCCGTCGACGAGCATTCCGGCATGGCCGAGATCGCCGGCGTCACTGCGGCCAGCATCAAGGCGTGGTCGCAGCGGTCCACTCGGCTGAGAGAATGGGCCAAAGACAACCTCGTCGTCGTCGACGGTGAGCCGACCGCCGCACAGTTGGCGACCGCGCAGAAGGCCACCCGGCCCACCAAACCCGAGCAGCTCGCCTGGGACGAACTCAAAGCGATGTGGCGCGCCGACGCGCGCGGTCTGGATCTGGACCGCGACGCGCACTTCGCCGCGCGCGAAGCGCGGCGCGCACAGGCGCGCACCCCCCTGGACCGAGCGCGCATCGCGCACATGGCAGCGCGCATCGACAAGGCCGCGTTCACGCGCGCGGACATGGTGGAGATCGTCGGCGCGCAGCTGCCAGTCGGCGCGGTCGGGGAACCGCGCGCGCTCATCGAAGCGTTCGTCGACGACGTCGGTGTGCGCATCAGCGCGCCGCGCGAAGCGCACCACCGCGAGGGGCACGAGAAGTACACCGTCGACGCGATCATGCTCGAGGAGTCCCGCATCCTCGACATGGTGGACACCTCCGACAACCGCAGTCGTCTCGATGTGCGCGCTGCCGATCTCGGGGACCTCTCCGCCGACCAAGAGCGCGCCATCCGCAACATCGCCGTCTCCCCATTTCTGGTGCAGCCCTTGCAGGCCCCGGCCGGTGCTGGCAAAACTCACTCACTCAAGGCGCTGCGCGCCGCCGCGCACCGGGCGAACAAAGAAGTGCTCGTGCTCGCGCCCACCGGCAAAGCCGTCGACGAAGCGATGCAGGAGGAAGCCGGCGACCGCGGCCTGACCGTGGCCAAGGCGCTCAAGCTCATCGAGGACAACAATCTGGCCATCGACCGGCGCACCGTGGTCGTCGTCGACGAAGCCTCCATGGTCGGCACCCCCGAGCTGAAGAAACTGCTGTCGGCCGCGGTGGCCGGGCGCGCGAAGATGGTGCTCGTCGGGGACCCCTACCAGCTGGCGCCGGTGAAAGCCCGCGGCGGCATGTTCGAGCATCTCTGCGGGGACCTGCCCTGGTCGCAGCGCCTGGGCGAAGTGTGGCGGATGCGCAGCGCCGAGGAGCGCGACGCCTCGCTGGCGTTGCGGTCCGGACACGGCAATCGCCTGCGCAAGGCGGTCGGCTGGTATCGCAGTCACGGCCGCCTGCACACCGGCGACCCGATCGCGATGGCCAAAGACGCCGGCGATGCCTACCTGGCTGACCGGGCCGCCGGGAAAGACTCACTGATGGTCTGCGACTCCTGGGAGATGGCCGATGCGCTCAACCAGCGCGTCCACAACGCCCTCGTCGGCGACGGGCCGTCCGTACGGGCCGCCCGCGACCAGCGCATCGCCGTCGGCGACATCATCATCAGCCGCGAAAACGACATCAGCATCCCCGTGCACCCCGGGGCCGAGCACCCCGTCGGCCAGGCCGTCGACCAAGTACGCAACGGCAACCGGTGGCGCGTGGCCGGCATCGACGAAAAGACCAATCGGGTGGCCGCCGAACGGCTCACCGACAAAGCGCGCGTCGTCTTCGACGGCGACTACCTGCGCCAGAACGTCACCCTCGGCTACGCGGTGACCGTGCACTCCGCCCAGGGAGTCACTGTGGGCAACAAAACCACTCCCGGTGTGTGCCACTCCATCCTGGCCGACACCTCCAGCCGAGCCATGGCCTACGTCGGCATGACCCGCGCCAAAGACGAAAACCACGCCTACGTCTACCAACGGATCAGCGGCGAAGCCGACCACGAACACTCACGCCTGGTCGCCGGGGCTGACATTCACGTCCTGCGGCGCGGCAACAAATGGGCTGCCGCCCACCACTTCCGCACCATCTTGGCCAACGACGACCGGCCCCGCACCATGCACGCCGAAGCTGAGCGCACCGAACGTGACCTACTCCCCCAACCCGTCAGCGACCTGCTGATCGCCCAAGAGCGGCGCCGCAGCGCCCGCAGCGCGGTATGGCGCGAACACAGCGCCGCCGGCCGGGCCGCGGCCGCGGCCTACCAGCGGATGGCCACCGTCGCCGAGACCGTCGCCGAACGCGACCGTGACCGGGGGCGCGACATCGACGGCCTCGAACTCTGATCTGGTGACGCACAGTGCCACCAATGCGCGATAGCGTCAGAACCTGACCGGTTGCTGCGGGGAGCCAGCGGCCAACGACGCAAGGAGTGCACCAGGTGAAGATCACGACCGTGTTGGCGACAACCGCAGCGGCCGCCGGGATCGGTGTCTTGAGCGCGCCGATTGCGCTGGCCGACAACCCCACTCCGAATCTGGTGACGTTGGGGCAGCCCGCCGAACTGATGATCAACGGGCCGGTGGTGCAGGCCTGGACAATCAGCGGGCTCAAGCCGAGCAGCGACGTCATCCCCTGGCATGTTCGCGGAGCGCTGTGGGAAGCCACCGCCACCAACACGGCGGTCGCGGGCACCGTTCAGCCCATCGTGTCCGACCTCAACGCGCGGGCCCGCAACGGCGACACCTACCGAACGCTGTTCTTGGTCGCCACCCCCCAGGGAGTCAACCCGGCCGCGCTCGCCCAAGGCCAGCAGACCTCAGGAAAAATCTACTTCGACGTGACCGGCGCCCAGCCCGACAGCGTCGTCTACAACGACGGTGCCCGCGACCTCGCGGTCTGGCTGACCCCGCCGCCCGCACCGCCAGCCCCCGCGGCCGGCGGCTCGGTCCCCTACCGGGGAACCCCCAGTGCCAGCTCGCCGGCGCAAGACACCGAAGCCGCTCCGGCAGCGGTCCCGCCGGCCGCCGAAACTCCCATGACGCCCGCGCCCGCCAGCGTGGGCACACCGCTGACCCCCGGCAGTGTCGGTACACCTCTGCCCACCGGCAGCGCGGGAACTCCACTGCCGACCGGCGCCGTAGCCCCCGGCGGCACCCCAGCCCCAGCGGGTAGCCCATCGGTCACGACAACCCCCGACATCAGCACAGGAACCCCGCTGCCGGCCGAGACTCCCGCCCCCGCCACCGCGCCGACCGCGACGCCCGCGGGTAGCGCCGGCACCCCCCTGCCCGCGCCCGAGGTAGCCCCGGCTGCCGGTGCGGGAACGCCGGCGGCGCCCGTCACCACCACGCCGGTACCGATGCCCTGATTGGTCAGAAGACGCGGTGTCGCATCTGCTTGGTGTATTCGGTGACGCGCTGCAGGGCGGCCGACAGGCGGTGTATTGACCCGCCGAACATGCCCGCCTGCAGCGGCGGCCAGTCGTCACCGGCGGCGTTCACCTCAGCCAGCACCGCTCCGTAGCGACTGTCCTCCAGGCGGGCGGTGTGGCTGGCGTCGGTGACGAACAACCCGAGCCACGGCTGGGTGAAGACGCGGTCCTGGGCCATCTGGTCGGCCACGACGAGGGAGAACATGATCTCGGTCTCGTCGAACAGCTCGCCGTAGCGCGGCAGACCGTAGAGGCCGGCGAAGTGCGGTTGCAGCGCGTCGAACAGGTACGACGAGGCGACAAACGGCGGCTTACGCCGTCGCTGTTGGGCGATGTCGCCCAACAGCTGCTCCAATTCCGCGTCGTCGCTGGCGATTTGGGCCGCCCGCAGCGTCAACGCCAAGCTGTCCTCGCGCGACAGCGCCTCCCATGGGCCCACCCTCTCGATCACCGTGACCCGCAGATTGGGGTGCGTGAGCGACCACGGCACGGTGGCGTCGGTGGTCAGCGCCCGCAGGGCACCGAAGTTTCGTCCCTGGACCGCAGAGATCGAGCCCGCGTAGAGCGCCAGGGTGGCCGGTAGCAGCGCCAACGCCTGAAGACGGTCGTCACGGCCTTCCACGATCAACGCTTGGGTGGCGCCGACCCGCATCTGTCCGGTCACCGTGTCGCTCAGCGGTGCCGGCTGGGCCAGCGCAGCCATCGTGTCCGCCCAGATGCGCTCGTGATCGGGGTTGGGCCATGCGCATGCGGTGATGAGGTGATCCAGCAACGGGGCGGTGAGCTCCTGGTAGCTCTGCGCCATCGCCAGGTACTGGCGCAACTGCTCCACCGGCTGGCGGCTGGCGAACGTGTTCGGGAACACCTGCGGGTCAGCACGGGCCGCCTGCAGCTGCTGGACCGTGGCGCGCATCAGCCGGGCAACCACCAGCGGGTTGCCCTGCTCCACCGCGTCGCGGAACTGCTCGCCCAGCGGGCGGGGCGGATCTTGGAGCAGCCGGTCCTGCAGCATGATCAGCTCACGGTGCGTGGCCGGGGGTGAGCTGGCCACGCCGCGGTGAAACACCGTGCCCGAACGGTTGTTCTCATAGGTGGTGACCAGCGAGTGAATCCGATCGCCGGGACGCGGCGCGGCGACGGTGAACACCGCAACGTCATGGCCGTCGACCTCGACGTAGTCCATCGTCCAGTGCGGGCCATCTACATAGAGCCGCAGCTTGTCGTGCAGCGCGGCCGCATCAACGCGCTCGACGCCGACGAGCTGGCCCGGCGCGGCGCCGACCACAAGATAGGCTTCCCCGCCGCAGTCACGGCCCGCGCTGACCGGATCGCGGTTGGCGAAAGCGATGATGGCGCGCGCCGCGGCGAACCGATCAGCCTTGGACCCGAAATCTAGCGTGCTCTTGCACTCCAGCCAATGGGTTTCCTGGCTTCCCGGGTCGGCGCGACGAATCGCCTCCACCAAAGCGGTCACGCTCTGCGGTGACCGCAGCGGAGCCGAGGTATCGAAGTCCAAAGCCATAGTTGCCAGCCTATGGGCGCGCCGCGACAGAGCCCGGACACCAACAGGCCCCGCGCGGCCCGACGGCGGCAGAGCGGCAAAGCCCACCAGGTGGCGCGTCAGTATGGACCCATGACGACCGAGCCGATCGACCTCAGTGGCTTCACGGGCTGGGTGGCGTTCGCAGAGCTGCCCACCGCGGACGTGCCGACCTCCCCCGGCGTGTATGTGGTCGTACGACCGACCGACGACCCGCCCACGTTCCTGGACACCTCCCCCGCCGGCCACTTCAAAGGCAAAGACCCCACCGTGGCAGGGGACGAGCTGCAAGCGCTCTGGGTGCCGGAAACCCGCATCGTCTACATCGGGAAAGCCAACGCTGGCCGTGCCGGTCGCCGTGGTCTGCGCAAACGGCTCGATGAGTTCCGCCGCTCGGGTGCCGGCCAACCCGTGGGCCACAGCGGCGGACGGCGGATCTGGCAGCTCAGCGACCACGCCCAGCTGCGCGTCGGCTGGCGCGTCACCGACGACGCCGCCGCGGCCGCCACCGAAACAGCGTTGATCGCCCAGTTTCGCGCCCACTACGGGCGGCGACCCTTCGCCAACATGCGGGCCTGAACACTTCTCCCGCAAGTAAGGACCGGCCCTTGTCGGGCCCCACGTCCACACTGGGCGGGTGAGCGAACCCGGCGATGCCCCCGCCCAGCATGTCGTGCAGAAGCCGCGCAGAAGAACCGACCATGTGACGGTGGCCGACTTCACGATGCTGGTGCGCGTCGACGGTAAGCCTGCGGCGGTGCGGGTGTTCACCGACGCCGAAGCTGATGACGCCGCGGCCTACGCGGCCGAGATCGGTGGCGAGATCGTGCCGTTGCCACTGGACCCGCCCGCCGGCTACACCACCGATCCCCGCGGCCACCTTGTGCCGGTGTCACCGCCAGCAAGCGCCAGCACGAACGACGGCCCCGCCGCCGACACCCACTGACACGGAAACCGCCCCGCGGACAGGCGGTTCCCCCAGCGTAGGTGCGCAATTTGGTGACAACCGGGACCCGGAAGGCCGGATACGCTCGTCACAGACGTCCCACCCACCCCGATCCGGCAGGTCCCATGCTGACCCTTCGCGATCCTGCTGGCGCTGGTCTCTTACGGTCAAGCAAGCTGAGGTGGTGAGCGACGACCGACATCGGTGGAACCACAACACCCACTACTACGACATCGTGCTGGACGCCGCCCCGGCAGCTGCGCGGACCGCTCTTGACGTCGGTACCGGTGACGGCCTGCTGGCCGTCCGCCTCGCCGAGGGGATCCCGGACGTCACCGGCATCGACTCCGACGCCGAGGTCATCAACCTCGCACGATCCAGCACCTCGGCTCGCGTCAACTGGATCATCGGCGACGCCCTCACCTTCGGCTTGCCCGAGGCGCGTTATGACCTGGTTGCCGCAGTCGCCACAGTCCATCACTTCCCCGATCTTGCGGCCGGCCTGCAGCGCCTCGCTGACCTCACCGCCCCCGGCGGCTCACTGGTTGTGATCGGGTGTGCCCGCAGTTCGACTCTGCCCGATTACACCCTCGATGCCGTTGGGGTCGTGCAGCACCACGTCCTGTCCCGCACTCGCGGCTACTGGCAGCACAACGCCCCGGTGAAGATGCAGTTTCCGCACAGCTACACCGAGGTCAAACAGATCGCAACGACGGCGCTACCCGGCATGGCATGGCGGCGGCTCCCGCTATGGCGATACGCCATCACCTGGCGCAAACCGAAGTAGAAGCACACCGGTTGATCGCGCCAGCTACACATGAGACAGGATCTGATCGACCTCAGATCTCTAGATGTAAGACGGAACCGTTGTGATGTTGTTCGGGAAGAAAGCGGCTTAGTCGAGGTGGGATGCAGACAGGTAGTCGTAGCCTCCGACATAGATGGTCTCGCCGGGCGAGGGTTCGTTGACCGCCCGTGTGACCGCGTGTGCGAATTCAATGACTGTCGGTAGTCCGCCTGCTGCCTCCCGGCGAGCGATCACCGCTGTGGGATCACGGCGTTCGAGTAGTCGGACGATGATTGTGCCGTCAATCATGTCGCCTGATACCACGACCAGTTCGATCCCGTGCTTGGCAAGGAGGGGGCGCATACCGCGCAGGGCGTCTTCTCCGGCGCGCTTACTCACGGCGATAGGCACGTAATCGGCGGGCACAGGCTTCACGCCGTGGAAATGAGCCTGGTGACTAGTAATAAAGACAAGACGCCCGCGCTTCGGCATCAGCGGCAACGCCAGGTGCGCCAGGCGCACCTGGGCGTCGCAGTTCAGCCGCTGTGCATAACTTGGATCGGCACCCCACTCCAAACCGCCGGATGCATTGAGTATCAACGCATCTAAGCAGCCAAATCGCGCCTTAATCACCTCGAACATGGCCAGCACAGCAGCCTTGTCGACGAGGTCGGCTCGCACGCTCGACGCTGAACCTCCGGTGGCCCGCACCGCCTCGACGACCGCATTGGCCCGTTTGGCTTTCTCACGGAAGTTGACGACGACGTGATAGCCCAACGCGCCGAGCTGAACTGCAACTTCGGCGCCGATGCCACGCGAGGCACCCGTCACGAGCGCGACCAGGCGTTTTGTATCACGTACCGAGGGCATGCAACCTCCTGCAAATACTTCTGATTTAGAAGCAACTATGCTGCTTCTAAATGAGAAGCGCAAGCGGTCCCGAGTTCATCCAGCGCGCCGACGACCCTGCAAACGCCCCCGTGCTGGCGGCGATGGATTTACTGGGTCAGCGCTGGGTCTTGCGCATCGTGTGGGAACTCGAACCCGGCCCACTGGGATTCCTCGAACTACGCCGCCGAATGGGAAATTGTTCGTCCAGCATGCTCGCCGAGCGACTTCAACAACTCTCCGCCGCCAATGTCACCGCCAAGTCCGATACGGGCGCCTGGGAACTCACCGTCACCGGACACGCACTCGGCACCGCCCTCGCACCCCTATGGGACTGGTCGGAAAGCTGGCAATCGCCGGCGCGGTGAGCACCACCCTGAGCATGTCCGTGCGAGACAGAATCTGAGTCGTCTTGGTTCTCTACAAACGAGACAACAGCAATCGGTGGCGGGCGGCGAAATCACCAAAGCAGCCCGCAACTGGCTCGGCAACGCCCTGGACGCCTCCAAACGCAGTCAGATCATGTTCATCGACCGCGACGACATCCTCAACCTCTACGTCGTGGCCAACCTCCCGCTGCCCGACGCCGCGGTTCCCACACCCACCGATCCCTGGTCAATCAGCGCAGACGAACCCCCGTTCTGACCCCACACACGTCGGTAACACCGCTACAGATAACACCGTCACCCACGTGCATTTTCCGGGACCAAATGGACAGCTCAGCGAGGAGCGGTGCCGCCGACTGGAAACGCTGGCCGGCTGGCGCTGGTGATCGCGGCGCCTCACTCAGTGCTGTCGGGAAGAAAATAGCGGGGCGAGACACCAAACACCTTTGCCACGCAATACACTTCGTCGACACGCGGTGCCCGCTCGCCGTGGTAGAGGCGGTACCACTGAGTGCGGGAGGTCTTGAATTCCGGGCAGTGATCCCGGATCAGCTTGTAGACGGTGAGCGGTTTCGTCGTGCGGGTGCGGCCGGTATTGAGCATCCGAACCCGAGGGTTGTCCTTGATGAGCGCGGCCAGCTGGTCGGAGAAATAGGTCGCGGCAAAGTGAGGCTTCGAGGGCTGCGCCGGGCCGCTATGGGCAGTCATGTCGCCGGCGCGGCGCTGATATCGCCGCTCTGCGAGGAGGCCAGGGCGCGGTCCATGTCATCGGTGTTGACCACCAGCAGCGACGGATCGGCGGCGGCCAGGGCGGCCAATTCCTCCGGAGTGTTACTGCTGAGTCGCCGAGCGCGCTCCCGTTTGCAGGCAACGACCACCTTGCGGGCGTAGCGGCCGTTGCCGGCGATATCGAGCGCGGTGCCGGCGTCGGTCGGTGTGGCGCGCAAGCGGGTGGCCTCGGCATGCAGCATGGGCCACGCCTCCTCGGCAATTGCGATCTTCTCCTTGCCCGCGATGTGGCGCCCGATCGCCACGATTTCGTCGGCGGTGTAGCTGGTGAAGGTCAGGGTGAAGTTGAACCGCGACGCCAGGCCTGGGTTGGCGGCCAGGAAGCGGCGCATCTCTTTGGGATAGCCGGCGACGATGACTACCAGCCGGTCGCGGAAGTCCTCCATGTATTTCAGCAGCGTGTTGATGGCGTCCTTGCCGAAGCTGTGGCCCTCGGTCTCCGGCACCAGCCGGTAGGCCTCGTCGATGAACAACACCCCGCCCAACGCCTCTTCGCAAACCTCTTTCATCCGCTGCGCGGTCTGAGAGACGTAGCCGACGACAAGGTCCTCCTCGGTGACTTCCATGACCTCGGGGCGCTGAATCTTGCCCAAGCCGAACAGGATCTCGGCGACAATGCGGGCGAACGTTGTTTTCGCCGTCCCAGGCGGACCTTCCAGGACCATGTGGTTCTCACCGGTCGACGACGTTTCATCACCCTGCGCGGCCATCAGCTGATCAATCTGAATTTCGGTGCGCCACACCGCGATCTGCTCTTTGGGGCCCTCCAGTCCGATCAGTTCGTCGAGGCGGCGCTTGGCGTTGGCCAGTACTTCCTTCTGCTCTTCGGCCAGTGCGGCCGCGTCGCGCTGGGCGCGGCTGGTCTCGGTGGCCGGGTCCCACTTGTCGGTGCGGGTGGCGATGGTTTCGGGGTCGGTGACCACCAGGCGGTAGCTGGGGTCGTCGATGGCCTGCTGGGCTGCGGGCAGCAACTGCCCCTCCACTGCGGCGGCGCGGAACGCGGCCAGCGCGGCGTCGGGGTCGCCGAGCTCGCGCAGGCACCAGCCGCGGGTGAGCGCCACATCGGCGCTGACGTAGGGGTTGTCGGTGTGGATCTTGTCGGCGGTGTCGAGTGCGGTTTGGAACTGGCCCAGGCTGGCGGAGGCCGCCGCTGTCAGCGCCGCGACCGCGGCGCTGACAGGTTCCAGGACATAGGTTGCCTCCGGCGGCGGGGACACCGCCGTGGCGGCGAGCAGATCCGGCCAACGCCGGGTGCGGTAGTGCAGTGTGGCGGTGATGAATTGACGCCATTGGGCGGCTTGGGTGTCCTCGGTGATGGCCGGGTGGTCAAGCAGTGAGGCGGCTGCGGCGTACTGTTCGGCGCGGATGAGTGCTGAGGCGTAGGCCAGGGCCAACGTGGCCCGTGACCACACCGGAAGCGTCAGGTATAGCGGTGCCACGATCACGGCGTGAAGTTCGCCGGCCTTGAGGCCGATGCGGCGGGTTTCGCGGTAGAGCGCCCGGGAGTTCTCGTGCGCGCCGGCCAGGGTGTCGAGTTCCTGGTCTCCGCACGCCAGGCGACCCAGCCAGGCGTCCGACATGGCGGGGTTGTCGGCGGTGATGCGGGTAAAGATGCCCAGTGCGGTGGCGCGGTCCCCGGAGCGGTAGCTGTCCATCGCGGCGTCGAACGCGCGGCGCTGTTCGGTCGGCGAGGTCATGGGTGGCGCTTCTCCCCTGCTTGGCTACGTGTTGGTGATGGGATTGACGGTAGTCGGTGGCCCGGCGGAAGGTCCTGGCTCGTCGTCGGGTGGTGCAAACTCCTCGTCGTCGTGCGGCGGTTCCGGGGGTGGTGGAACCTCGTCGAGGTAGCGCGCCTCGGGGAGGTCGGCCATCGCAGGCAGGGATGTCGCCGCCCCGCCGAGCCCTCCCGGGGCCTCGCCGGGCAGCTCGAAGGTCGCTGGCGGAGACCCGCTGGGAGCCGGGGCGGAGTGGCGGGTGGCCGGGGCTGCGGCGCGGGCGTTGTCGAAGCCGCTGAGCATGCCCTGGATTCCCCCGCCGGTCGCCGGCGGCGCTGACAGTGCCGGCGCTCCACCGCCGGCTGGGGCGGGGTGTGCTGCGCCGCCGGGGTCGATGCCACCCGCTATGGGCTGCTCGGCGGCACCTCCAGAGCTGCCTCCCGCACCGGAACTGCGAGTGCTCCCGTCAGAGGGAACCGGGTCGAACCCGGGCTGCGGCGCGCCATGGATCTGGCGGGCGTTGGAGGTCGCGTCTGCCTCCATCTGCTCCCACGGGGTGTTGCCGCGGTTGCGCAGTCGCGATCCCAGTCCCTTGGCCCCGGCCGCGGCGGCACCGCCGACGCCGCCGATCGCGGCGTGCATCCCCATGCCGAGGGCGACACTGCCGGCCTGGCGGAACAGGCCGGGTCCGGGTCGTTCGGCCGACAGGTCGGCGCGGATGTAGCGCAGCAGCATCATCGCCGCGACTGAGACTGCGCCCATCATCAGCACGTGCGCGAACGGGTTGTTGCCGCCCAGTTGTGCGGGGAGCCGGCCGGCGACGATTGACTCCACCGCCAGGCCCATGACGCTGACGAAGATGATGTAGACCAGGACCTCGATGGCGTGGCGGAAGAACTGCCACACCACGGCGGTGGCGCGACGCTGGGGGGCACCGGGGATGGCTCCCAGCCACAGCGTCGGCAGCAGGATCACCGTTGTGTAGATCGCCTTGACTGACACCTTGAGCACTGCCCAGCCCGAGAGCACCATAAAGGCCCCCAGCAGCAGCGCAACCACAACGAACACCAGGCCGACCCAGATGTTGGTGCCGTCGAGGTGCTGGGCGTAGGACACTGCTGCGGTGTTGCCGCAGGACTGCATGGCACGGATCGGTCCATCGGGTGCGCCGCGATTGACGGCTGCCGACCAGGCGGCGCCGCATCCACCGACCCGATCGACCACCTGACCGAAGTTCCACAGCTGCAACGGTTCTCGCACAGTGTGGGTGATCAGGCTGGCGGTCAGCGCGTCGACCTGCCCGCCCGAGCCGACACCGTCAAAGGTGCCGTTATGGCCCGGAGTGGCGGCCTGGGCGACGCTGAACCCGACCCGGCGGGCGAACTCGAGGAGCCCGCCTTCGCCATACATCAGCCCGGCCGGGTTGGCGAAGATCGCGATCGACAGCGCCGGCATGGTCAACGCAATGAGGATCATCGTCCAGCCCCGACCGGCTTCGCCGCGGTGAATGGTGACCACCCCGGCGAACACTCCGATTGGGATCGCGATCGCCAACAGGCCCAACTGCGTGGTGACGGTGATGACCGCGTTGGTGACTGCGCGGGCGATCTCGCCGATGACGGTGAGCCAGTAGGTGCTCACGGTCATCTTCATCAGCCACAGTGCCAACGCGATGATGCCGATGAACAGCCCCGCCTCGGCGGTGAGGATGCTGGCCGAGGTGACGTTGAACGCCATCGTTTCCATGGCGTGCAGCGTCCAGGCCATCCAGCTATCGGGTGTCCAGCCGATGTCGGGGCCGGCCTGGGTGATCTGCTCGCGAATGGTGGGCAGGCTCAGGTAGTAGTTGCCCAGCGGCACCCCGTAGGTGTCTTTGAGGCCGGTCCAGTTGAGCACCATCGCGTTGGTCGACGCGCTGGCCGTCGGCGCGGTGACGGTCGCGAGCAGTGCCAGCGTGTGCAGGACGCCCAGCACCAGTAGCGGCCGGCCCCACCGCGGGTGGGTCAGATACCAGTAGTGCAGGCGCGCGGTCATGATCGCTGCGTGGCCTGGCTGCGTTGCCGAGCTCGGTGGGGGTTGGTGTCGAAGCGGGCGGCCAGTGCTGCGGTCGGGGCTGCAAACAGCGCCACCTTGCCGAAGCCACCGAACTCGTCGAGGAACCACGCTTCGCCCTCGCGGCCGGGGATCACCTTTCCGTAGCGGTCATCAATCGCATCGTCGCCGTGGTCGACCAGCTGCACAGGGCTGGTGTTGTTGACGTAGTTGGCCAGCAGCTCCGGGTGGCGGTCCAGGTCGCGGTCACACCACTGCAAGGTTGCTTTGGCGATGTCAGATCGCTTGAAGCCCAAGCACAGTCGTTGATCTATGAACTCGTCCTCCAGCACGGCGAAGTCTTTGATCGGCTGCTGGCTGATACCGCAGAACCCCGTCCAGGCCTTACGGCCCTGGCGGATGATCGTGTTCGCGCACTTCTGCCCGCCCGGAGAGTTGGTCCACGCTGCGCACTCCTCGACGACCAACATGTCGGGCTGATCGGGGCGGCCGAAAAAGATCGACTGCGCCACTTCGGCGCCCAGCCCGTAGAGCGCTTGGGCGGCGCGCTGGCCAGGGGTGGTCTGCTGATGCAGGTGGGCCTGGTATTCCTCGGTGACCGTGGGCAGCTTGAGTCCGGCGAAATTCCAGATCACGCATTGGGTGGTGGCGATGTCGGGAACGGGCAGAGACTCATCAAACAGTGGCCGCAGCAGGCGTTGGGCGGCCAGGCCCTCCAACCCGATGAGCAGATCTTCGTCGGCGTCGGTGCGCCGCGCTGTGGGCATCTCGCGGAGATATCTGATCAGCTGCGCGGTGCTGCCGATGCCGTTGGCCTCGCGTGACTCCGGGGCCAGCAGCCCCCACAGCCGCTGAGCGCCCCGGCTCAATGGCGACAATCCCAATTGCGGTAGCAAATGGTCAATGGTTCGTTCTGCGGCTTCTTTATAAGGAAAAACCCGCAATCCATCGAGACTGAAATTCATGCGACTGACATCAATGACGACTTTATCGTCGAAATCGGCCAACGCTGTCTCGTGTTCGCGGGCGTCGGTGGGATCGAATAAATGCAGACCGGCGCCGAGTTTGAGCCACGAGCGGCTCAAATTCTTCGTCGCATGCGATTTGCCGCGGCCCGGGGAGCCACAGATCACCAGATTCGCCGGATTCTCGCGGGCCGGCGCGTTGAGGACATCGAGGAGAACGACGTCGCGCAGCCCCGGGCTGGTCAGGTTCATCCCCAACGGGACGCCGGTGTTGTTTCCGAGCTTGCTCGCCAGCAGCGGGACGAACGGCGCAAACCGCTTGGTGGTGGTCGGGTTGCGGAACTCGTCGAGGGCGGCGCGGCGCTCCCCGCCCGGGGCGAACGCCCGCCACAATGTGGGCTGGCTGCCGCGCCACCGTTTCGAGCCGATGTTCTGGCCGCGGTAGGTGCGGGCGACGTCGGCGACGGCCCGATTCACCGTATCCGGGTCACCGGCGGCCGCGGCGATGACGATGGCGGCGTTCACACCGCGCTCGGCGCTACCGCGTTTGAGTTCTGAGGCCAGCTCCCGCCCGGAGGCCAGCTTGCGCAGCAGCTCGTCGGAACTCGATGCGTGGCGGCCGCGCTGGCGGTACTGGTCGCGAATGTTGACGATGACGTTCTCTGCGGTCGACACGGCCACATCCGCGCTGGTGAAGGTGATGTTGATCGTCCAGTCCAAGACCGTGCTCGGCGTCGTGAGGTCATCGAGGACCTTGAACAGTGTCGAGCGCGGCCAGGCAATTCCGTTGTCGGGGAAGCTGTCTAAGGGCAGCAGCGCTTGATAGGAGTCCGCAACACCATCGGTGCGATCCCGGAAGGTACGTACGAACACGTCGGCGTCGGTGCGGGCCGCCCGCCAGCGGCGGGCGCGCAGCTGAGCCGCACCCGGGTCCAGGTGGACCGGGGTGAACGCCGACCCCGGCAGGGTGGCGTCGGGATTGAACGGTTGTGTCGGCAGCGGCGCATCCCAGGCGCCGCGGCTGGCGATGTAGTTCCAATGCCACCAGATCTGTTCCACCGTGGCCGGTTTGGGAAAGAACACCGCAGGCAGCGCGGCGACCATCTGGGCGGCCAGGTCACGGTAGTAGGCGATGGAGGAGTCGGTGTCCTTGTCACGGCCGAGTGCGGCGTCGACCATGCGCCGCCACGTGCCGCTAGGGGTGCGCCCGGCCAGCCCGTAATCCAGGGGCAGGCTCAGCCAGTAGATGCGGCGGCGAGCGCGGTGCCCGGCGATGGTGGGTTCCCAGCTGCGGCAGTGCTGCACCCAGGGCCGCGCCGCCTCGGACACGCCCTCGGGTACGGCCGCGCCGGGGCGCAAATCGGGGTGGCTGTACAGCATTTTGCGGACGGTGGCGCGCGGGGCCACCGGCACCGTCAGGCCACTGATCGACGATCCCGACGGCAGCGCACGCCACAGCTCGGCGTGCTCGGCGGCCACCCGGTCCTGCCACTCTTCGGAGAGGAAGATGAACGGCTGTCCGGAAAGCAGATAGTCGGCGTAGACCCCGTGCGGGGTCAGCCGCAGGTTGCCGATCGCGCGCAGCGGGGCGGGCACAGACATGGCAGGACCCTTCTTAACGGGGAGGGCGGTGCGATGAGATGACCTGCGGGCGCAGGTTTTCCCACCACCAGTGGGCGCGGGTCCGCAGCGACGGGCGGGTCGCGGGCAGCTTGGACAGCAGCCACACCGCAGCCACCGTGATCACCACGCCGAGGATCAGGATGCGGAACGCGCTGGCCCCGTTGGTGATGTTGGCCGTCACCAGCGAACCGGTCACTACGAAGCCCAGCACTGCGGCGATGGCGTCGGGGGCGCGCCATTTCTCCTTGAACGGCAGCGTGAATCCGTCGCCGGAGTCGCCCAGGTGGATGGGCAGCGAGCGTTGGTCGGAGTAGATCTTGGCCGAGGTGTCGTTGCTCATACGCTCAGCGATCCCACACGCTGTCGACGCGGACCGGGTTGCGGATGCCGGAGTCCTCGGCTTCCTGGGTGAGCGCGGAGGCGATGCCGACCGAGAGCCCGATGAGGACCGCGAAGACGATGGCGCCGATTTCGGCGGTGATGGCCGCCCCGGAGCCCTCTTTGAGCTTGCGGATGGCCGATCCGGCGCCGATGACCAGTGCGGCGAGTGCCAAGAAGCCCAGCACCGCCAGGCCGAGCTTGTTGCCGGCCTCAAAAAGGCCCGACGCCGCGAGTAATTCGGTATTTTCTGCCATATTCGTCTCGCCTTTCTTGAGGTGCGTTAGCTATGTGGTTTGGCTACCGGATCGGCTTCTGATTGGCCGCCGACCTGTGGCACTAAGTCTATGGCCGCCACCATCCAGGTCCCGCCGCTATTTTCCAGCGTCAGCGGGTACACCAGATTCACTGTGGCAAATTGCGAGGTTTGGGCGACGACTGTGGCCCGCACGTGCAGTTGCTCTCCTGGCGCTGGCGCTTCGGGCACGCTGCGACTGGTGGCCGCGGAGGAGATCACCGCGCTTTGGTAGCCGCCGATCGGGCGCAGGGGGGCACCGGCGACCACGTAGCGATCCAGGCCGTTGGTGGCGGTGAGGTAGGTGCGGATGAATCCGGCGACTACGGCGAACACCGGGCTGTCGGGGCCTAGAGCGTTGCGGTAGTCGAGCGCGAAATCCGCGCCCGGGCCGGGATCGTTGATCTGGGCCGGGAAGTCCAGGGCGCGTGGCTGCCGGTTCCATAGCGACACCGGCACCTGGTAGAAGGTGCGGGTCGGTTGGGCCGAGGCGTAGGGGCGTTCGTTGACCGAGATGACAGCGGTGTAGAGCTCGGTGTCATCGAGGGTGCCCATCCGCAGCACCGGGCCCACCTGGGGCGCGGTGATCACCGCCGCCGGCGTCGAGGGGAGCGCCAGTCCCTGCTCGGGCAGGGTGATGAAGCGCGCCAAGCTGTCGCGCTGATTCACCGTTGCCGTGCGCCAGGCCACCACGAAGTCCGAGGCGAACGCGCCGACAACGCTTTGTTGGTTGCGTTCACGCTGAGCGATCCCGATGAAGTCAGGGCGATCGGGGGCGAAGAACACCTTGCAGCCCGCGGCGGCGCCGAAGACCGCGGCGGCGACCAGGGCGATCACGCCGGCCCGATGGGCGCCACCGCGCCATCGGCGGAGACGCCCTTGCCAGGTTTTCGACAGTGCCACAGTGGTCTCTTTTCTTAGGGCTGGTAACCGAGAAACTTCAGTGCGCTCATCGCGAACGTGTTGTCCACGGGGTCGCTGCCGTTGTCGGGCACGGTCAGATCCGGATACGGCTGAGGGTTCTGCGGTGTTTCCGACAGCGGCCCGCCACCCTCGCCGAGCAGCGATTCCACCAGCCCTGGCTGCGCCTCAGGCAGGGCAGCGGGATCGGTGGCCGGCAGTGGCGAGGCAGGTGGGCGGGAGGTCTGCAAGACCACCACGTTGACCCGGGAGGCCAAGACCCGTCGCGGCAGCGCAGCGGTGACCGGGCCGTGGGCGTTCCCGGTGTCCTGGGTGAAGATGTCGGAGACCACGTTGCCGTTGAGGAAGATGTATTGCAGCCGCGTCACCACCCGATGCTGGAGCCATCGGTATTGTCCCCCAGGTGTTTTCGCCACCCATCCCGGCGTGACCTCGACACCGGAGATCATGTAGCTCTTGCCGAAGTCGACAGTGAGGATCTTGCCTTCGAGGGCTTCATCGCGTGAGCCGCGGGCGCACACCCACGCCGAATCGGTGGCGGTGTCGGTCAGCGACTGCGCTGAGGTTGACCCGGCGGCGCACGGGGCGCTGGCGGTGAAGGGAATGGACTGATCCTGAGGGACGGTCGGGGCGGCGGAGGTAGGAACTGGCTGCGGCTGAGCCACGGGCGCGGCCGCAGCCGGACTGTCCTGACGGGGCGCGGCTGGTGCATCGGTGTCGCTGAAGGTGACCAGCGCGGCGACGATGGCGCTCACCGCCACGACCAGTCCCGCCCCCAGCGCCACGGCAGTGCGTTTGGCGCCCGCGTCGGCGCGGGCCGCCCCGGACTCGTCGCGCTCGGCGGTTAAGGCTGCTGCGGTGTCGAGATGCACGGGCGGCACCTCGTCAGCGATCCCGGCGCCGGACTGCAGCCGCGGATCGGTAGGAGCCTCGGCCGAATCGTCGTACTGCTCAGCTTCGAGCTCGGGCTCGGGCTCGGGCTCGGGTTGGCCAGCGTCGAGGTCGGTTCCGGCGTCGCCGGGCTGCATCGTCGCGGCGGTGGGCACCGCGGCCGGGTCGGGGCCGCCCATCAGGTCATCGACCCAGCTTTCGTCGGTGATGATCGGGGTATCAGCCACGGTGCTCGCCTTCCACCACGTCGGCGTCAATCACGGTGGGTGGAGGCCGCCACGCCACCGGCGCGGGCCCCATCCACACCGGCAGCAGCACCCACCCGCCGGGGGCCTGCGGCGCCCACCCCACTGGTCGTGGCGGTGCTGTGACAGCGGGGGTCACCCGCCGGGCCGGCGGCAGCGCCGGCATCCGCGGCGGGGGTGGACGCCGGCGAGCCTGCACAGCCTTGGCCACGACCACCGCCACGGCGAGTAGCACCAGAAGCGGGGCGAGCTTGATCACGAGCTGCACCACGGCGAGAACGGCGACCGCCGCGAGGGCGGCCAGGACGGCAAACAGGGCCAGAAGAATCTTCATGCGGGCAACCTAACGGCGGCATATGACATATATCGGGGGTGAAAATTCGCTGGCCGACTTTGCCAATCGGGTGCGGTAAATTGGGAAATATGACGGTTCCCGCCGACGGCGTTCCCCGGCTTATGCACTTCGTCGACGCCCGGCTGGCCAAGCTGCGGATGTCGAGGGAAGAAGCCAACCGGCGAGGCTTTCCGAACTTCAGCACGTTGGCCGCGGTGCGCGACCGCGATACCCAGAACACCCCCCGAGTGCGCACGCTGCTGCGCATCGATCGCACTCTGGGCTGGCAGCCCGGCTCGGCGGCGGTCGTGCTGTTGGGCGGCTATCCGCTGAGCATCACCGCGCGCGCCACCAAAAACGTGCGGCTCCAGGAGCAGGCCGCGACGCCGTTGACCGCCGACGACATTGCCGATCGGCTGCTCACCCAACTGCACGAGGAAATCGAGCGCGCGCACGACGACCTGCGCGCGTTCGACGATCGGATCAACCGTCTCTACGCCGCTCATGACCGGTTGGCCGAGGAACTGCGCGTTGACCGCAGCCTGGTCGAGGAGTTCGCCGACCACGACGTCGCAGCCGAGAGTGTGCAGCGCAGAGGCGCCGGCGGCGCTCACCATCGCGGCATCCTCTCCCCGTGATCGGGCAGCGGGCGGGGCTCTACCACCGGCGGTCCGGTGATCTCGTAGGGCCCCAGAATCTCGGCGGCATCTTCGGGGCTCAGTGCGGGCTCTGCTGGAGTCAGCGGCCACCACTGATCTGAGCCGGGTATCGCCAGCCAGCCCTCGGCGATGCCGTACACGCCGGCGACCACGGGGGCCGCAGCCAGTTGGACACACAGCCACGGCACCACCACCATCTGACCGAACGTCGGTGCAGGGTCATACAGAGCTAGAATCGGCGCCCCGAGTGCAACGCCCGACCACAGCAGAGCAGCGATCGGAAATGCCCGTAGCGTCTGCGGAATCAGGTTCACCAGAACAGATTTGATCGCTACACCGGCCAGCCAGCCCAACGGAATACACACCGCCAGGATCGCCACCACCACCAGCTCCACCTGAGAGGTAGGCGACTTGGCGGCGCGCAGAATCAGCGGCGGTAGCGAGGTGTCGTCATGCGGATCGGGTAGGGCGGCCACGGTGCTGCGCTGACGGGCGCGGACCCGGCGGCCGAGCTGCTCGGCGCGGCGCCGCTGGATCAGCGACCACCCCTGGTGGCGGGCGACCCACGCCCGCCGCACCTCATCAAACTTGTCGCTGGGATCAGCCATACTCTGACCCTAAAACGCCCCAAAGGGTCGCTCGTGCACTATTTTTCCAGATTCCGTGCGGGTCGTTCCAGCACAGCGCAGCGACTGCTGTCAGCAGTCACACCCGGCAAGCCCGGCACCGGAAATGGGGCTGCCCCCCGGCGCGGTGGGCTACCCGCCACACCTTTAGCTGGCAGCCGGGTAGCCCTCGCCGCGGTCGCACATCGCCAGTGTGGCCCAGGCGTCTAAGAAGCGCTGCGCGGCAACGAGATAAACCCGGGCATAGCGCTGTTGTCGGGAACTAGCATCGGGGGCCAGGAGCACCGTGGCGGCCTCATCGCGAGCCGAGAGGGCGTACTGGCGGCGGCGATGGGTGTCGACACCCATCAAGATTGCGTGCTGAAGATCTCTGCGTGCTCGCGCCAGAGCCGTTGCCGTGGATGCGGGCACGTTCGGTGACAGCAGCGAGGTCTCCTGCGACGCAGCGGAATTGATCTCTTTACCAACGGTCGTCATGCCGTGGCCGCCGGGTTGAGGCCGCTGAATCGCTGGCGGCCGCCGCTGGTGTGGAGCCGCGCTGCCCGCAGGTCGTCGAGGTACTTCACGAACTCGGTCCAGTCGATGAGGGTGACCATGCGTCCGGGCGTTCCGCGGATCAGCAGCCGTGCGAACGAGTCATTGGGTGGCATAAGTTCCTCTGGCTCAAGGGCATTGCCGAAGGTGCGGCTCGTCGACGTCGAATCCAGGCTGTGGTCGTAGGACAGTTGGCTGCGGGTGGTCTTGCCGCTCCAGAACGACGCCGACTCCATCAGGTCCTTCTCATGGGAGCCGTACATCAGCAGCGACGCCGGAACGACAGCGCGAATCGCCGCCCCCTGTAGCGGGCCGTAGATCGCGTCGAGCTGCTCGCCGGCCTGGGCGGCAAAACACAGCGAGACCCCCAGGCCGCGGGACTCGGCGATGTATTGCGGCAGCCGCGGCAAAGGCGTGTTGGTGATCTCGTCGAGAAACATGCCCAACCGGGAGAATTCGTCCCACTGAGCGACTTTCACGCGCTGGCGGTTGATCAGCTGATCCATCAGAGTGATCGCTTGCGCGGCGACCGTGCCATCAAAGGGGGTCAGCAGGTAGATGGTGGCGTTGGGATCCTCCAGGAATTCCTCATCGAGGACCGGTAAGCCTCTGTCGCGTTCCATCGTCTGCAGCCAGGCAGTCAAGACCTTTGTCACGGTGATTTTGACGGAGTCGCGCTGCTTGGCCTCCATGCTCAACACGCTGCGTACGCGGGCCTCGAAGTAGCGGTTCGACGACCAGACGGCCGCGGTCACCCAGGAGGCATCAGTGCTCATCTGCGGCGAGGTGGGCCAAGGGTTGGGCAGGGTTACGTCCTCGGCAGCCTCGATTACCCAGTCGATGCCCAGTCCCAGCCCTTGCGGACTCGCGGCCAACAGTAGGCAGGTCAGCGGGGCGAACGCCAGGTCATCCCACGGGCCGGGGTCGCTGCCGCGAAAGGAGCTGCCCGACAGCGCCACCGCCGAGGTGCTCAACAGCGTGCGAGCGACGGCCTTAGCATCCTCAAGTCCGGTGATCCATGCGGTGGGATCGAATCGGTACGGACGCAGGTCGGCAGGATAGTACGGCGCAGCGATAGGCCGCAGATCCAGCAGCGCGGCAGGCCCGTAGCGCCGCGAGGCCACCATCTGCATGAGGTCGTCCTTGGAGGACGACACCACTGCTGGGCCCGGCCACAGCACCGCCGACTGCGCCAGCCACTTGCGGGTCTTGCCGGTGCCCGGCGGGGCGAACGCGCCGATATGCGGGGCGGTCTCCAGCGGCACGAGTCGGCCGCGGTCGTCGTGGACCCAGCCGGCGAACGGGGTCACCGGTGGCCGATAGCCGCCGGAGGCGGCCGGTGTCGCACTCATAGTTGGAACAGTAGGGCTGCCGCAGGGGTGCTCCGTGCACTATTTTCGGGTGCTGGTTAGTCCTGCTGCGGCGCGACGTACTCCCCGGCGCGCACGTCAGGCCCGATCTGGACTGCGAACTGCAGTTGGTCGGCGGTGTACATCCAGCCCGCATCGGTCCAGGTGCGCGGAACTAGTTGCGCCACAACAGGTTGTGGAAGACCGCACGCGGCCGCGACATCAGCGATGGTGAACTGAGCGTGCTCGCTATTGATCGGCGCCGCCACTTTGCGGCGGCGAAACGACTCCAAACACAGCGGCGCGGCGAGCTGCTCATCGGGCATGGATATAAGGCTACGGCCGACCGAGGTGCCCGACAGGCACAAATTGCCGAACGCACATCAGATCGTCATGAGTCGAGACGACAGCGTGGGCGCCACATCGGCAGCGGTGAACAGCCGTACGGGTCCGGTGATCGCACCGTCAGATGATCGGACATAGCCAAGGCCCAGAGGGGACATCGGCAGCTGCCACGCCTGGGGTCCACCGAGGGCGTCCCTGGAGGTTTGCGCCGTCGCGGTCCGCAGCGCAATCACGACGTCGCTGGTTGCGTCAAAGGATGGCCGACCCAACCGGGCACCAGCTGCGAACTTCGAGGTCTGCTCAGTGGGCTCTGTTGCAAAAATCGTGAAGCTTGAGCATGCTTGGCGGAGATTGGACGGACGGAACGATGACGGATTTCAAGTGGCGCCATTTCCAGGGTGATGTGATCCTGTGGGCGGTGCGCTGGTATTGT